>CACZGD010000052.1 GCA_902780565.1 Oscillospiraceae bacterium
ATGAGGTGGCGAGAAAGCTGTATCTGTCGTTTGGCTTTGAAGAAAAGAAAGAGCTCTGGAAAGAGGATCAGGAAATTCCCGCGGTATACAAGCTGTGAATCCCGAATCACCGAGATATTTTTTTAATCTGAAATCTTTAGTTCGCAAATCATGACGCGCAGCGTCAATTCATTCATAGGACCGCTTTTCCCGAAGAAAGAAGGAGAAAATTATGCCGAAAATCAAAGATTTAAAGGATAGTTTTTTCGCGCCGAACCCGAGCTTCACCCTGAAGGAACAGCTTGGCTATTGCGGTGGAATATTCGGAAATTCAATGGGGCAGGATATCATCGGCTCATTTTCCGACAAATTTTCCCGAAGCTTTCTGAAAGTAAAGCCGGAGCATATCACGATATACAGCAATATCGCTCTCGCTCTCGGCTTCGTCAACGCCGGCGTTTCGGGCTATGTCCTCGACACGCCTTCCTCCCCCGGAAAGCCGACGGCGACAAAAATCATCACCGGCGTCACGCCTGTCCCCTTCGCCTTGACCTCGGTTCTCCTTTTTTATGTTCCGTCGAGCAGCCCGGTATTCAACTTTATCTGGATGACCGTTATTCTTCTTGTTTTCGGAATATCGGACTCGTTTTATGATGCGTCCCTGAACACATTGTCCCTGCGGATGACAAGCAACGCCAACGACAGAAAGAATTTCTACACCCTCGGAACGCTCGCTTCGGCGCTTGGCTCGATGCTTCCCGAATGGCTTACATCCTACCTTGTCGGAACCGCGAAAAACGACCCTGTAAAGCAGCAGCATTTTTACTTTTATTGCGCGCTTGCCTTCACGGTGATCGGCGTCGTGCTGATGATGGCGCCCTTCTTTACGCTGAATGAAAAGATCCGCGTGAATGAACGGCCGGACAGGAAAAAGCTGAGCTGGGACAAGGAAACGATCCTTTCGATCCTTCACAACCGAACCTTCATTGTCACCGAGACCGCCACCTTCTTTGAACAGATACGGCAGCTTTCATACCGCATGTTTGTCTATGTCTATGAGGATGTTCTCGGCGACTTGAAGCTTAAAGCGGGGATGGACGCCCTGAGCGGCACGCTTTCCTATATCGGTCTTCTTCTTGTTCCCGTCATAACCGGTCGCTTTTCAGCGAGGACCGTCCTCTCCGGCGGCTTCGCTTATACAGGCTTGTTCTATGCGCTGATGGGACTCGCCGGTCTCAAATTCAGCTCTCAGGAAATGCATAAGCGCCGCGTTCTGATCGGGATACTCATCGGGCTGGCGGGAATGCCCAACAATGCGATCTCCGCCTCAAAGAAAGTTGTTGTCGGCGACTCGACGGACTACATGGAATGGTATTCCGAAAAGCATTACGGCCGCCCGATCCATGCCGAAGGCTTTCTCACGGCGACACAGAGCCTTCTCGGAAACCTTTTCAACATTATCCGCACCAATATATATAACATCGTTTTCGCGAAACTCGGCTACCTGCCGAACTTTACCGACGCAAGCGGCAACGAGGTCAAACCGGTTCAGAGTGAAAAAACGCTCAAGGGGATTTTCACAATGTTCGTTCTTTGCGGCGTTGCCGGAAATCTGCTCGCCGCAATCTCATATCTTTTCGACAGATATACCGGAAAAAAGAAGGATGAAATTTACAGCGAGCTTCTTCAAATGAGAGAGGCGAGGAAAAAGCCGCTCGAAAACGAGTGAACCGGCGAAGTGAAAAACGATGATCCTGCAGTGAAAGCATGTCTTTCCCGCACGAGGAAGCTATCATGAATCGCTTTTTGAAGATAGACGGATATTTGAGCGCGATCAAGGCCACAGGAGCGGAGTAACAGATGGCGAACAATATACTGCGGATTGAGAATCGAAAAGATTTCCGCGAATGGCTTGCGCTGCATGCCGACAAGGAGAAGGAATGCTGGGTCGAGCTGAAACGCGGAAGACCTGTCGACAACAACAGATTCTATTATCTTGATGCTGTGGAAGAAGCGCTTTGCTTCGGTTGGATCGACAGCACGCAGAAGCTGATCGACGGAAAGCGTATGCAGAGATTTTCGCCAAGGAAAAAGAACAGCCCATGGACGGAGCTGAACAAGGAGCGCGTCCGCAGACTGGAAAAGCTGGGGTTGATGACAGACGCAGGCAGAGCGGTTCTGCCTGCGATGGGTGTAAAGAGCTTTAAAATTGACCATGATATCGAAGCGGCGATGAAAGCGGCGCGGTGCTGGTCAGAATTCAAGAGCTTCCCGCCATTATATCAACGGGTACGGGCATATAACGTGGCATTTTACAGGAAGCGAAATCCGGATCTGTATGAACAATCGCTTTCACACCTGATTGCTGAAACACAAAAGGGACGGATGTTCGGCGAGTGGAACGACTACGGGAGGCTTTTGGCGTATTGATCGCAGGCCCCTGAAGGCAACCGTAATACTCATTGAATTAAACTTGTTTCTCCGAGAGACGTCGAAACCGTATGCCTCTTATACCACAAAAAACAGACTTCATCTCATCAACGTATGAGCCGAAGGATGCCGGCTGTTTGAAATAGTACCAAGTTTTTGATTAAATCCGTATTATGCGAGAGGATCCAATGATAAACGTTCTTAAACTCAGCAAAAGATTTGCAGTACGTAGAATGGGAGATTCTGACGCGGAAAGCATTTTGCATTTATGTTCCGGCAACGCGCAGTATTATCGATACTGCGAAGCGGAACCCAAGATAGAACAGCTCCTCGATGATTTGCATATTACGCCGCCGAACATTTCAACATCTGATAAATATTATGTGGGGTTCTACGAAGATAAAACGTTGGTGGCAGTCATGGATCTGATTGACGGATATCCAAATGCAGATCTTGCGTACATTGGATTCTTTATGATGGACCCGACATATCAAGGAAATCAGATAGGAACAGCTATCATCGGAGAAGTCACAGGGTATTTGCGGTCGATTGGAAAAACGGCTGTCCGGCTGGCAATCGATAAAGGAAATCCGCAATCCACGCATTTCTGGAAGAAAAACGGATTTCAGATTATTTCGGAAGCTAAAGTCAATGGTTGGACAAAGCTGGTGGCTGAAAAATCACTATGAAGATTTCTGTTTATCGAGATAAAAGTATGATCAAGAGAGCGAAAACTGAAGACGCCGAAGCGCTTGCGGGTTTGGCGATTCAAATGTGGACGGAGCACATTCCGGAAGATCTGGCGGAGGAGTTTCGCCGGTTGGTCACGAATGATGATGCGGTCTGCTTTATCAAATGGTTGGATGATAAGCCGATCGCTTTTGCACAGTGCCAGCTGCGGCGCGATTATGTTGAAGGAACCGATAGCTCGCCTGTGGGATATCTTGAAGGCATTTTTGTCTCGGAAGGATATCGGAAACAAGGTTTTGCCGCAGAACTGCTTTCGGAATGCGAGAAATGGGCAAAAGAAAAAGGCTGCAGCGAATTTGCCAGCGATTGCGAACTTGACAACATTGAGAGTTTCAGGTTTCATATGGCTTTGGGATTCGAGGAAGCCAATCGGATCATTTGTTTTCGAAAAAAGATGCGCTGAAATCAACAGAATAGGAAAGGATTATTTATGGATTACGTCAAAGTCACGAAAGAAAATCTGGAAAAGGAGCATATCTGCTGCGCGATCTCCAACAACAAGGATGTGCAGGTCGCCTCTAAAAAGGCGTGGCTCAGGGACAGGTTCGACGAGGGGCTTGTGTTCCTGAAGAGCGCCGAGCGAGGGAAATGCTTCATCGAGTATATCCCGGCGGAATACGCGTGGAATCCCATCGACGCAGACGGGTATACGTACATCGACTGTCTGTGGGTCTCCGGCTCGTTCAAGGGGCACGGGTATTCCAACGATCTGCTCGCTGCCTGCATTGAAGACAGCAAGGCTAACGGGCGGATCGGTCTGTGCATTCTTGCGTCCGCAAAGAAAAAACCGTTTCTGGCGGATCCGAAATACCTGAAATACAAGGGCTTTACGGTTTGCGACGAGGCCGACAACGGGGTCCAGCTCTGGTATCTCCCTTTCTCCCCGGACGCGAAACGACCGGCGCTGAAGGCTTGCGCAAAGCATCCGGAAACCGACGATGCCGGATACGTGCTCTACTACACGAGTCAGTGTCCGTTCAACGCGAAATACGTTCCGATCGTGGAACGCACGGCGAAAGAGCACGGCATCCCCTTCAAAGCGATTCACATTGACAGCAGGGACGCGGCACAAAACGCGCCGACCCCGATCACGACCTACGCCCTGTTTCTGGACGGCAAATACCTGACGAACGAACAGATGAACGACACGAAGTTTCTGAAGCTGGCAGGGAAATAAAAAACGGAGGCAGTCCCATGATCGTCGGGTTTATCATTGAGCTTGCGATCGGCATGCTCTGCGTCGTGTTAGGCGGACTGATCTGGAAAAAACAGAAGATAACGTATCTGCACGAATATCATTATAAAAACGTAAAGAAGACGGATATCCCCGCTTATACGCGGCTTATCGGGATCGGCCTGATCGTCATCGGCGTCGGGATTTACATAACGGGGTTCTTCAATCTTGCGGAATCCTCCTTCTGGTGGATCCCGATCCTCATCGGCTTTTCCGCCGGACTGCTCACCATGCACGTCGCGCAGAAAAAGTATAACGGCGGCTGGTTCAGCTGACCGCCGCGCATAATAAGGCACAAACGCGGCTCGCGTTATTAAAAACCACACATTCTTTTTGAACGGAGGACCCAAAGAATGGAAACAAAAAGATATTCACACGTGATCGTCGTCGGGATCGACGGCGCGGGCGGCTTCTTCGAGCAGGCGGACACGCCCCATTTTGACCGGATTTTTGCAAACGGCGCAAAGACCTTTCAAGCGCTTGCCTCGAACCCGACCATCAGCGCGGAGTGCTGGGGCTCCATGCTCCTCGGCGTGGGACCGGAGGTCCACAAGCTGACAAATGAGATCGTCAGCAATCAGCCCTACCCCACGGACAGCGTGTTCCCGACCGTGTTCCGCCGCATCCGCGCCGTATATCCGGAGGCGGTGCTCGGCTCCTTCTGCGACTGGGACCCCATCTCCCGCGGGATTGCGGAGGACGGGCTCGGAATCACCAAGGAGACTGCTCCGGATACGAAGCTGACGCCGAAGATCTGCGACTACGTCCGGCAGCAGAAGCCCGATTTCCTGTTCATCCAGTTTGACAGCGTAGACGGCGCGGGGCATAGATTCGGTTACGGCTCCCCCGACTATCTCAAACGGATCCACGAGGTGGACGCGCTGCTCGGCGACGTTTACTCCGCCGCGCAGGACGCGGGGATTCTGGACGAGACCCTGTTCATGACCATCGCCGACCACGGCGGCACGCGCCCCGAAACGGGCGGCGGCAGCCACGGCGGCTGGACGGACGCGGAAAAGTACGTCATGTTCGCAGCCGCGGGCAGAAACGTCTGCAGCGGGGAGATCGGGGACATGAACATCCGAGATCTTGCGGCGATCATTCTGTACGCTTTCGGACTCGACATCCCCGCGATCGACGAAGCCGGGTGGACCGCGCAAATCCCCGCCGGGCTTTTTGCGGATGAAGCCCTCCCCTGCTACCGGGATCTTTCACACCTCACCGGCGCGGCGCCGCGCATTTCAAAGGTGCAGCACACCTCGCAGCCGGTTTGATTACTTTATATACAATTTCTAAAAAGGGGAATCATTATGAAAAAGGGTACACAGGAAAGAAAACACCGTTCCCTGCCGGTGCGTATTCTGCGGTTCATCGGCATTTTACTGCTCGTTGTGGTCCTGCTGGCGGTGGGACTGGTCGGATACTTATCCGTGACGGAGTATAAACCGGCGGACACCGAAGCGCTGACGCCGGAAGGAGAAGCCGACGGGACGATCGGCGTCGGCGATACGCTCAAGATCCTGTCGTGGAACATCGGCTACGGCGCGCTCGGCGACAACGCGGACTTTTTCATGGACGGCGGCTCGATGGTCAAGACCGCCGACGCCGAAAGGCTCGCGGCGAACATGACCGCGATCCGGCAGACGATCCTTGCAGAGGACCCCGACATCGTGATGCTGCAGGAAACGGACCGCGATTCCGCCAGAAGCGGCAACGTGGACGAATTCGCAGAGGTGAAGGGCGCACTGAAGGAAAAAACCGGCTATCAGGCAGTGTTTGCAAATAACTTCAAGGTCGCTTTTCTGCCCTATCCGATCCCGCCGATCGGCAAGGTGGATTCCGGTATCGCAACTTATTCCCGTTATCCCCTGCAGGAGGCAACCCGCGTGCAGTTGCCGATCCCCTTCTCCTGGCCCATGCGCATGGCAAACCTGAAGCGCTGTCTGCTGGTCAGCCGCGTGAAGCTCGAGGGCAGTGATAAGGAACTGGTGGTGGTCAACCTGCATCTCGAAGCGTACGACGACGGCGAGGGCAAGCTTGCCCAGACAAAGATGCTCGCCGAGCTCCTCGACGCGGAAGCGGCAAAGGGGAACTACGTGATCGCAGGCGGCGACTTCAACCAGATCTTCTCCTCTGCGGACGGCTCCGCTTATCCCGTATATGAGGGCAACTGGGTCGCGCCGGAGATCGACGTAACGCAGTTCAAGGGGCAGTGGCAATTCCTAATGGACGAAAAGACCCCGAGCTGCCGTCTGCTCAATCAGCCTTATAAAGACGCGGACAAAAACAGCTTCCAGTATTATCTGATCGACGGATTCATTGTATCCTCGAATCTGGAGGTCAAGGACTTCGGCACGCTTGACCTCGGTTTTGCGGCGTCCGATCACAATCCGCTGACAATGACATTGGTGCTGAAATAAATGAAGGCGACCTTTTTTCAGACTCCGCATTAAGAGAAGCTTTCTTTCCGAAAATCGAACTGAAAGGAGTCTCTTATGAAATATACGGAACAAAACGCACAAACCTTTAACAATTGGAAACAGAAATACGGGCTCTTCTGGATGGAGCCGATCGACCACGAGACCTTTCTCAAAGCGGTCGGGGGCGAATGGGATATCACCCTGACGCCGGTGCGAAAGGTCCCGCACGCGTGGCTCGGCGATCTGACGGGCAAGCGCGTGCTGGGACTCGCCGCAGGCGGCGGGCAGCAGATGCCGATCCTGACCGCCCGCGGCGCGAACTGCACGGTGCTGGACATTTCCGACGCGCAGCTTGACAGTGAGCGGACCGTCGCCGACCGGGAAGGCTACGATATCGAAATCGTAAAGGGCGACATGACGGAGCCGCTCCCCTTTTCGGACGAGAGCTTCGATCTGATCGTGAACCCCGTCTCGAATCAGTACATTCAGGAGGTCGAACCCGTGTTCCGGGAGTGCTGCCGCGTGCTGAAAAAGGGCGGCGTGCTGCTTTGCGGGCTGGATACCGGCATTTACTGGATCTTCGACAGTGAGGAGGAGCGCGTCGTCCACAGCCTCCCCTTCGATCCCCTCAAGGACGAGAACGTTCGACGGGAGCTGGAAGAAAACGACATGGGGCTGCAGTTCTCGCATACGCTGGAGGAACAGATCGGCGGGCAACTGAAAGCCGGATTCCGCCTGACGGACATTTATGAAGACACCAACGGCGCGGGACCGCTGCACGAAAAGAACGTACCGACGTTCATTGCAACGCGAAGCGTGAAAGACTGAAAAGAAAGGGAGGCGTACGGGATGCAGACGACGGGAATCATGATACAAACCTTGTGCGTGCCGTGCGCCTGCCGCTGTCGGTACTGCCTGTTGGACTGGGACGGGAAACTGCCGGGCGCGGCGTTTGACCGCAGCCGGGACTACGCGCTGCGATTTTACAGTTGGATCAAAGAAAACCGACCGGCGCTTTCGTTTCACTTCTCCTTCGGCTTTTCCATGGATCATCCGGCGCTGTTTGACGCGCTGGACGTTCTGAACGGGATTGGGTCCGTCAGCGGGAGATTTCTGCAGTTCGACGGCTTCACTTTTCGGTCGGACGAAGCGCTTCGGGAGCTTTTGACAGGGATCCGCGCGCACGGCGCGGAAACGCTGAATTTCACGTTCTACGGGACGGAGGCTTATCACGACCGTTTCGCCGCGCGACCGGGCGACTACGCTTTTATGCTGAAAACGATCCGCTTTGCGAAAGCGACGGGGCTGCGCGTTACCGCGGGGATCCCGCTGACAACGGAAAACGCGGGGCAGGCGGCTTCCCTGCTTCACGCGTTGACGGATGCCGGAGCGGAGGATATCCGCTTTTTCGTTCCGCACGCGGAGGGTCGCGGAAAGCATCTGGAACCGATCCGCCTGACGGCGGACGTCTTTGAGCAACTGCCGCGCGAAGTGAAAGCAAAACTGAACCGGAACGTGTATAAAACAGAAGCGGCGTTCTGCGAACCGGGCGCAATAAAAGAGGAAACGGCGCGTATGTTGCTGCTCTCCCTGACGCCCGAAACCGTTGAAGCATGGGAACGAACCCCGTTTGACGAAACAATCCGGCGGCTCGAAGAGTTGGACGAGACCTACTATGCCGCGTTTCCGTCGCAAACGGAACTGGTACGGACGTTCGGAGATCCGCGGTCGGACAGATTCTATACGCAGCGGGATCTTCTCGCAGCATACCGCATGCGCTTTGCCGCGGCGCACGGGCTCTCGCTCTATGACGTTACGAACGAACGGCAGAGCGGGAGCAGGAGGTACTGAAACCATGAAAAAGGTCATCGTGATCGGCTGCCCCGGCAGCGGCAAAAGCACCTTCGCAAGAAAGCTGCGGGACAAAACGGCGCTGCCGCTGTTCTATCTGGACCGGATCTGGCACAAGCCGGATAAGACAACCGTGACAAGAGAGGAATTCGACAAGGCACTCGGCGAGATCATCCGGCAGGAGCGATGGATCATCGACGGGAATTACGGCAGGACGCTGAACATGCGGCTCGACGCCTGCGACACGGTCTTTTTATTCGACCTGCCGCTTGACGTTTGTCTGGCGGGCGCCGCCTCCCGGATCAACACCGTGCGGGAGGATCTGCCGTGGGTGGAAACGGAATTCGACCCGGAATTCAGGAAATGGATCGAGGACTTCCCGACCGACAGCCTGCCGATGATCTATGAAAAACTGAAGACCTATTCCGATACGAAGCGTATCGTGATTTTCCGCAGCCGCGAGGAAGCGGACGCATTTTTGGAAGAAGCAGAAACCAAAGGAGAAAGCAATGAGTGAGATTCTGATCCTTCATACCGGCGGCACGATCGGTATGACGAAAACGGCAAACGGCTACCAGCCGGACGGCAATTATTTTCGCGGCGCGATCCACCACATGGATTCGCTGAAAGCCCCCGGTATGCCGAAATGGGACTTTATGGAGATGGATCCGCTGCTCGATTCCTCCCGCATGACCGTGCGGGAGTGGAACCGGATCGGCGGGATCATTGCAGAAAACTACGATAATTACGACGGCTTTGTGATCCTGCACGGGACCGACACGATGGCGTATACCGCCTCCGCCCTGTCCTTTATGCTCAAGGGGCTCGGCAAGCCCGTGATCCTGACCGGTTCGCAGATCCCGCTGTGCGAAACGCGCAGCGACGGACGCGATAATCTCATCACCTCCATGATCATTGCGGGCGCCGGCAAACCGCGCGAGGTGTGCATTTATTTCGGCGGCATGCTGCTGCGCGGCAACCGGGCGACGAAATACTCCGCGGACGGCATGCAGGCGTTTCAGTCCCCGAACTATCCGCCGCTTGCCACGGCAGGGATCTCCATCATTTACAATGAATCGGCGTTTCTGCGGCGCAGAAGCGAGCATTTTGAATTCAAGCCGCTGGCGGACGACGTGCCAATCGGCGTAATCAAGGTGTTTCCGGGGCTGCGGTTCGATCTGTTTGACTCCATCATCACGGACAAGCTCAACGGCGTGGTGATCGAGACCTTCGGGTCCGGCAATATCCCGGACGATCAGGGCGTGCTGCTGCCGATGCTGGAACGGGCGGAGAAAAACCGGACCGTTGTTGCGGTGTGCTCCCAATGCCCGCAGGCGACCGTTGATATGGGAACCTATGAAGCGGGCGGCGGACTTAAACGCGCCGGCGCGGTCTGCGGCAGAGACATGACGACCGAAGCGGCGGTGGCAAAGCTCTATTATCTGTTCAGCGTATATGACGATATTGAAAGCATCAAGTTCAATATGGAGCGGGATATCCGCGGCGAACTGACGCAGGGAGAGGAAATATGACCGATTATCAGACGAGAAACGCCGAAACCATCGACCGCTGGGTCGAGGAGGGCTGGGAATGGGGCAAGCCCATTGAGCACGAAACCTACTTAGACGCGGTAAACGGGAAATGGGACGTGCTGCTGACGCCGACCGTGCCCGTGCCGCACAACTGGTTCGGCGCCCTCAAAGGGAAAAAGATCCTGGGGCTTGCCTCAGGCGGCGGGCAGCAGATCCCGATCTTTGCGGCGCTGGGCGCGGACGCTACCGTGCTGGATCTTTCCGACAGGCAGCTCGCGAGCGAACGGCTCGTCGCCGACCGCGAGGGGTACGACGTAACGATCGTGAAAGCGGATATGACAAAGCCCCTCCCCTTCCCGGACCGCGCGTTCGATCTGATTTTTCACCCGGTTTCCGACTGCTATATCGAGGAAATCGCGCCGCTGTACCGCGAATGCGCCCGCGTGCTGCGGCAGGGCGGCGTTTTTCTCGGCGGGTTCGATAACGGGATCAATTATATTGTAAACGGCGACGAGACCGCGATCGAAAATGAAATGCCGTTTAACCCGCTGAAAAACGAAGCGCAAATGCGGCGGCTGGAAGAGGACGACTGCGGGATCCAGTTCTCGCACTTTTTCGGGGAGACGGTGAGCGCGCTGCTGAAGGCGGGCTTCACACTCACGGATATTTACGACGATTATAACGGGGAAGGTCGGCTGGACCGGCTGCGCATCCCCACATTCTTTGCGATCAGGGCGGTAAAATACTGACATGAAATCCATTAAAGAAATCTATAAGATCGGACGCGGTCCTTCCTCCTCCCACACGATGGGGCCGGAACGGGCGTGTCTGTTTATGAAAGAAAAATACAAAAACGCGAATTGCTTTGAGGTAACGCTTTTCGGCTCCCTTGCGAAGACAGGCGCGGGGCACCGCACGGATTACGCGATCAAGCAGACCTTCGGCGAGATCCCCTGCCTGATTTATAAGGATACCGAAAAAACGGAGCTGCCGCACCCGAACACGATGGAGATCGCGGCGATCCGCAACGGCGAGGTCCTCGGGCGCGAGACCGTATGCTCCGTGGGCGGCGGCGATATCGAGATCGGCGGGCGGCTGCTCACCAAGGATGCGGGCGAGATCTACCCGGAATCGACGTTCAATGAGATCGCCGCAGTTTGCGCCGAAAAGGGCATCACGCTGGCGGATTACGTCAGCGTGCACGAGGGCGCGGACGTCTGGAAGTACCTCGGCGAGGTCTGGGACCAGATGCAAAAGACCGTGTATGCCGGGCTGCACACCGAGGGGATCCTGCCCGGCGGACTGGGCGTGCGCCGCCGCGCAAAGGAGCTCAGAAGCGTGGGGAAACGGGAGCGGAACCTGATCAAAAAAGAGAATTATCTGATCTCCGCCTGCGCCTACGCCGCCAGCGAGGAAAACGCGGCGGGCGAGCGCATGGTCACGGCGCCCACTTGCGGCGCCTCCGGCGTGCTGCCGGCGGTGCTGTATTACGAAAAAGAGCTGTTCGGCGTGGACCGGGACGAGGTCATTCAGGCGCTTGCGGTCGCGGGGCTGATCGGGCAACTGATCAAGACGAACGCCTCGGTCTCCGGCGCGGAGGCCGGCTGCCAGGCGGAGGTCGGGTCCGCCTGCTCCATGGCGGCTGCGGCGCTGACGGCGCTGCACAAGCAGGGCATTTTGCAGATCGAATGCGCCGCCGAGATCGCGATGGAGCATTGCCTGGGCCTGACCTGCGACCCGGTCGGCGGGCTTGTGCAGATCCCCTGCATCGAGCGCAACGCCGTGGCGGCGCTGAAGGCCTATAACGCCTCCTCCCTTGCGGAGGTGGTCTACGATAACCGCAAGATCTCCTTTGACCTCGTTGTGCGGACCATGTACGCGACGGGGAAGGATCTTTCCGCCTGCTATCGGGAAACGGCGGACGGCGGGCTCGCAAAGCTCTACGTCAAGAATTTCGATTAACGGAGGGAACCTATGAAAACGATTTATCTCGCAGGCGGCTGCTTTTGGGGCGTGCAGAAGTATTTCGATCAGTTTCGCGGCGTGCTTTCCACCACCGTCGGCTACGCAAACGGACTGACCACACAGCCGACGTATGAGGACGTCAAGCACGGCTCCGGGCACGCGGAAACCGTCAAAATCGTCTACGACGAAAAAAAGCTTCCACTGACGACGCTTCTGGACCGGTATTTTCTTGTCGTCGATCCACTGTCCGTCAACCGGCAGGGAGAAGATTCCGGCGTTCAGTACCGGACCGGGATCTATTACGAAGACGCCTCCCTCCTGCCGGAGATCGAGGCGCGGGTCGCAAAGGAGACGGAAAAGGCAGGTCGTCCCCTTGCCGTGGAGGTGCTGCCCCTTTCCGCGTTCTGGGACGCGGAGGAATACCATCAGAAATACCTCGACAAAAATCCCGGCGGATACTGCCATATCCCGCGCAAAATGTTCCGCCTGGAAGAGGACGCTTAACAACAGCCCTGAAAATCAGGCTCCGGTTTCGGAAAAATCCTGTTTTCAGGGCTTGCTTTTCGGATATTTATTTGTTACAATCGATTTAATTTTACTCAATTATATTTAACACAATAAGGTGACGGTATGGCATTCAGCATTCAGCGATACATGACCGGGGGCGTTTACCGTGTGATCACGGACGCGCTGCGCGCGACGGGCGGCAGCCCGAAGCAGAAGGCGTTTTACAAAAGCTTCGCCGCTGCGGCAACCAAGGCGACGGCAAAGCGCTTTCGTTCCGAAAAACAGGGGGAGCATGTACCGGCTTTCCTGATCGCCAGCATCACCAGCGCCTGCAACCTGCACTGCGCGGGGTGCTATTCCCGCGAAAACCACGCCTGCAGCGATGAAGCGCCGGTAAAGCAGATGACGGCGGACGAATGGGACCGGATCTTCCGCGAGGCGAGTGAGATCGGCATCAGCTTTATACTGCTTGCCGGCGGCGAGCCGCTGCTGCGCAAGGACGTTGTGGAACGCGCGGCAAACCACCGGGATATCCTGTTCCCGATCTTCACGAACGGCGTATTCCTGAACGACCAGTATCTGGGTATCTTTGACGAGAACCGCAATCTGCTGCCCGTGATCTCGATCGAAGGCAGCGAAACCGTGACCGACGCGCGGCGCGGCAAGGGCGTTTACCGCAAGGTGATCGACACCATGCTGCGGCTGCGGGAAAAGCAGATCGCGTTCGGCGCGTCCATCACCGTGACGAAGGAGAACATGCGCGAGGTCTTCTCGACCGATTTTCTGGGCAGGCTCGGCGCGTTCGGCTGCAAGGCGGTTATATTCGTGGAATACGTGCCGATGGCGGAGGAGACCGACGCGCTTGCGCCCGGCGACGGGGAGCGCGTATTCATGGAAGAAAGGCTGAAGGAGCTTCGGCGGCATAACCGCGACATGGTGTTCATCTCCTTCCCCGGCGACGAAAAGCGCTCCGGCGGATGCGTCGCTGCGGGACGCGGCTTTTTCCATATCAACTCCCACGGCGGCGCGGAGCCCTGTCCGTTTTCCCCGTTCTCGGATGTGAACGTGCGTGAAGGGTCCCTGAAAGACGCGCTGCGTTCTCCCCTGTTCCGCGCGCTGCAGGACACGGGGATCCTGACGGAGGACCACGAGGGCGGCTGCACGCTGCATAAATTCAGGGACGAGGTGGAAGCGCTCGCGGCCATGAACGCATAAAACAGCGTTAAAACAGGAAAGAAGCAGGTCGTCCGGCGGCGGGACCTGCTTCTCTTTTGTTTTCTGTAGCCATTATACCACATTCCACGACAAAAATCAAGACTTGCATTCTGCGCGTCGTTTCATATAATATAGAGGATAGAAACAGCCGAAGGAGAGATCGGAATGGACCGATGGGAAGACGAATACCTCCAGCGCGTGCTGGAAAAGATCGACGCGGATATCGAACGGCTTTCCGGCGACAGCAAGGCGGAGAGCAGCAGCATCCGCGAGGCGACGCGGGAGTATATGGCGGAGAATCCGTTTGCCGCCGTATACGGCAGAAGCATAGAGTTCATCCACGAGACAGAGGACCGGATCGGCAAGGTCGAAGCCATGGAGCGCCGTGTGCGCGTGCTCGGCGATATGAAAAAGGCGCCCTACTTCGGCAGGGTGGATTTTCTGTACGACGGCGACGACGAAGCCGAAAAGATTTATATCGGGATCTCGACCCTGATGGATGAGGATTCCGGCAGGATCTATATTTACGACTGGCGCGCGCCGGTGAGTTCCCTGTTTTATAACGGCGAGACCGGACGCGCAAGCTATGCCGCGCCGATGGGGACGATCGAAGGCGAGATCGAGCGCATAAGGCAATACGATTTTAAGAACGGGACGCTGATTGGCTGCTGGGACGCGGATCTGCGCATCGACGACGCCGTGCTTCGGGCGGTGCTTTCCGGCGCCGCCGGAGACAAGATGAAGCCGATCGTCTGCACGATCCAGCGCGAGCAGAACCGCGCGATCCGCTTTGACCGCAAAAAGGACCTGTGCGTTTTCGGTCCCGCTGGCAGCGGGAAGACAAGCGTGGGCGTGCACCGCCTGAGCTGGCTGATGTATGAGCTGCGCATGGCGGGCTATACGCCCCGCGTGCTGATGTTCACGGCGAACGAAGCGTACCGCTCCTACGTTTCCGGCGTACTGCCGGAGCTGGGCGAAGAGGAATTGGATACGCTCGATTTTCCGACGCTGTTTGAGGACCATCTGCCGGGGTATACCTTCGATACCGGCGTGGAACAGGCGGAGGCGCTGCTATCGGACGACCCTGTGCGGTCCGATACGGTCAAAGCCGTTTACGACGCGGGCTTTTTATCCTTCGTGCAGCAGGCGTTGACAAACGCGGCGACGCGCTTTCGGGACGTCAAGCTCTACGGCGAAAGCATTGTGTTCGCAACGGACATGGAGAAACGCTACACGGCGCTGCCCGTCGGCGTGAACGCGAAGCGCAGGCTACAGACCGTGGCGGAATGGGTGGAATCGGAGATCCGCAATCATTTTCTCATTCACAGGCGCGAGATCGAGAACCGGCTGCTGCACGACGAGGAGGACGGCGCGGCGTATACCTTTCTGTATAAGCAGTTGCTGGACGGTTCCGTCAACCGCGCGCGGCAAATGGTGCTGGACGCGGTAAAAAGCGATCCGCTGTCGTTATATCTCCGTTTCTTCCGGCAATACCACGGGAGATCCGCATTGACGCAAGCGCTGGAGACGCGCGTGCAGGATCGCGCGCTTTGGTTTGAGGACGGCGTGATGATGCTGTATATCGCCGCCGTTTTGGGACGCGCCGTACCGGCCGCGCAGCCGACGCACGTGTTGATCGACGAGGCACAGGACCTTTCGCTGCTGCAGCACCTGACCGTGCGCGCCCTGTTCCCGAAGGCCGTGTTCACCGTGCTGGCGGATCTGAATCAGGGCATTTTGCCAGACGTCAACGTACAGACAAACGTCGATCTGCTGAACGCCTACGGCGCGCAAGGGCTGTCGCTCGGCAAAAGCTACCGCGCCACAAAAGAGCTGGGGGACTTTGCGAAGCAGTTTTTACTGGATACAAAACGGGACTACGAGATCTTTGACCGGCACGGAGACGCGCCGTTTCTTCTGAAGACCGACGACCCGATCAAAGAAACCCTGCGCATCCTGCGCGAGCTGCCGGATACGCTCGCCTCCGTCGGGATCCTGACGAGGACGGGCAAGGAAGCGGAGGCTTTCTTCCGGGAGCTGCACAGCCGCGATCCCGAGATCGGCGGGGCGTTCCGCGCAACGGACCGCCTGAAAAAACGCGTTACCGTGCTCTCGGCGACGCTTGCCAAGGGGCTCGAATTCGACTGCGTGATCGTCCCGGAATGGGAGAAGATCAAGGAGGACCCTGCCGTCGCCTATCTGCTTGTCACCCGCGCGCTGCACAGGCTGTATCTGCTTGACAGCCCCGCATAACGCAAATAAGCCTGT
>CACZGD010000053.1 GCA_902780565.1 Oscillospiraceae bacterium
TTAGCATTTGCTAACCGGCTGAAAGATAGGACGGGGACGCCGCGCGGCGTCCCCGAGGGGGTTCCGTTTTCATCCCGCCGAGGGAGGCGGCGGCCCTCGGAGACGGTACAGGTCCCGGCTTTCTCAGCCTTCCGGCTCCCACAGGGCGGCGGTCTTCGGGGACGGTGCAGCCCCGGCTTTCTCAGCTTTCCGGCTTTCTCAGCTTTCCAGCTCCCGCAGGGCGGCGAGCTCCTCCTTGTTGACCTTGATCTGCCCGTCGCGCAGCAGGCGCACGTTTTTGCGGTGGACGGACACCGGCGCGGCCTCGGGATTGCGGTCCAGCCGCACGGTGAGCATGCCGGTGAGCAGGTTGTTGGAGACGACCACGCCCCTGCCCTCGTCCGTGTCGACCACGGCGCCGACCTTGGGGGTATGCTTGAGCAGATACTCATAGCTTTCCTGCTCGAACTTGAGGCAGCACATCAGGCGGCCGCAGGTGCCGCTGATCTTGACCGTGGAGAGGGAAAGCCCCTGCTCCTTCGCCATTTTGATGGAGACGGGCGTGAAGTCGTGCAGGAATTCCTTGCAGCAGAAGGGCCGCCCGCAGGGACCGAGGCCCCCCAGCATTTTGGCTTCGTCGCGCACGCCGATCTGCCGAAGCTCGATGCGCACGTGGAAGATCCCGGCAAGGCGCTTGACCAGCTCCCGGAAGTCCACGCGCTCCGGCGCGGTATAGAAGAACAGGATCTTGGAGCCGTCGAAGGTATATTCCACCTCGGTCAGGCTCATGTTCAGCCCGAACTGCTCGATCTTCTCCCGGCAGATCTCGAACGCGCGTTTTTCCTTTTCCTTGTTTTCCCGAAGGGTCTTCAGGTCCTTGTCGTTGGCCACGCGCAGAATCGCCTTCAGGGGCTTGACCAGCTCCTCGTCCGGCACCTGCCGGTTTTCGGCGGCGCAGATGCCGCATTCCACGCCGCGCACGGTCTCCACGATCACGCGCTGGCCCTTTTCGACCTGATTGCCGGCGGGATCGAAATAATAGACCTTGCCGACCTCCTTGAATTTGACTCCGATTACTTCCGTCATATAGATTACTCCGTTTTTTCTTTCAGCGCCGCCAGCTCCGCCGAAAAGGCGGAAAGCAGCAGATTTTCGTTTGCGTTGGCATTTGCCCGCGCGGAAATGCGCGCCATGACCTCGCACACCGCAAGCAGCGTGGACGTGGGAAACGTGGCGGAAAGCAGGATCGCCTCCCGCTCGCAGCCGGACAGGGGCGGTGCCGCGTCCCCGGCAAGCGCGTCGCGCACCGTGACCGTGATGCGGTCCGCAACCTTCTGCATCAGGGCGCGGTTTTTCATCATGGGGGCGCAGGCGAGCATGAGCTCGTATTCGCTGCCCCGGCAGAACGCCTCCAGAACGGAAGCGGTCAGGCGCAGCTCCGTCTCCTCGCGGCTTTTGCGCTCGGCGGTGAGCTCGTCCCCGAGGGAGAGCTCGGTCACGCGGGAGAGGACCGTGGGCAGCAGCATATCGCGGGAGCGCGAGAGCAGCAGGAACATCGTGAACGCGGGCGGCTCCTCAATGGTTTTCAGCAGCGCGTTCTGGATCACGTCCGACAGCGTTTCCGCGCCGAAAAAGACGTAGACCTTCACCTTGCCCTCGTTCGGGGCGATCCACAGGGTTTCCAGCACCTGACGGCGCACCTGCTCCACCGAGACGGTCTTGCGGTCCTTTTCGGGCTCGATGCGGATCACGTCCGGGTGCGCGCCCGCCTTGATCTTCCGGCAGGCGTCGCAGGTCAGGCAGGGCTGGCCGTCCTGTTTCGGCTGCTCGCACATGGCGGCCATGGCAAGCTCCGTCGCCGCCTTTTCGCGCTTTTTCGCGCCGGAGCCCGTGAGCAGGATGCTTTGGGGCAGGCGGCCGCGCCGACAGAAGGCGGCAACGGTCTCGCGCGTGGCGGCGGGGAAATCCTTATCCGCAAATATCATATCACATTTTGATGAAGCGCTCCACGTCCAGAATGAACACGGTCGCGCCGCCGACGGTCACTTCCACCGGCAGGGAGGCAAAGAAATGCTCCGAATAGCTGCCGCCGCCTGTGGTGACGATCTCGGTCCGGCGGGAGCAGCAGTCCTGCAGGATCTGCAGCACGTCCTCCACCTTTTCGTCCTCCACGCCGATCAGCAGGGTGACGTTGCCGGCGCGCAGGAAGCCGCCGGTGGTGGAAAGGCGGGTCGACATAAAGCCCCCCTTGGTCAGATGGCTTTGCAGGTCGGACGCGTCGTCCTTGTGTACGATCGATATAATCAGCTTCATAACAGGGCTCCTTTCTCAGTCGTAGGCGCCGAGCGCCTTCAGGTTGCGCTCGATAACGTTGCGGCCGCGCCAGGCAAAGGCGCGTCCCTCGATGGGTGTGGACAGGGTGACGTGCGGGTCCGCGGTCTCGAAGAAGGCCTCGATGGGAGTGATTTTCGCCCGCCGGTTCAGGGGACAGACCTTCTGGCAGATATCGCAGCCCCACGCGCAGTTGTATTCGCGCATTTTTTCGGCGATCTCGGGCGAAAGCTCGCCTTTTCTCTGCGATAGGAAGGACAGGCATTTCTCACGGATGATCCCGTCGTCCCCGATCGCGCCGCCGGGGCAGGCGCGGCGGCAGGCGCCGCAGTCGGGGCAGAGCCGCGTTTCGGGCTGGGCGTACGGGAAGACCCGGTCCGTGACGATCTCCCCCAAAAAGACCCAGGAGCCGTAGTCCCTGCTGATGAACAGGGAGTTTCTGCCCATCACGCCGAGACCGGCGTTCACGGCGCAGCGCACCTCCGGCAGGGGGGAATCGTCCACGAAGGGGACGAACACGTTTTCGGGATAGGTCTCGGTCAGGTCCGCCGCGATGCGCCGCAGGATCGGCTCCGTGATCTCGTGGTAATCCGCGCTCACGGCGTAGCGGGACACGTTCGCGTTTTGGTATTGGTCCTCCCCGAGGTAATAGGGGAACAGGATGGAGATCACGGTGGCGGCGTTTGCGGGCAGGTCCGCTTTTTTGCGGCAGTCGATCAGCCGGTCCCGGATCTGAGCAAAGGAAGAAAACCCAAAGGGCAGCCCGCAGAAGATCTCGTCAAGCTTCATCGCCGTTTTCATCGGCAAGCGAAACCAGATGCTCCGCCTGCGCCTCCGGGGAGGCGGCGGGCTCGTCGGGCGCTTCGCCGTAGGCGGGGCTGCGGTCCCGCAGCACCGCTGCCATGGCGGTGAGGATATACGCCACGGGCAGCACGCGGGTGAAGGAATTCGTGCAGTGGACGATGGGGTCGCACACGCCGAACAGCATGGGCAGGGCGGACGCGAGCAGGAAGGTGCAGGCAAGAAGGCCCGTGGCAAAGAAGAAGGGGCTGTTTTCGTCCCCCGCGACGGAAGAGACCTTGCGCGCAAAGGCATAGAGGAACAGCATGAGGGTGACGCCGGAGAAGATCTCCAGCAGCAGGGTGGAATTGTTGAGATAGCTGACGGTGATCGTGAAGATGTGCAGCGTGGAGATCCCTGCCCACAGCGCGGGGATCAGGCGCACGACCTTGAGCTTTTTGAGGACCGGATTCCCGGTGGCAAAGCAGAACGCGTCGAACAGCAGGCTGAGACACGACAGCACCCCGAGCACAAGATACGCGATCAGCAGCCGCTCGCCGGTGAACAGGCTGCGCACGCTTTCATCGTTCGCAAGCGTTTCGCCGGAAAAGCCCTGCGCCTGCCACGTCCGCAGGCAGTCCGCGACGATCGACGCCGCCATGACCAGACTGCCGACGGCGAGGGGAATATTGCGCTTCACGGCAATGCCCTCGGCGCGGGAGAGGGGCGTGAGATAGAGCGCCAGCGGCGCGCCGACGACCAGCAGCCCCAGCAGGACGTAATACAGGACGACGCTGAAGCTCTTCGGCTCCGTAAAGAAGCCCGTGGCGGGATCGATGAGAGAAGCGCTTTGATAGAAGCGCAGCGCGATCACCAGCAGCCCCAGCGCGCCGAAGCAGAGCAGCACCGGCAGCGCCTTCCAGTTTTTCATGCGACCTTTTATTCTCATAGGGGAACACCTTTCTTTTTGCGTTTTCATCAACATGAACTCAGTATATTATTATAGCCCGAATGCGCCGGAATGTCAAGAGTCAATGCCCGCCGTCCGCCGGAGAGACGCAAATCGGCACACGGACAAAACGCGGCGAAGCCTGCGGCAAAAGAGGGCGCGTCCCTCTTGTTTTTCCGCTGATCCTGTGTTATACTGATGTAAATTGTCAAAAAGGAGGGAGCCGGATGCCCGGTGTGACCTGTAAATACTGCGGGACCCCGCTGGAAAAGACGGCGGGGCAGGTCCTTCCCTGCCCGTTCTGCGGGACTTTTCAGCCGGTGCCGACGCGGGATGACGACAACAAGGTCGCCCTGCTGGATATGGCGAACCGCCTGCGCCTTGCGGGGGAATACGACGCGTCCATGCGGCTCTATTACGAGATCCTGCAGATTTTTCCGAACGAACCGGACGCACACTGGGGGCTGCTGCTGGCCCTTTACGGCGTGCAGTATGAGCAGGACGCAAGCACCGGCGTACCCATGCCGGTGGCGCACCGGAAGAAACCGAACCGGCAAACTGTCAACTCCCTGAATAACGCCGCTTTTTCTCAGGCTCCGCCGGGGATGCGGCGGCTGTATGCGGCGGAAGCCATGTTTTTGAACGGAGCGCCTTACCGTCCGACGCACAACAGCGTCCGATTCAAACAGACAAGTCTTGCGGCAGGCGAGCTGCACAGTGTGGCGCTGCGGCAGGACGGATCGGTCGTGGCCGTGGGCGAAAAGAGCGACAGCCGCTGCAGAGTTGAAGGCTGGCGGAATATCGCCGCCGTTTCCGCCGGGAGCTGGCACACGGTCGGACTGCGGACCGACGGCACCGCCGTCGCCGTGGGGTCGCCCGTCTCCCAGGAGTGCAATCTGGAGAACTGGTCGAACCTGATAGCCGTTTCCGCCGGCGGAATGCACACTGTGGGCCTCATGGAAGACGGGAGAGTGTGCGCCGTCGGGAACAACCATTACGGACAGTGCGATACGCAAGGCTGGCGCAACATTATTGCGATCTCCGCCGGAAGCTGGCACACAGTCGGACTGCGGGGGGACGGGACCGCGATTGCGATCGGCTCCTCTGCCGACGGTCGCTGCCGCGTGGAAAACTGGTCCGGCATAACGGCGATCGCCGCCGGGTATAACCATACGGTCGGGTTGCGGTCCAACGGGACCGTAGTGGCGGTCGGCGACCGCAGCGACGGCAAATGCAAGGTCAGCGGCTGGACGGATATCATTGCCGTGGCGGCAGGCACCTGGCACACCGTGGGGCTGCGCCGGGACGGGACCGTGGTCGCGGTCGGGGATAACGCAAAGAAACAGTGCGCCGTAAATCATTGGCGGGGGATTGTTGCCATCGCTGCGGGCGCACACCATACGCTCGGGCTCCGGGAAAACGGGACCGTGGTCGCCACGGGAGAAAACGCCGCCGGGCAGTGCGAGGTCGCGGGCTGGACCGATATCCGCCTGCCGGATTGACCGAAAAAACCGACCGGGACGGTCGGCGGACAAAAAAACAAGCGCTTCCGATGCGGAGGCGCTTGCTGTGTTTTTGGGGGATGGGGCGAGACGCTGCGCGTTGCGAACCGCGAGAGCTGCCGTTTGCGAACCGCGAGAGCCGCCGCTGCGCGGAATGGGAGGTAGGCGCAGAGACAGGCTGAAGCGCTCACGTAAGCGGCTTATTCTTCACGCGCTGCAGCGCCTCGTTCCAATCATTATAGGCGGGGTCGCCGCGGTGGTCCCGCAGCAGGTTGTTTTCTTCGAGATACGAAAGGATATAGTCCGTCACCTTGACGGCGCCGGTATACATCATATGGTCGCCCCGGTCGCGGGTATCCGCGCGCCAGTCGATCTCCACCGTGCCGGGCATATTGAGGTCGAGGTAGTCCACCTCCAGCGACTCGGCGAGGGCGGCGATGCCGTTGTGCCGCGCCATAGACCAGTTTTTCATGGACGGGACGCTGACCAGCACGAACCTTGCGCCCTTTTCCACGCACAGGTCGCGGATCTGCCCCACCAGCTCGCGGTTGAGGTCGGAGATGGGCATGACCTCGTCCGTGGGCGCCATGTAATCGCGCACCTCGGCGGGCTTGGAATCCGAAAACCGGCGGTAGCCCCTTTCGTCGTCGCGGGAGGTGAAGCTCTGCTTTTCGGTGAAGTCTTTGACCGTCAGGTTCTTCCAGCGGTCGTGATAGCGGAACACGGAAAAGGCGTTATAGATCTTGGAATACAACAGCGTGGCGGCGCTGACGTCGCGGTAGATGGCATCCGCCTCCATAAAGACCACACCGGGCGTCTGGCGGGAGAGCGCGTGCTCCACCATTTCCACGGTGTATTGGAGCTGCTGCAGGTCCGTGGCGCAGACGTAGGACGTGGAGCCCGTCTGCTCCCAGATGTGCAGGGGCATGAAGGCGCAGTACGCCAGCGAGTCGCCGACGAACAGCGTGTCGATCGTGTTTTCCGGTTCCCCGAGGATGCCGTTCGCGCCGACGTCCAGAATCCCGGCCTCGGCGGTGTTGTTTTTCGGGATGAACACAAAGCCGGAGAGCACCAGCAGCCCGACCAGCCCCACGACGAATATGACAAATGAAATGGTATGCTTTTTCATAATCCGATCAAAACTCCGCGTACATGGGGTCCACGGGGATATAGCCCGCCCCGTAGGCGCCGAAGATCACGACGAACAGAATGGCGGCGTACCAGAACAGGTAACGCACCACGACGGGCTTGCCCGCGATGCGGGTGCGCACGTCCCTGCCCTTTTCCTGCAAAAGCGACACGATGAACAGAACGCCGACCGTGAAGAGCAGCACGGCAAGATCCTTCCGGTCCACGCCCCAGCGGATCTCCTCCGTTTTCGCGGCGAACGCCGTGAAGATGCGCCCGAACATGGCAAAGCCCTGCGTGAGCGTGGGCGCGCGGAAAAACAGCTCGCCGATCACCACGAGCACGGCGGTGCGGCAGATGCGGAAGATCCGCACGGGCAGGATATCGCGCTTGAAGCCGGTCTTTTCGGAGAAGCGCTGCATGAGCACGTCCGCGATATTGCCGAGCAGGATCAGCACGAAATGATACATGCCGAAGAAAATGTAGCTCCAGCCCGCGCCGTGCCAAAGCCCGTTGAAGATCCACACCGCGAACAGCGCCACGCTGCCGCCGACCAGCGGCCCGAAGCGGTTGCCGAGCTTTTTGCGCGCCTTGCCGGTCAGCTTTTTGACCGGACCGGACATGGAAACGGGATAGAACACGTAATCCCGGAACCACGCGCCGAGCGAAATGTGCCAGCGCTTCCAGAATTCGGAGATGGAAAGCGAGAAGAACGGGCGCTGGAAGTTTTCGGGCGTTTTCACGCCGAAGATCTGCCCCACGCCGAGCGCCATATCCATGGCGCCGGAGAACTCCGCGTAAAGCTGCAGCGTGAACGCCACGGCAGCCAGCGCGATGACCCAGCCCGGGAAGGCGTTGAAATCGAAATGCACCAGCTCAAAATCCACGGCCTTGTCGTAGCCGCCGAACACGTTTTTGACGAAGGGATTCAGCCGGTCCGCGATCACGATCTTTTTGATGCAGCCCCACAGCACGCGCTGCAGACCGAGGGTGAGGTTCTGATAGCTGACGCGCTCGGCGTTCCACAGCGACTCGGCGGTCTCGCTCCAGCGGCAGATGGGGCCCTCCATCACGTTCGGGAAGAAGCTCATATACAGCAGCAGGCGCCCGATGTTGGTGTCCGGCTCGATCTTCTTGTGATAGACGTCGAACAGGTAGCTCATGGCCTGCATCGTGTAGAACGAAATGCCCATGGGCAGCAGGAAATGCGGCACGAGCAGCCGCGTATTCTCCGAAAACAGCCCCATCAGGGCGTTGAGATTGTTGACGAAGAAGCCGGAATACTTCAGCACGACCAGCATGCCGAGCTCCAGCGCGATAAAGAACGCCAGCACCCACCGCTGCTTCTTTTTATAGGTCTCCTTCAGGGCTTTTTTCTCTTCCTTCGGGGTGTCCTTCAGCGCGGCGGACAGGCGGTCGTGCAGGCGGCCGAGCCACAGCCCCCCGTGGTGCATGAAGAGCGTGGAGAGCAGGATATAGACCAACAGCCCCTTGCCGTCGCACCAGAAGAAAAACAGGGAAGTAAACAAAAGCCAGACCCGCCGCGCGTTTTTGCGGGGCAGGCAGGCGTACACCACGATCGCGACCGGCAAAAAGATCGCGAGATACATGGTGTCGAAATACGAATTGTATTTGAAGATCATGTCAGCCTTCCTCTTGCAGCCTCTCGATCATCGCGTACATCGCCTTTGCGGAATTGAAATTCGCGGGCACGATCTCCACGGCGGGCACGGTCACGTCGAAGGTCTCCTCGATGTCCGCGATCAGCGCCAGGATCGTCAGGGAGTCGAGGATGCGGTCGTCGATCAGCGCCTCCTCATTCTCAAAATCCACCTCGGGATCCAGCTCCTGCAGTAACTCCATCAACTCGTCCATAACAAACACTCCTTCTCTTTCGGTCCCCGTTTTACGGCTGCGCAGGGGTATTGAGCGCCTTGGTTTCGATTCTTCCCCGAACCTCGTTCACGCTGCCGTCCGCGTTTTTCAGATAGACCCGCGGCAGATCGCGCGTGAGGAAAAGGGCGATGCCCTCGGTCACGCAGTACGCGCCGGTCCTGTGAAATACGATTCTATCACATATTTCCGCATTTTTCAAGCATAATCCCCGGAATAATACGTCGTTCACGGTACAAAGCGCGCCCACGACCGTATATTCCCGTTCTTCCCCGTCGGGAGCCGCCGTATTTTGCAGCACGTCCACGAAGGGGCGCTTCATCGCCATCATCTGCCCGAAGTAGCTGAGCTGGTGGATGCCGCCGTCCGTTACCAGATAGTTTGCCCCGTCCGTGTGCTTGATATCCCGGACGCTCGTCACGTAGTCCCCGCAGCTTGCGGCAAAGCTGCGCCCGGTCTCGAACGACAGGCGGCCCTTGTAGCCGGTTTCGGCAAGCATTTCGCGCAGCGCGGCGAAATACGCGGGCTCGTCGAACGTCTCGCCCTCGAAATACGTCACCGGGAAGCCGGGGCCGTATTCCACCTCCGGGACCTCAACGCCGAGGGCGCGGAGCTTTTCCGCCAGCCCGAACAGCTTTTCGATCTCACGCCCGAGCTTTTTGAGGTTGGTCTTCTGCGTGCCGGAATAGAACTGCAGCCCGCCGAACGTGAGGGCTCCGCACGACACGCAGTCCAGCGCCAGCGGGATCAGAGTCTCCTCGTCCATGCCAAACTGATTGCCGGAGGACAGGCGCAGAAGCAAACGCAGCGTGACCTGCCGTTCGGTCGCCAGCTTTTTGAGCAGGGCGTACTGCGCCGGGGATTCCACGGTATAGACCGCCGCGTCGCCGCCGCGGTCCAGCAGCCCGGAGAGGAAGGCTTCGTCCTTCCACACGCCGGAGACCACGAACCGGCCTTTGTCGATCCCGAGGTCCTCGCACAGCAGGGCTTCGCCCGGGGAGCACAGCTCCAGCCGGTCGGCTGTCTTTGCCGCCCACCCCGCCAGGAAGGGATTCGCCTTGACGGCGTAAACCAGCCCCGCGCCCGCGGGCAGAAGGGAACGCAGCGTGTTCGCGCGCGCGGTCAGCGCGGCCTCGTCAAAGATATAATAAGGGGTCTCAAGCATATCAGTCCAGCGCCTTTCTGTCGATCTTGCCGTTTTTGTTGAGGGGGAACGCCTCTAACTTTTTCAGGACGTTCGGCACCATGAACGCGGGCAGGGTCTCCTTGAGCGCCTTATGGACGTCCGCCTTTTCGGCGTCGCCGACGAAATACCCGCGGATCTTGTGCTTTTCATAGTCGTATACGCAGCAGCACTGGCTGACGCCCGGCAGGCGGGAGAAGCGCACCTCGATCTCCTCCAGCTCGATGCGGTGCCCCTGATGCTTGATCTGCAGATCGCGCCGCCCGCAGAAATAGAGCAGGCCGTCCTCGCCGTATTTGCCGAGGTCCCCGGTGCGGTAGACGGTCTCGTGATGGGTCCGCACCAAGGGGTTCGCCGTGAACGCCTTCGCGGTCAGGTCCGGGGCGTTCAGGTAGCCCAGCGCCGGGGCGGTGCCCGCCACCGCGATTTCCCCGACTTCGCCGGGGGCGACGGCGATTGTCCCGTCGTCTTTGAGCAGCAGCACGCGCTCGTTCGGGAAGGGCACGCCCAGCGGCAGCCCGTCCGGGTAGTCCCGCCCGCGCTCCACCACGTGGTAGGTGCAGTTGCAGGTGATCTCCGTAGGACCGTAGAGGTTGACGAACGTGGCGTCCGGCAGGTGGGACATAAAGTCCTCCAGCACCTTTTTGGGCATCACTTCGCCGGAGAACAGGACCTTTTTCACGCTGTCCGGCGTGCGGTAGTCCAGCGCGTGGAAGGTGGACAGGAGGCTGAGCGCCGAGACCGCCCACGTCATGACCGTGACGCCCCGCTCGATCAGCAGGTCCATCAGCGCCGTGGGGCGCATGAACAGCGGCCGCGGGATCAGCACCAGCGTGGCGCCGGTTTTCAGCGCGGAATAGATATCCTTGACCGAAACGTCGAAATCAAACGGCGCCTGATTGCCGATCACGTCCGCTTCCCCAATGCCGAACAGCTCCGTGAAATGCTCGATGAAATCGATCACGGAGCGGTGGCAGACCAGCACGCCCTTGGGCGTGCCCGTGGAGCCGGAGGTGAAGTTCGCATACAGCGGGTCGGTATCGATCATCCGGCTGCGGATGGACGCCAGCGCCGCTTCGTCCGGTTCGGTTCTCAGCAGGTCCCCGACGGCAAGCACCGGAATGTCCCCTGCAAGCGCCGCGGCGCGCGGCAAAAGGGCGTCCTCCGCCACGATCACCGCCGGGGACAGGGTCCCCAGCACGGCGGAAAGACGGCTGTCCGGCAGCTCGGGGTTTAAAAGCGAATAAAAGCCCCCGGCATAAACCGCGCCGAAAAACGCGGCGAGGGTGCCGTTCCCCTTTTCCGCCAGCACCGCGACGGGCGCGCCGAAGGGAATCACGCGGGCAAGCGCCGTGCCCGCCGCCATGGCGGAATCGCGCATTTCACGCGCCGACCAAAAGCCGGCCTCATCCCAAAACATGGGCTTGTCCGGCTGCAGCCGGACGGTATTTTCCAGATACTCTAATACGTTTGTAATCATGTTATTTCAAAGTGACGATGGTCACGCCGTTTTCTCCCTCACCGAAGGTGCCGAGGCGGAAGGATTTGACAAATTTGTTGTGCCGCAGGAAATCCTGCACCGCTTTGCGCAGCGCGCCGGTCCCCTTGCCGTGGATAACGGTGAACTCGCCCATGTTGCTCATGAGCATGGAGGACAGAAAGCTGTCGAGCGTGATGATCGCCTCGTCCACGGTCATGCCGCGCAGGTCGCAGCGGGTGTCCGCCGCGGCGGTGAGGTTGCTTTCCACGCCCTTGCGGGTCAGGTTGACGCCCTTTTTGGGGTCCTGCTTTTTGGGTTTGTTCAGCAGACGAAGGCTCGTTTCCTTCACGCGCATACGCACCGCGCCCGCCATGACCTCCACGTTGCCGCGTTTATCCGCTGGCGAGAGGACGCTGGCCTCCTTGCCGAGGTCCGCGATCAGCACGGTATCCCCGGCGACCACCGGGCGGGGCAGGACGTAGTCGTCGTCCGTATACAGCGAGGTCGTGACGGGGTTGACCGCGGCGTCGAGGTCGGACAGGCCCTTTTTCATGCTTGCCTTTGCTTGACGCGCCAGCTCCCCGGCGTCCTTCGTGTTTTTCATCTCTTTGCGCAGGCGGTCCACCTCCAGCAGCAGGGCGTTTGCCTCGCGCCGGGCGCTTTCGCTGATCTTCAGGGCCTCGCCCTGCGCCTTTTCGTATTCCTTCTGCCGCAGCGCCTCCGCGTCCGCCAGCTTCTTTTCGGCGGCCGCCAGCTTTTCCTCATACTGCCGTTTGACCGCGTCCGCCGCGCGCTGCTCCGCCTCCATTTCGAGGCGCGAACGCTCCAGGTTGTCCACCACGTTTTCAAAGCGGCGGCTTTCCTCGCTGACGAATTCCTTCGCCCGCTCGATGATCGAAACGTCCATGCCCAGCTTCTCGGAGATCGCAAACGCGTTGGAGCGCCCGGGCACGCCGATCAGCAGCCGGTAGGTGGGGCGCAGGGTGTTCACGTCGAATTCGCAGCAGGCGTTTTCCACGCGCGGGGTCTCGAGCGCGTAGGTTTTCAGCTCCGCATAGTGGGTGGTGGCGGCGATCTTGGCGCCATTCAGGTGCAGGCGCTCGAGGATGGCGGTGGCAAGCGCCGCGCCCTCCACCGGGTCGGTGCCCGCGCCGAGCTCGTCGATGAGCACAAGGCTGTTTTCGTCGCTCTCGTTCAGGATGTTGACGATGTTCACCATGTGCGAGGAGAAGGTGGACAGGCTCTGCTCGATGCTCTGCTCGTCGCCGATATCGGCGAACACGTTTTTATACACGGCGATCTTCGATTCGTCCGCCGCCGGGATCAGCAGCCCCACCTGCGCCATCAGGGTCAGCAGCCCCACGGTTTTGATGGACACGGTCTTGCCGCCGGTGTTGGGGCCGGTGATGACCAGCGTGTCGAAGCTCTGCCCGAGGCGCACGTCCACCGGGACCACGCGCTTCGGGTCCAGCAGCGGGTGCCGCGCTTTTTTCAGGTCCGTGACGCCGTCGTCGCCCAGCACCGGCACGCTCGCCTTCATTTTATAGGCAAGCTGGCCCTTGGCGAAGATCAGGTTCAGCTCCACCAGCGCCTCGTAATTGTGCTTGATGGTATCGCCGTAGTCCCCGCACAGGGCGGAAAGCTCGGCGAGGATGCGCTCGATCTCTTCCTTTTCCTTGCTTTCAAGGACCTTGATATCGTTGTTCGCCTCGACCACCGCCATCGGCTCGATGAACACGGTGGCGCCGGAGCCGGAGGTATCGTGCACAAGGCCGGGGACCTCGCCCCTGTGCTCGTTCTTGACCGGGATCACGAAGCGGCCGTTGCGCTGGGTGATGATCGCCTCCTGCAGCAGCTTCTGGTAGTGGGACGAGCGGATCATGCTCTCAAGCTTCTCGCGGATGGACTGGGCGCGGTTGCGCTTTTTGCGGCGGATATCCGCAAGCGCCGGGGACGCGAGGTCCGCGACCTCCTCCTCCGACAAAATGGACGTGCCGATACGGTCCTCCAGCATACGGTTCGGCAGGAGGGAGGAGAAATAGACGTCCAGCACCGAGTCCGTGCCGGGGTTATTGAAGCGCCATTCGTGGATGGAACGGATCACCCGCAGGACCTCGGCGACCTCCAGCAGCTCGCGCGGGGTCAGCACGCCCCCGGCGTTTGCCCGGGAAACGGCGGAATTCACGTTTTTCATCGCGCCGAAGGAGGGCGAGCCGTACCGCGCCATGAGCGTGTAGGCCGCGCTCGTCTGATTCACGAGCGCCCTCGCCTCATACAGCGTGCCCACGGGCTCCAGCGAAAGCGCCTCGCGCTTTGCGTCGTCGTTCGCGCAGAACGCCGCCAGCATTTCCAGAATTTTATCCAGCTCTAAGGCCTTGTGATGTCGGTTCAGCATAAAGCTCCTCTCACAGTTCGTATCCAACGTCGCCGGGCTTCTCCCGGCTCAGACTCAAACCTCCGTGCCGCCGAAGGGACGGATCTCGAGCACGTAGCAGGCGCCTTCGCCGAAGACGGCCTCGAGCCGCGCCTTGTAAGCGGGCAGAAGCGCATCCGGCACGAAGGCCTGAATGGTGCCGGCGAAGCCGCCGCCGTGGACGCGCCAGGCGCCCTTGCCCTTGAGCACGCTTTCGCTCAGCGCCAGCGCCAGCGCCACGGGCTGGGAGGCGGGAGCGGAGGAGGCGTAGACGTTTTGGTTATAGGTAAAGGAGGACAGACCGGATTCGATCGTGAGCGCCTTGAAGGTCTCGAAGTCCCCAGCCGCCAGCGCGGCGCGTTCGGCGTCCACGCGGCGGTTCTCGTTATAGAAATGCAGGGCACGCAGCACGGGGCGCTCGCCGAGGGTCTCGCGCAGGTCCTTCACGTTGTCCAGCACCGCGTTTTCGTCGGTCTCCCTGAGGCAGGTCTTGCCGAAATACCCCGCCACGGCTTCCATTTCGCGGCGGATGGAGGCGTATTCGTCCGTCAGGTCCGCGTGGTCCGCCTTGGTATCCGTGATGACGAGGTGATGCTTCGTTTTGCCGAAGTCGAAGGGCACGCCCTCCACGACCGGATGGTCGGGGTCCGCAAAGTCGATCGCCACGAAGGAGCCCACCGAGCACGCCATCTGATCCATCAGGCCGCAGGGCTTGCCGAAGAACTCGTTTTCGGCATACTGGGCGATCTGCGCGATCTCGATCGGGGAGATCTTGCCGTCGTTATACAGGTAGTTGAGCATGGTGCCCACCAGCACCTCGAACGCGGCGGAGGAGGACATGCCGGAGCCCTTGAGCACGTTATTCACCGTGACGCTCTTAAAGCCGCCGATCTTATAGCCGAGCTGGGCAAAACGCGCCGCCACGCCGCGCACCAACGCGGCGCTCTTTTCGTGCTCCTTTTCCTGCGGGACCAGCACGCGGGTATCCACGGTATCGCCGGGGTAATTCTCGGACTTGACCACAATGATCCCGTCGTCGGTCTTCGACGCGCAGGCGACGGCGTCCAGATTGATGGCGGCAGCCATGACCTTGCCGTGATTGTGATCGGTGTGATTGCCGCAGACCTCGGTGCGGCCCGGCGCGGAGAAAAAGCGCAGGTCTTCCCCGTCCCCGAACGCCTCCTCATACAGGTCGGTCAGGTGCAGATACCGCCGGCGCACCGCCTCGGTCGCTTCCCCATACAGGCGCGTGAAGCGCGCGTCAAAACGACCCTCACGGACGTCAGTCCTCGTCTGATTCAAATTGTTCATAGTCGATAGTTCCTTTCTCTTCAGTCATATTTTCAGAAGACGCTTGCGTCTGTTTTTTCTTATAGGAGATCCCGAGCACGCCGCGCAGCAGGAAGAACGAGCCGCCCGAGAGCAGGGTCAGCACGATCAGGGGCAGGAAGAACTTGACGCTGAACGGATCATAGACGTTCTGCCCGAGGAAGGAATAGGAGATCAGGCGCGGCACCAGCGTGCCGATGGAAACGAGCGTGTAGCGCCAGAAGGGATACTCGAAGCTGCCGTAAAGCGTGCTGAGCGTGGAATACGGGATCACGGGCACGGCGCGCAGGGCGAACAGCACAAAGGGGTTCGCGCGCCCCTCCGCCTCGAACGCGGAGCCGATGATCGGGTTTTTGCGCAGCGCCCGGTTCATCCAGCTTTCGCCCATCACAACGCCGGTATAGTAGCGGAACATGATGTTGAACAGCATGCCCGCCGTGTTGATCAGAAAGCTCCACACCGGCTCGAACACCATGGCGGTGATGATATAGAGCGCCGGGAACGGATAGGCGGGCGTGAGACTTCGCAGAATATACAGCAGAAAGATCACGATCACGATCAGCCACTTGCTGCCCAGCGCCGAGACCATGGCCTCGAAATCGGTCAGGAAGGTCAGGTATTTCTGGTACCGCTCCTGCACCCCCGGGAACTGCAGCAAAATAACAATGACCGTCATGGCCGCGGAGGCGATGAACGATACGATCCCCAGCAGCTTATAGAGCCTCAGTATGAAATTTTCCCTGTCCTTGATGCGTTTGCGTTCTGCCAAAAGATCACCGGAAGTCATAAAGTTTCATATTATTGTAACATATATCGGCAGGAGTTGCAAGAGGTATTTTCGGGACCGGGGGAAGCCAGAGGTCAGGGGAAGCCAGAGGTCAGGGACCAGGGGCCAGGGGCCAGGGATAGGTACCGGAAACGGAGCCGGGCTCCAATCCGACCGGTAGTACGGCTGCCCACAGCCGTTTTTGTGCCTTGCTGCGGGAGGGATGAATCCCGGCGGAATTTGTTAACGGGAATCGGATATGTTTTGTCCCGG
>CACZGD010000054.1 GCA_902780565.1 Oscillospiraceae bacterium
CAGCGACGCCATCATCAGGATAAGCATCCTTGCGGTTCTGACCGCAGGGATGCTTATCCTGATGATGGCGTCGCTGGCGTTCGCCGCGCACGCCGCCGGGTATGACGAAGCCGACGCGACCCGCTTTGTCTTCACGGACGATTCCGTGACCGCGACCGACGGCGCATACACCGGCTACAAGATCAAGGGCAAGGCGCTGACGATCAATGAGGCAGGAACTTACGTCGTTTCGGGATCCTGCGAAAACGGCTCCATCGTGATCAAAAAGAACGTGACCGGCGTCACGCTGGTGCTGGAGAACCTCACGCTTTCGGCGTCCGCCACCGCTCCCATCACCTGCAATAAGGGCAGCGGCGTGACAATCGTGGCGGCGGCGGGCTCGGTCAATAACCTGTCCGACGACAAGTACAACAACGACGACGTTTACACCGACGAGACCCTGTACCCCGATATCGAGAACGCCGTAATCAAGTGCAAGGACGGCTCCAACGTCACGATCGCGGGGACCGGGACGATCAACGTGACCGCATACGGCAAGAACGGCGTGAAGGGCGGCGCGGACCTTTACGAAGAAGACGAAGACGGCAATGCCACCGACGTGCTGCTCTCCACCGCGTCCCTTACGATCCGGGACGTCACGCTCAACGTCGAGATTTCACACAGCTATAAGGACCCCGAGGATCCGAGCGCATATGACGGCGACGGGATCAAGTCCGAAAAAGAACTCAATATTCTGTCCGGGACGGTCACAGTCTCCGCAAACGACGACGGAATCAAGTGCGATTACGTGCTGAACATCGGCGAGGAAGGGACCGACGGCCCCACGATCAAGGTCACAAAAGCGGCGGAGGGGATTGAAGGCGCCGTGGTCAACGTTTTCAGCGGCAGCGTGTACGTAACCGCGACGGACGACGGCATCAACGCGGCGAACGGCGACATTGCCGAGCGCAGCGCGGACTTCAGCTATAACCAGTACGGCGGGTACGTCTGGGTGAACGTCACGAACGGCGACGGCGTCGATTCCAACGGCAGCGCCTCCCTCACGGGCGGCACGCTGGAGGTCTACGCCCCCAATCAGGGCGACGGCGACCCGATCGACACGGAATTCGGCTGCACCTTCGGCGGCGCAACGGTGCTGGCAGTCGGACACGCCATGATGCAGCAGAGCTACGCCGGGACTTACGTCGCGTTCGGCGGCAGCGCCGGCAGAGGCGGCTTCGGCGGGACCGGGACCAACCTTGTGACCGTGGGCGGCGCGATCACGGTCGCGGACGCGAACGGCAGCGTGCTGTATTCCGGCTCGGCAGTCAGAGACGCGAGCTACGTTCTGTTTGCATCCCCGTCGCTCACGGCGGGCGGGACCTATACCCTGAACGGCAGCAGCAGCGCGACCGCAGGCACGTCAAACGGCAATCAGGGCGGCTTCCCCGGCGGACAGGGCGGAGATCAGCCCGGCTTCCCGGGTGAAGGCGGCGACCAGCCCGGCTTCCCGGGCGGACAAGGCGGCGATCAACCCGGCTTCCCGGGTGAAGGCGGCGACCGACCCGGGTTTCCCGGCGGCGCCCCCGGTGAATTCCTGCTCGGCGATATCGATGACGACGGCGCTGTGACAGCGGCAGACGCGCGGATCGCGCTCAGGATCTCGGTCGGGCTGGAGACGGCCGAAGTGTTCAGTCCGAGCTATATGGCTGCGGACGTGGACCGCAGCGGACTGATCACAGCGGCGGACGCCAGACTGATCCTGCGCGCGGCAGTCGGTTTGGAAACACTGCAACCAACAAGATGATAAAACGGTAATAAGACATAGCAAGCGCCCGACGGAGCGATCCGCCGGGCGCAGTTTTATGATTCTTTTTGGGATATGAGAAAACCTTCGGATCGTTTATTCCAGCACAAACCCCTGCTTCAGATCCGTGGGCTGCGCGCCGCCGACGAACAGCCGGATCCCGCCGTCGGGATCGACACGGCTGCCGTCCGCCAGAACGGCCTTGAGCCAGAAGCGGTCGACCGTCAGCGCAACGGTCTTTGACGCGCCTTTTTCAAGAAAAATGCTCTCCACCGCGCAGAGCTGCAGACGGGGCGTGGACGTCCGGCTGTCCGTAAAGGATGCGTAACACTGCACGACCTCACGGCCATCCATGCCGCCGACGTTCGAGACGTCCACCGACAAACAGACCTTTTCCGCGTCGGCTTCCGTCAGCGTCGGCACGCCGTAACGGAAGGAGGTAAAACCGAGACCGAACCCGAAGGGATAGAGCGGCAAGGTTTCATCAAAGCGATAGGTTCTTCCGGTCATCTCGTAAGACGCCATATCGGGCAGGGCAGTTCCGTCGTGATAGAAGGTGATCGGCAGTCTGCCGGAGGGAGAAAACCGGCCCGCGACCAGCCGCGCAACGGCAAGTCCGCCCATGGCGCCGGGGTACCACGCGTGGATCACGGCTTTGGCGTGAGAACGTACGCGCGCGCCGAGATCGACGCAGCTTCCGCAGAGCGCCACGACGATCACGTTTTCACATACGTCGCAGATCGCCTCCGCCAGCTTTTGCTGACAAAGAGGCAAGCGCATCGTTTTGCGGTCTCCGTAATCCGTAAAGTCGTTTTCGTAGCCGAGGTCCTCCCCTTCCACCGTTCGGTCAAGGCCGAGGACAAGGACTGTGAGGTCGGCGTCCGCAGCGGCTGCGGCGCCCTCGCTCTCGAGGTTCGTGAAGCCGTCCCAGCGTCTGCGCTCGTCCTGATAAATCGGAGAACCGTCCGCGACCGTGATCTCCGCCTGCGGAAAAACGCGGCGGAAGCCGTCTGCAACGTTCACGTATTCGTCCGCGTGCCCGTTATAGTTGCCCTCCAGCGCCGTAACGGACATCGCGTTCGGTCCGACGACGGCAATGCGGCGGGGCGCGGCGGGATCCAACGGCAAAAAGCCGTTTTTGTTTTCGAGCAGAACCAGCGTCTCCTCCGCGGCGCGGAGATTGAGCGCCTTATGTTCCTTGCAGGAGACGGCGGCGTACGGGATATCCGCGTAGGGGCGCGTTTCCTCAAACTCGCCGAGCAGCGCGCGGATCGTAAACAGACGCACGGCTGCGTCCGTGATGGCCTCCTCCGTCACAAGATCGCTTTCATAGGCCTCGATCAGGCTTTGATACGCGTCGCCGCAGTTGAGCTCGCACCCCGCGTTCAGGGCGAGCGCGGCGGCATGCGCCAGATCCTCGGCTACGTGATGCCCTTCCGAAATATCCCGGATCGCGCCGCAGTCCGATACGAAATAGCCGTCGAAGCCCCAGTTTTTGCGCAGGATCTCCATCAGCACGGGAGAAGCGCAGCAGGGCTCGCCGTTCGTGCGGTTATACGCCCCCATCACGCCCGCGACGCCGGCCTTGACCGCGTGGTAGAATGCGGGCAGATAGGTTTCGTACAGGTCTTTTTTGCTGATTTTTGCGTTAAAGCCGTGGCGCAGACGCTCGGGGCCGGAATGCCCGGCGAAGTGCTTGGCGCAGGCGGTCGCCTTATAATACGCGCCGTCGCCCTGCAGCCCCTCGATAAAGGCAGCGCCGATCAGGGAGGTCAGGAACGGATCCTCGCCGCAGGTCTCCTGCCCGCGCCCCCAGCGGGGATCGCGGAAGATATTGATATTCGGCGCCCAGTACGTAAGCCCCTTGAAAATATCCCGGTCGCCGAACGCGACGCTGCGGTTATATTTGGCGCGGCCTTCGGTGGAGATGGCGTCCGCGACCTGCCGGACCAGCGCCGGATCAAAGCTCGCCGCCATGCCGATGGACTGCGGGAAGACGGTGGCGACCCCTGCGCGCGCCACGCCGTGACACGCCTCGTTCCACCAGTTATAGGCGTGAATGCCGAGGCGTTCGATGGCGGGCGCTTCGTAAAGAAGCTGGGAGATCTTTTCCTCCACCGTCATTTCGGAAACGAGTTGCCGCGCCTTTTCGCGGGCTTTCTCTTTCAACATAAACAGGCTCCTTTCTTATCCGCCGACGTAGGTCATGCGGGGCTGATATTTTCTGTAATCGGAAACGGCGGCGTCGTAATTCCCGCTGAAACTCTTCGCTTCCGCAAAGATCACGTCGTAGACGCGGTTGTTGCCTTCCATTGTGACCCATGCATGCCCGCTGTAGGTCACGCCGTCGTCGTTGACGTAAACCTCTCTGCAGCCCGCCTCCACCGCAAGGAAGGCAAAGGCATAGGACGTGGAGCCGCAGCAGCCGTTGCCGCGGTCAAAGATGTCGTTCGCGAACAGCATCTCGAAGCCTTCGCTTTGCATCGCGACGCCGACCTCACGGTACTGATAATAGGGCTTTGCCATGACCCAAAGGAACGCCTGGTACTTTTTCTCCTCCACGCTGTCATCCGGGGACGTGATCGACGCGAGGATGTTTTTTGCCTTGATAAAGGTGCGGATCTTTTCCACACTGTACCGGGTCTCGACCGCCGTGCCGTCCGCGTTCAGGCGAAGGCCGTCCACGGTTGTGTCTCTTTGCATTACGCCGGTAGCCCGGTCGAAGAAATAGAAGGAATTGCCGATCTCACACCAGCTCAGGGACTTGACGCCGTTCGTACAGTGATAGGTACGCCCCGAAAGGGTCATGAAGCCCTGCGCTCCGGTCCCGCAGACGGCGCAGCGGATGGCGCTGCCGGTATCGGTCCAGGAATGGTCCGTTGCGGGCAGGATCTTCGTTTCCTTTTCCCCGCAGACGGCGCAGGTCCGCACGCTTGCGCCTTCCTTTGTACAGGTTGCGGGCGTGACGACGGGGTCGCCGAAGGAATGTTCCTTCACAGGCAGAACGGCGATCTTCTGCGCGGGGCAGAAGGCGCAGGTCTGCACACTTTTTCCGGGCGCGGTACAGGTCGCGGGGGTGACGACAGGATCGCCGAAGGTGTGGGGAGCGGGCGGAGACTGCAAGACGCCGGCTTCGCCGCAATAGGCGCAGACAAAAGACGCAGCGCCGGTTTTCGTGCAGGTTGCCTCAGTTTCTACCGTGACCGTGTAGTCGTGCCGCGCAGGCGGCGGGTCGAGTGTCAGGGCTGCCCGCAGAGAAAGCCTCGCGTCGGCTGCGGTGACGGCGCCATTGCCGTCCAGATCCGCATACGGCAAATCCGATGCGGGAATCGCTTCCAGCGAGACCGCAGCGCGCAGAATCAGACGCGCGTCTGCCGCGGAAAGACGCCCGTCTTTGTCAACGTCCCCGAGCTGACGGCTCGTTAACTGCTCCCGTTCCGGCGGGAGCGTCGTTTCCTGATAGGTTCCGCCGCAGACGGAACAGGTATAGGTAACCGTTCCCGCCGCATCCTGCGTCGGGGCGGCTGTCTCGGCTTCGTAGCTGCATGCCTCCCGCTTTTCACCGCCGCAAAGCAGACAAAAAACGGAATGCGTATGATCTTCATTCACAACGTATTCCGGCGTTTCCCCGTATTCACAGGGCAGCGTAAACGACTCGCCGCAATACAGACAATACGCAGTATGGACGCTGTTTTCCGCAAACATGAACGACTCATACATATGCTCGCCGGTCTCGGCGCACTGCGGCTGGGGCCGTGTGGGTTCTTCACTCGGGTCTTCACTCGGGTCTTCACTCGGGTCTTCGCCGGAAAGATCCGAGGAAGACTCGGCATAGGGCGTATCCGACGGATCCGACGCAAGCACGGGAGACAGCGGCAGAAGACAGCAGATCAGCAGCAAGGCAAGGATCCGGAACAGGATCGTTTGGTTCTTTTTTGTTTGCATTTTTCTTTCCCTTCCAAATCAGAATAAATAAATTATAAATTGAGCGGAAGGGAAAGTCAATTCCGAATCGCAAAATCTTTCCATAAAAAACGGACCGGAAGCAAAGCTCCGGTCCCGTCGCGCATACTCGCTTATTTGCTGAAGATATTGAATATGCTCTTGAACTGCTCGAACACATAGAGGATAATGTGGAAGAAGCCGGTCGCAAGCCCGTCCACGGTTTTATCGTCGTGCATTTCTCCGCAGTAGGGACATTCGTGATCAGAGGACACACGACGCACTTCGGTGGTCTCTTCTTCGACGGTCTCGGTCGCGGCGGGCGTTTCATCGTCACCCTCAGCGGCGAATGCGACGACGCCGATCGAAAGGACCATCAGCACGGAAAGCAGAACGGCAAGCGCCTTTTTCATCAGTTTCATACGTTACGATCTCCTTTTTCAATATTGCTGCGCACAGTTCCTGACGGACCGTTTGCGCTTTTTGCGTATATATTATAGCACGGTGTTTTGAAAATGTCCAGTCCCAAACGCGGGATTCTTACAGGAATCGCGTTTTCGTCGCATCCCATAGCGCGAAAAACGAAAAATGTCAGACGCTGAAACCGAGCTCGGCGAGCCATTCCTTCACGTCCGCTTCGGCTTTGTTGGCGTGCTTGCCCGAAACAGCCAGCCCCTGCAGGACCGTCGCGTTCGGCTCAAACTGCACGATTTCGCCGTAGGTGCCTCCGTCGCCGGAACCGGCGTGCGTGTTGAACGGTACGATCACCTTGCCGCTGAGGTCATACTGATCGAAAAAGGTATAAAACAGCATCGGGAGCGTATACCACCAGATCGGATATCCGACGAAGATCACATCGTAATCCGCAGAGTCCGCCTCCAGCGGGACAAACGCGGGGCTCTGATCGCCGTCGCGCTCCTTTTTCGCCGCTGCCGTCGTATCGTTATAGCTTTCGGGATAGTCCCGCTCGGGCGTGAGCGTAGCGAGGTCCCCGCCGACAAGCTTCTGAATGTCCAGCGCAAGCAGCTTCGTGGCGGCAACGCCGTCGAAATAAGGCGTGGCGGCGGACACGACGTCCACCCCGTTCGTATTCGCGGAGGAATAATAGAGGATCAGGATCTTCTGTCCGGCGCCGGACGAGCCGTCCGGCAGGGACGCGACCACACCCTCGTTCTTTTTCCGCAGGCGGCAAGGGGCAGACAGAGGGTCAGGATCAGAAGCAGAGACAGTAGCTTTTTCATGGGATGGAAACTCCTTGTTATCATGTATAAATCCAGTATACAGGAACGGCAGATAAAAAACAATCGATCTTTTGCGCTTTTCCATAAGAAATTGTGAACGATACAGGCAGAAAACGTCTTTTCTTTTTTGGCAGCGGATGATATAATAAGGAAAAAAAGTCAATCGACCGGAAAAGGAGTTTATGACATGAGTGAAAAAGAAATCATTCTCGACGCCATGAAAAAAGCCGGAGAGCCGCTGAACGCGGGCAAGGTCGCGGAGCTGACCGGGCTTGACAGAAAAGCCGTGGACAAAGCCTTTGCTGAGCTGAAAAAGGAAGGCGCGATCGTCTCCCCCGTCAGATGCAAATGGCAGCCTGCGGAATAAGCGTGTGAAAGAGAACGGAGGATAACCATGCAGATCAAAGCAATCAGATTCCGTGAGGGCGGTTTTGCGACGCAGCCCTTCGCCTTCGGCGGCGAGGAAAGTCCCGCTGCGTTCGACCCCAACGTCAGATACCGCTCCGGGCTGACCAACTACCTGATCGACACCGGGAACGAAGTCATTCTGGTCGATACCGGGCTGCCCACCGGAACGCCCGAAGAAGTGCCGGACGAGAATACCGCGATCTTTACCGGCCATGATATCGCAAGCTATCTTGACGCGTTTGCCGCGCTCGGCTACAAACCCGAGCAGGTGACAAAGATCCTGCTGACGCACAAGCATGCCGACCATTCCGGCGAGCTCAGAGCCTTTCCGCAGGCAAAAATCTATGTCAACGCCGACGAGCTTGACGCGGCGGAGCTGCAGGGGCTTGCGAACATCGTGCCCGTGACCTTTACCGACGGCGCGTATTATAATTTCCCTGCCTGCCAGAAGATCGCGGACGGCGTGTATTATATCAAAGCGAAGGGCCACACGAAGGGCAACAGCATCGTGATCGCCGAAAACGACGGCCTGTTCTATATGATGCACGGCGATATCACCTACACGGATGAGGCGCTGTACGCCAACAAGCTTTCGGTCGTGTTCGAGGACCTGCCTGCGGCGCGGGAAACGATGGACCGCGTGCGGGAGTTCGTCCGGAAGCACCCGACCGTCTATCTGTCCACGCATACCCCGCTGGGAGCGGAAAATCTGGAGAAGCACACGGTGATCGATCTGGAGCATCCACCCGAGAGCATCCCCGTCGGCGAGGTCGTGTTCAAGACAGCCTCCGGCAAATACGTCTGCTCGATCTGCGGCTACGTTTACGACCCCGCGAAGGGAGATCCGGACCGCGGGATCCCCGCCGGCACCGCCTTTGAGGATCTGCCGGACGACTGGCGCTGCCCCAGATGCCGTCAGGGCAAGGAAAAATTCAATCGCGCGTGAGCGGCGGAGGAACCTTTATGGCAAACAGAATCGTCGCCGTGAACGCAAGTCCGCGTCGCGGACACAATACCCATACGCTGATTTCCCGCGCCGCCGAGGGCGCCGCCGCACAGGGCTGCGAGATCCTGCGCTTCGACCTGTACCGGCTTGACAAATACACCGGCTGCATTACCTGCTTCGGCTGCAAGCGGGAGCAAAACAAAGGCCGCTGCATCTGCCGCGACGGGCTGACGCCCGTACTGGACGCGATCCGTGAGGCCGACGGGCTGATCATCGGCACGCCGAATTATCTGGGCGAAGCGAGCGCCGCGTTCCGCGCCCTGTATGAACGGCTGATCTTCCAGAGCCTGACGTATAACCTCGAAACGCCGTGCTGCGCCGGGCGGCGCATTCCGGTGCTGCTGATCATGACGAGCAACGCGCCGGAAACGTATTACGAAAAACTTCTGCAGGGCTACCGGCAGACGCTGGAGCGCTTTGTCGGTCCGACGCGGACCCTGGCGGTAGGCGATACACTGCAGATCCCGGATTACAGCAAAACGGACTGGCCGTGGACGATGTTCGACCCGGAGCAGAAGCTGGCGCGGCACGCGCAGGTCTTCCCACAGGAATGCGAAAAGGCTTTTGCATACGGAAGCGCCCTTGGCGCGGACGCTGCCGCAAACTGAGCGTGCAGCCGTTTTCAAAAATACGATAGCAGCAAAGAAACCGTGCAGTCGGACATGACCGCACGGTTTCTGTTTGCTTTCAGTTTTTATCTGCGAAAAGCGGGGATCAGATCCATTGCGTGAGGACAGTGAAGATCCAGGTGAAGCGCGCCGTGATCGCGTCGATCAGGTCGCACTTGATATTCCGCTTCTCCCCTTCCACATCCTTGAACAGGTTGCCCGGCACGCGGGAGGACATATAATCGGGGCGCTCGATGCCGAGCGCATACAGCGCGATTGCCGAAACGTCACGGTTGCGGGTATCGCTGTCCATCGTGGCGCCGGGGATCACGGTTTTGCCCTTCACGGCTACGGTGGTGTTGGTCTCACGCGCGGTCCAGCCAAAATGACCGCCGAGGGTCATATGGCCGTGGTCGGAAACGACGATGAACAGACCGTTTTCCATCAGACCGTTCGCTTCCAACGTGTCGTAGATTCTGCCGATATAACCGTCGACCGCCATGATCTGCTCACGGTATTCCGCGGAATTGCTGCCCTTATCGTGACCGGCTTCATCCACGCCGTCGAAATGGCAGAAGAAGAGCTTCGGGGAAGCGCCGTTGTTGAAGTAATCGCAGATCACGTCGGTGAGCTCCGCGTCGTCGCCGACAGAGACCTTGTTGACGTTGATATCCGTCTCGATGATGCCGTGATTGATGGGCCCCCAGTGGACGTAGGAGCTCAGCTCCGCATCCGGGAACGCGCGGCGCGCATAGGTGAAGATCGAAGGATAGCGGGTGGAGGAATCCTGCTCGATATTCGCAATGCTCGGATTCGTGTGCAGGTGGCGAAGATAGGAAACGCCCTTGAGGATGGAGCCCCAGTTCTGGGCGCTGACCGTCACCGTTTCGGTGCGCGCCGTGTAATCCACCGCGCCCTCCGCAAAAATGCGGTCAAAGTTCGGGGTGTCCACCTCGCGGAAGAAACGCCCGGCGCCGTCCACGCCGACAATGAAAACGTGCTCATACCCGCCGAAGGTCTGTTCCGTCTCCGCAAAGGCGGGAACCGCGCACAGCGCGATCAGAAGCACGGACAACAGAATACTGCTTGCTTTTTTCATAGAGATTCTCCTTTTTCGATAAGTTACGGTTCCATTATCGCACATGGACCCGAAAAAGTCCATAGATAAAAGACGGACTGAACTAAAACGCCCGACACCTGGCCCTGAATATGGTTCGGCGCTTTTTATGCCCCGCCGGTCGGGATCGGATGTCGCAGCAGCGCGAGCGCTTTTGCAAGGTCCTTTCTGGTCAGGGGCTTCAGCAGAAAGGCGCTGGCGCCTGTTTCCCACGCCGCCAAAGAGCGATCCGCGTGCGCGGTGAGAAAAACCACGTTTGCGCGGGGATTGATTGCAAGCAGCGCCCGGCAGAGGTCCATGCCGCTCTCCTGCCCGATCACAACGTCGACGATTGCAAGATCGACGCGATGCTGCCGCGCGAATTCGAGCGCTTCGACGGCGTTCAGATATCCGGTCGTCTCCGCTTCCGGCAGAGCCTCCCGCACGACGGCTGCGTTTTCGCGGAGCGCTGCCTCTTCCGCATCAACAAGAATAACGCGCAAGGGGCTTTTGTCCGCGACGGCGCTCAAGAGCTCGCCTGTTTCAACCCCAAAAAAACCGGCGATCCGCGTGAGCATGGCAGCGTCCGGAAGACGGCGGCCGGTTTCCCAACTGGCGACCGTCGATCTGTCCACAAACAGCATTTCCGAAAGCATTTGCTGCGAAAGCTGCCTCTGCGCGCGCAGGCGCTTCAGTTTTTCCGCAAAGATCCCCGACATAAGCGGCAACACATCCTTTTCCTGTTCTGCAAACCATTATAGCATAATTTCATTGATATTCAAACATGAATTAATCTGATTTGTGTCATTCTGACACAAATCATTGCGAACAATGCAGGAACTGCATAAAATAATTAGGGAAATTTTTTAGATTCGATTTTAATCTGATTCCTATTTATTAACACTCGATACCCGGATCGCGCGGCAGCCGCTTCCGGGGAGAAAGACGTACTGAGATGCAGATCATTATTGTTGACGACGAACCCCTGATCCTGCGGGGTGAGGCGCTGCTCGTGCAGCGGGTCCTGCCGGATGCGGACGTTCGTGTTTTTTCCTCCCAGCAGGAGGCAAAGCATTTCGTGGAGATCAGCAAAGTGGACGTCGCTTTGCTGGATATCGAAATGCCGGGAATGAGCGGCGTTGAGCTGGCGCGGGTCCTGAAAAAGACCCAACCGGAGATCAACATCATTTTTGTGACCGCTTACGATCATTATTACGCGGACGCTATGCAGATGCACGCCTCCGGCTATCTTGTGAAGCCGCTTCGCGAGGAGGCGCTGCTGGAGGAGCTGCGGGACCTGCGGCACCCTGTCCGCGCGACCGAAAAGAAGCTGTTCGCGCGCGCGTTCGGTGATTTTGAGGTGTTTTTCAATGACAAGCCTCTGCTGTTCCGCTATCAGAAGACCAAGGAAATGTTCGCCTATCTGATCGACCGGCGCGGCGCCATGGTCACAAGTGAAGCGCTGATTACCGTTTTGTGGGGCGGAGAGACGGACCGGACCAATTTCTTCAAGCAGGTCCGCAAGGATCTGAACGACACGCTGACGCAGATCGGGTATGCGGATATCCTGCTGCGCCGCCGCGGCGCGCTGGGACTGCTGACGGACCGGATCTCCTGCGATTACTACGACTGGCTGCAGGGTCTGCCGTCCGGGATCAACGCTTACCACGGAGAGTATATGCGGCAGTACGATTGGGCGGAATCCACCTGGGTCAATCTGGAGGGAAAATCGAATTTATGGGAATGATAAACGGTGCGCTTTCCATATTGTGCGCGATCTTTTCGTTTCTGCTGATCCTGACGCTGCAGTTCAGTCGACAATGGCGCTACAGCGCCGTTGTGAAGCCGGCGACCATGACAATGGTGTTCGTTTTCCTGACGCTGCTGTGCGCGGGTATCGCGTTCCTTCTGCCGGAGACAGAAGAAACGCTTTTTAACGTCCTTTTAACGACCAGCAACGCGGCGGCCTATGGGACGGAATGGTTTTTCGGGGTATTTATCGTTTCACAGGTCAAGATCCCCCCTTCCATGAAACGCAACATCAAGATCGTGCTCGGCGTGCTTTGCCTGATCGGCATCGTGCTGTATATCATCAACGGGATCCATCCGATCTTCTTTGATTACAAGAGCCTGCAGGTCATGCCCATAAACGGCTACTGGAGCTTTGAGATCTTAAACTATTTGTTCTTCATTTTTACCGGCGTATTGCTGTTGTTCCGGGGCGGAAGCATTCCGATGCGCGACAGGATCCTGCCGGTGATTACACAGTTTTTGCCGTTGACGTCTCTCATCTGGGATTCCATATTTCCGGGGCTGTACTCATGGGATCTGCTTTCGTTTATCGCGATCGCGGCGAATCTGATCCATTTGGTATTCATCCTCGCGAATCAGGCGCAGGAGAAAGTTGACGAGCTGGAGGTCAAGAGGATCCGGGCAACGCTGGAGCGGATCAAGCCGCATTATATTTACAACGTGCTCGCAAGCATCTATTACCTCTGCGATCAGGACGTGAGCACGGCGAAAGAGGCCATTCAGATCTTTTCCGATTATTTACGCGACGTGCTGAATATGATGGAGGAACAAACGCTGATCCCGGTCTCGCGTGAGCTGAAAACCGTTCGCAATTATCTGGAGCTCGAGCAGATGCGCTTCGGCGACCGGATCCACGTACGCTATCAGACCGAAATCGAGGATTTTCTGATCCCACCCTTTTCCCTGCAGCCGCTGGTGGAGAATTCCGTGAAGCACGGACTTGCAAACGCGGAGGGAGACGGTGAAATCGTGATTATCACCTATGACCGGCCGGAAAGCTACGTGATCGTCGTCAAGGACTCCTTTGAGGGGTTCGACACGGAGCAGACTGACGCCGGCGGCGGCTCCGGCACAAAATACGTCCGCGAGATCCTGCACAGAACCGTGAACGGCACGCTGCAGATCAAGAGTAAGCCGGGCGACGGGACCATCAGCATGATCACGATCCCGAAAAAACAGTGATTTTCCAAAACGCAGAGAGGCTTTGCACCCGGCGTTACAAAAAATAAACTCCGTTTCCCGGATCTGCCGCTGGTCGGCACAGGGAACGGAGTTTTTTTTCATGCAGAACGATTCTTATTTCAGATGGACGCTCCATCCGGTATCGATCTTTTTTTTCACCTTGTTCACCGTATCCGGATCCAGATCCGGCCAGTCGATCACGGTGCTGGCATGATCCGTAACAAGATGGGCTTTTTCCGCGCACAGGGCAAGCGGCGTATCTGCAAGCGAATCGGAATAGAAGTTCTCGATCATCGGGAAACCGTGGTCTATGATATACTTTGCTTTTTCTTTTGCGTACATCAGATTATTGAGAAAGACCCCGAATTCCCTGTCAAATTCCGAAGCGACGTAATTCACGCCGAGCCGTTTCGCGATCGGCCCGATGATGCAGGCTGGCGAAGCGCTGATAATGAGATCGTCCGGCTTCTTCTGCGAGAGATACCATGCGGAGATCTTATTTTCATATTTATCCCAGTACCGCTCGATCTGCTCGTCGAAATCGTCGATCTGCGTCAGATAACTGAACATTTTTCGCTGCAGCTTATGATTCGGGATTTTTCCCGTTTTGTACAGGATCAGGGATTTCATGAGGTTCGGGAAATACGTGACCCACAGCTTCGGATGACGGTTCAAACACCAGCGCGCAAAGCCGATGGAGCAATCCGAATAAAAGATCGTCCCGTCAAAATCGTAAACATTCATCTGATTTCCTCCTTCTGGACTGTCACTTCCCCGGGAAGCAAACAATCCTCACAGATTACAAACGGTTGACCTTATTATAATATATCAGTTTTGAATTTTCAACTGATTCTTTGACAAAAATGAAGCAGTGTTCCAAACAAACGCCTGCGGCCAGGAAACCAGCCACTCGTTGATCTCCCCCGGGGCGTTTTCGCCGCCCCACAGGCAATGGAAATACCCCTCGTTCTGCGATCCCGCAGCACGCATATGCCCGTGGAACAGCTTCCCTTCCGCAGGGGCGATATTCTGGATCGCGTTGGCCCATAAGAGGTCCGCGCGCTGTTTCCAATGACGGTCCCCCGTGCAGTTCCACAGCGTCAGCATTTCCGGCACGGCAAAAGCGCCCCACGGATCGAGATGGTGATGCTGGGTGGATACGCTCGTGCCGCCGAGCGTCCGGTAGCCGCAGGTCCCGAAATCGGAGCCGGGCACAGGGAGCGTGTCATGATGGAACATCCAGGAGCAAAAATACCATCCCGCCATTTTCGCGCAGTCAAGCCACTCGGGGCTGCCGTCGATCGCATACAGCGAAAGACTGCCCGAAAGCAGCGGCCAAGAGGTCTCCTTGTCGATGCAGCAGGTATCCAGCGCCCCGGCGGTGCAGAAAAACTTTGCAAGATCCCTGTCCCGATAGAGTCTGCACGCCTTCTGCGCATACGTCAGATACTTTTCATTTTTTGTGACCGTGTATAACGCGCAAAGCGCGGGGATCATAAACGCGCCGATGGTCCCGCCGTGATCCGCGCACGCTCCGGTCTCCACGTTCCACGCTTTGCCGAAGCCGTCTTGTTCACTGTAATGCGCGATCAAAAAATCCGCGACGCTTTCTGCGGCTTTCAGCCACGCTTCTTTTCTGACGCCATTTGCAGCGAGGATCTCGCAGGCCTTCGCAAACTCCGCGACGACGTAGCTCAGATTGCAGGTATCCGCCGTCGGTTTCGGTTCGAGCGCGGCGTTGAAGTTTGTGTATATAAGCCCTGTTTTTCCCGCGTTGCCGGACCAGAAATCAAGGATATCGATCCCCGTTTGCGTCAGCGCAGCGTCATCTGTCTCCAGTCCGCGCTGAATAAAGTGACGGGCATACGCACCGTTCTGTCCGCACCAACCGAACTCAAAATCCACACGGGGCGTATACGCACCGTCGATCAGGTTCTTCCCTGTGCAGATCAGCTTTCTGCCTTTGCTCTCGACCAACAGGTCCATTGCAAACGCACAGCACAGCGCCTGCAGTTCCTCCGGAGCGAACCGGGGCGCAAAGGGACCGGCAAGCAGATCGAGCGCCACATCCTCCACCTGTGCAGTCGCGTAATACGCTTTTGCCGGCTCCCCTTCCATCAGGAAAACCGTCGTTCGGAAGGGCCTTCCGGGCTGCAGTTCCGTAAAGCTCTCATGCGCCGGCGCATACTGATCTCTGTTCCGATACGTAAGGGGCGTTTCGATCCCGGGGTAAAGGATCCGGTGCAGCATGGTCCCGTCTTCGCAGGGGATCATGGAACACGACGCATCCAGAGAGGCGGCGTCTTTGTTTGAGGCGAACATGGCAAAAAACCGGTCCTGATTCTCGCTGATCGTGCATGCCGGGATGGACGTTCGTCTGTGATCGAAAACCCACGGCGCGCCGTCGCACGACAGCCCCTTCGGTTCTTTACCGCGGCCCCAGGCGTTGCCGTTATAAAGCACGGCGGGAATCACGTAGTGCGTAAAGGCAAAATCCGTTTTCACGCGGATCTCCAACTGGCAGTCGAGCTTCTCACAGCCGAGGTTCTCCCAGACGACCGTCAATTCCGTGACGGCAGCATTCAGGGATTTCTCTGTCGCCTGCACTCTGATTGCACAGGACGGATCGGACGCTGCGGGCATAAACGCAGTTCCCGGCGTTCTGTATAAAAAGGAAATGTCAGAATTTGTCATCGAAAAACACTCCTTATTTGTACATCATACATCAGCGTGTTTATTATAACACAAGATCAGAAAAGAGGATCAAAAAGCGAAGAAATAAAACGAAAAGCGGACGCCGAAAACAGCGTCCGCTTAACGTGGTGTGCGAGTGTTCTTAAGGGGGTTCATAAAACAAGCTGTTCGGCAGCAGAGCATACATAATCAAAAACACATTTTGCACATAATTATTATTGTTTTATCAAAATTCTTTTATTTCAACTAATTTTGATATTCCTGGAAGGAATGCCTCTGAAGATTGAATTGTTTCATAAGTTTTTGTGATGTTCTCCTTGATACAGCTAATAATAATACGACCGCTTGAAATATCAATATCAAATTCATCTTCTAAATAACTGTTCTTTGGAAGATTTGCTTGAGCTAAATTTATCTTTTTCGGACGCCCCCATTTTTGAATCGTGTCGCAGAAAGCACAAAAATAACTAAACGGGTTTTTTTCAATATCATGCATGTATTCTATTCCATATTCCGGTGTACTTTTTTTGTTATAAATATTGTGAATTAGTACTGAAAAAATTATTTCTGAACATGTTTTTAAGTATTCTTCATCAGAATAAAATGAATTCCATGCTAATGATAACTCGTAATTCTCTTTACAGAATTTTTTGAGATCTAAACAAATACATACTGATTGAAATAATAATGCGGCAGATATCACTCCGTGATCAAACATTACATATGGAGAGTGATAATTCTTTAATATATCAATCGTTGTTCCTAAGAATTGGCACAAATTAGAAATATGATTGTATAACTTAACATGATCGCTATTATCTTTGTTGTATTCAAAAGGATATATCTTTGTTGTTGTATCCGAAACATCAATAAATTGCAACATGCTTTGATTCTTTTGTAAAGATAGTTCATTTGATAACTGGTCATATTTTTCTGTAAAAAAGTCTATAAACATATGTGTTGTTGCATAGTGTTTTTCATATAATTCCGTTGCATTATTCTGAATTGTACTAATAAGTTTTTTTCTTTTTTCTTTAATCATTGATGCTTGAGCTATCAACGATTTTTCGATGAAAGACAAATCAATGCGTGGGTCCTTCATGGTTTCTGTAAAAAAGCCAGAAATTGTATTGATATAGCTTTCATATAGGCAGTTATAATAATTGTTTTTAAACTTTTTTTGCTCCTGATCTTTATCATCTACAATTTCACTAATAATCCAATCATTCATTATGAATAAAACATCGACAAAACAATTTGAATTTATAGAAATGTCAGATTTGACATCATTCGGCAATTGTGACAAAATATCGCTAATTGCTAATGATTCATCAATTGCTTTTTTCCACAATGAATCATCTTTTAAACCAATGAGATAGTATTTATATGAGTATTTTTTATTTGAATTGTTTATTTTATTACCAATTAATAAATCATCATATAATGAGAATGATTTGCTAAAGACCTTTTGTACCCTATAATGGTCTCGAATAATTAGCATAATACACTTTCCATACTCATTTTCAACAACGACAATATTCTTTTTGTTGTCTAAAAGAGGGAGTAATTGCCCAAGCTCCTCATCATTAGTGATTTTGTCTAAACAAACTGCTCCCACAAATTGATGAATCTCGTCGGTGAGCTGTTTTTTTTGAGCTGGTTTTCCATTGTTATCAAACCATGGCCCATAATTATCATTTAATATAGCCTCCTCAAATAATAAATGATTCTTTTCTGCCAAAAACTTAAAAGAATACGTGCGGGTAATATTTTTAGAGATAAGTGTTTTTAATAGATCATTATTTATGTTGATATATGCACTTAACTTATTCTTATCAAAATCTCCATTTTCAAAAAAGTACCCTACATCGTGATAGAGAGAAAAAACTTGCCATTTTATAACAAAAAATTTTATAATATCATATTGTTTTAATTGCTTTTCAAAAAGAAGAAATCTTTTATTAATTTTATCTGAGTTAAAAAACAAATAAATACCTAAAATATATAAATGGATTGAATGAATCACATGATCTTGAGGAGTATAGCCATCAGAACTATTCTTCAAGTTTAAATATTGATCTTCCAATACATTAAAAACTGTAAAACTCGGTAAGAAAATATCATTAACTAATGAAAAATCCTGATATATTTTTTTTGCATATTCAATTTTAAGTGAAGTATCCGATGACGTTAAAAACAACTCAAAATTCTTAGAACGTGGCCAAATAGTATTAAATAAAGACAAATAAATATCATTAAACCAGTTTACTTTTTTTTCAAGAAATAGGTCAGAATAAAAATGCTTGTCAATATAAATACCCATATATAGGCCCTCCACAAAAATGAGCGATAATATTATATCGAATCGCTTGTATAGATAGTTATGCTCTATAACAGCTACAAAATAATTCTGTTGCAGTTTCAATAGAAACAGATTGATACATTTTCTTCTTATCTACTAGTTCATAGTATTCTCCAAGTTCATTATATGCATAGACATCGGAGATAGAAGAGTCGCTTATGTGGATGGCATCATATGTTGTTTTTTTTATTGTTTTCGGAAGTTTCCCCTCATAGAGAGAATAAATATAGTCACAGAAAAACTCAACAGCATTTTCAATTGCCCTACATTTTTTTTCAATCATAACACTATTTGCATTACTTCGTTTTATTTTATTAGTATAATGATATACACAGGCTAAACAATCTTGCTTTGCATGCTGAAGAGACTTATGATAATCCTTTGATGCACATGAAGAAGAAAAATCTAAACTAGTTATTTTGTGTGTTTTCTTATTGCAATAATACCGTATAGCACATTGAATGAACGAACATATATGGGTTTCTTTTTTATAATTTTTTATTATTTTTATACAATTATCGGTAATAAAAATAGGAGTATATAAGGTGTGTTGCATTCTAAGAGCAACTGCATCCTTAAGATATTCTCTAAATATTTCAAAACCATTATTTGTATTTGCGGCAAACAAAAGAGCATCTAGTTCTTTCGTAAATGGGTCAATTTTTCCTCTTATTCGTTTTCCCGAAGAATCAATCATTTTACTACCTTCTATCCAAAATTAAAAAGATATTTTTTCATTATGAACATTACCATATTTTGATAAAAAAGTCAACAAGTTAGCATCTAAACAATTAATAAACACGTTTCCCCAAATAATTGACGAAATAGCGTAGATAAGCATAAAAAAACATAATACTGCTACATAATAGAGGATTAAAATTATATTTAGATAATGTATTTTATTCCGCTTTTTGTGACAAAAAGACGCTTCTTTTTGCATGATTAATTGTTTTTCTCTGTTTTGACTAATTATATGTTGTTTAATTTGGTCGTTATTACCTGCAACAATTAGTATCACTTCCTTTACAGAAACAATTTCATTCTCTAATAAGGTGTTAAGGATTATTGGTGATAATATGCTATTAAGTTAATACATGGATTATTCTATTTATATTTAATCAGCAATTCCCGTAACCATTCGCACATTCGACAGACCTTCGGTTCTTTGGTATGATGAAATCACCAAAGGAACGGAGGTTTTCATTATGAAAGAAAAGAAAGTCAAAATGAAGTTTACGGATTTCGAGTGCAACTTGCTGATCAACGGTATTAACGAGTGGCGGAACATGCTGCTTGCAGCGGATTATCCCACGGAGGACGTAGATATGTTGCTGCTGAAACTTATTAAGAAGGCGGGGGTAAGTGAAATGGAAAAGATGATCGTTGACGAACGCACCGGCTGGGAATATGAACTGAAGGGAGGTTACTACTTTCCCACCGGGAGGGTGATCCGAAACGGAGCGTTGACGCCGAGCGAATTGCCCGAGGATAACGGGCCGGGGGAAGAAAAACCGATAGGTATATGGGGACAGCGGCATTTGCGCTATATCCGTCAATACAAAAAATCGCTGTATTTCAATTTGTTTGTGTCCGGCAAGTTGAACACCTACCTCGCGGATGTGAACGTGCAAGCAGAAGATCTCTTTCTTCGGGTAGTAAAAGAAATAGCAGCACAAGAGGAGGTAACGGAAAATCTGAAAGCAGAAGATCAGATGACGTGGGTACGACGGATGAATAATATCCGGGAAAGAGCGACCGAAATTGTAAATCAAGAATTGATTCTTATATAATACATATGCTGCTCAGTTCTTTGGAACCGGGCAGTTTTTATGCAAGCATGAATGCCGCCCGGTTCCTTTGCGGAAACCGGGCGGCATTCGCTTATTGATGATAATTAAAAAGTAATTGCGCCGTCGCGCCGGTGATCAGCCGGGTTGTGTGATAAAGAGACGGCAAATCGAAATAATACAGATCGTCCTCAGACGTATGTGAATAATACGGCGTCGCCAGATCATAGTCGGCGCCTTCGCTTCTTGCGGATGAAATGCATCTCCATGAGAGCGTCAGCGCCTCTATGCCCGCTTTGCGAAACGGAACGATATCATGCTTTCCCGCGCGGACCGGCTCATAGAACCCGTCTTCTCCCAGATCTCCAAGCATCGTTTTTGTTTCGGCAACCGCGATGCTGCCAGCATTTTCTGCTGCGGCAGGCGCGTCATAGCCGTCTGTTGACACCGGTTCCGTACTCACGCATAAATAATACGCTCTGCCCGGTTCATCTAGATCGTTCGGTTTCCCCGCCATATCGATATTGAACACAAAGCGATGCCGTTCCGTTTCATCCCGCGTGAGGGAACCGACGTACGCATATGCGCCGTAATATCCCTGTTCTTCCCCTGCTGTGAACAGAAAGCGAAGCTCTGCGCCAAAGTCCTGTTCCGCGTCATTAAACAGTCTTGCCAACTGCAGCAGTGCAACTGTACCGGATGCGTTGTCCACGGCTCCGCCGGTCCCTCTTGCCGTATCGTAATGCGCCATGATCAAAATGATTTCTGGCGTTTCGGCAACGGTCGGAACAACTGCCATGATATTCCGGCCCATAATACCGCCGTGCGTGAATTCCTGTGTTTTCAAACGATCCTCCGTAAAGCCTATGTCTCTTAACCGATCATAAAGAAGATCCGCGGCGTGATTTTGCGTATCGTCCCACCAGCTGCGGACGCCGATCTCATCGACAAGCCAGTACATGTCTGACGCGAGCTCATCATAGTCTACAGAGTCACAAAAAGATACCAACCACCGATTTTTTATTACTTCGGGGCATTGCTTTTCCGGTTCCGGATTGTCGGAAATGATCGGCGTCGGTTGTTCACGTTCTCCCGGATACACGAGCAGTTCCAACAAAACAGAGGTACGGAGAATCATTCTCGCGTCGGCAGACGTCACACTGCCGTTGGCGTCATAGTCTGCATAAAACAGCGATTCATCTATCAAATGCTCCAGATCAACGGATTGTCGCAGCACAAGTCTTGCGTCTCACGCTGTGACGTTCCCATCAAAATCTACGTCGCCCAAATAACGGGTCAAATCAGAATCGCTTGCAGAATCAATCCCGGCTGCGCGGACAGAAACACAAAACAAGCTAAGTGAAAAGACGATCAAACATAATAGTCTTTTTTTCATATATGTTGATCAATCGGCTTCCGGTACGGGAATAAAAACAATGTTCCTTCCGGTGTCTGTTTTCAGAAGAAGACAACCCGAATAATTGTCGTCATCGGTGACAAGAAACACGGTTCCGGTCAGCCCCAACAATTCAAGATTGCCCTCAACGGCGGATGAAAGGTCAACAGGTTCACATTTCTCTATCGCGTTTCCGTTGGACCAGTCGTCCTGTAGATAATACGCGCCGTTATATCTGATCCAGCCGCACACATTATCTTCTATTGCGGCTTTTAATCTTTTTGGACCATTGTATGACGGCGCGCCGGAAAGCGTTGAGGATTCCGCCTCCGTAGAAGTCGGGACTTGCGTAATATCGTCCGCTTTCTGTGTGACAGGTTCGGGAGCTGTTTCCGGTGGGTTCGCTGTATCTCTTTCTATGATCGGCATCGTTGCCGGTTCGGAATTGTTTCGATCCGGATTTGTTGTGGCTTGGGAAAGATTCGTTTCCGACAAGTCGGAAACCGTTTCATTAACGGAACGCGTTGTAATAGTTTCGTTTGCATGTGTGCTGTCGGACTGTACCGGCGTCAGCGTCGGGACATTTGTATTCGGAAGCTGTTGCAAAAGCCCGAATACTGCGATACACAGAACCGCGAAGACGCCGACTGCCGCGCTTTTTTTGACTCTGCTTCTTATTTGTTCTCTTTGCTTCAGATAATCGTCTCCTTTGCGGAAGACGTCCTCAGCAACTTCAAGATAAGTCTTCATCCATAAATCCTTCTTTCTTCAATTGTGTTTTCAGCGCTTTCTTTGCACGGTGCAATAACACGTTTACGTTGTTGGGGCTTTTGCGCATGATCACTGCAATTTCTTTGTCCCGCAGGTCTTCAAAGAAATACAGCCAAAGAACCTGATGGTATTCCGGCTTGAGTTTCTTCAAGGCGTGGTGCAGCTCCCTGTATTGCTCGTTACGAAAGAAACTGCTTTCAGGTTCGTATGTATCGTCTGAAAGCTCAGTGTTTTCTTCCAACGGGGTCGTTCTGCTTTTTCTCTCACGATGCAGATACTCACGGGCAACGTTTCTTCCGATCCCGTAAAGCCACGTCTTAAAGGAAGATTGTTCGGAATACCGGGGCTTTTTGGTATACAGACGGACAAACGTATCCTCCATTAATTCTTCCGCGACGGTGAGATTTTCGACTACACCAGCGGA
>CACZGD010000055.1 GCA_902780565.1 Oscillospiraceae bacterium
GCCGTCACGAGAAGCAGGTGTCTTATATTTGCGGTCGTAGTCTCCCACACCAATAGATTTCCCTAAATCCGTAATCCCCAGCCCAATAATCTTGAACTGATCGGGGCTATACTTATCCATAAACGTGATTGGAACACCCATAACACCTGCATAATCACAAGGAATATCAGTGACCTTGTCAACATTTACTGCATCATAATTATCATATTTAGGGTACAGCTCTTCTGAGAAGCGCTTGACAAGTATAAGCTCCTCGTGCCTCTGCTTTATATCAAGGTTAGTATACCAGCGAACACCCTTCACCTTGATAAATCTACGACCATCCTCATCAATTCCACATCCAGACGCCTTCATGGGATAATCATCGGGAACATAAAACTTTCTATCACCAGAATGAATGCTCGCTCCAATCCACATTTCATCATCCTTTAACAAAGGGAAGATTTCTTTATATGCGATAGCATTTACATTTCCAATTATTATAAATTTCTTATTGTGTTCTATCAGAACTGCAACATATTCTCTGAAAAGACTGAAAGGCGGGTTTGTTACCACAATGTCAGCCTCATCTAATAGTGCCATGCACTCTTCTGAACGGAAATCACCATCACCATTCAGTTCAGTCAGCTCATTTTCACCAGACTTAAAGAGCTCTGCAACATCAAGCATATCTACGCCGCCATCGCCAGTCTTGTCATAGACGGATGTGACAATAGCTTTGTACGGCTTATTTTGGTTTTTTTCTTCGCCACCAAGAATGTCAAAAAAAGATAACTGTTGGTTTGCTATCGGTGACCCCGTATAGCATGTCGCAATCAATTTCTTGAGCCCTAAACGATTGAAATTCAAAACAAAATACTTAAAAAAGTTACTTTCAAACGGATCATCACAATTACATAGGACGGTCTTATCTTTGAAATGCTTTCTATAGTATCGCATCTCCTTCTCTATATCTGTTAATTGTGTATAGAACTCATCCTTCTTATCTATCTTGGCAGCCGCCAAATCGCGTTTTTTATCCATTACTTCTCAGCCTCCTTTGCCCTGTATTCTTCCAGCCAACGGCGGATAAGCTCAGACACCGAGCAATCATTATCCAGCGCTGCCTGTTTTAAGGCTTTCTTTTCTTCCTTAGACACCGTGATGGTGATATTTTCAAGATTGCGTTCTGCCATTTTTTTCTCCATGAGTAGCCGTGTGCTCGTGTAATAGTGTAACATAAATACTACCAAAATACAAGCAGAAAAGCATTTTTGAAAAAGTATTGTATCTTTCAAACTTTTATCCATCTTTCAAACTATTACCTATCTTTCAAACTTTTACTTTTGCAGAAATCAGCTCTGTTTTCACAGAAACACACAAAAACACCTCGCCGGGCAGTTTTCAGCGAGGTGTTTTGCTCTTTAATAGATCAATAATCGTTTGAAAGATGTCTTGAAAACGGCGCTATATAAGGAGTTTTCGATTCCAGGGGGTGCATAAAAAATCTGAACGCCTATTGTATCCAAATAAGCGTTCAGATCTGGCTGGGGAGGCGGGATTCGAACCCACGCATACAGCAGTCAAAGTGCTGTGTCTTACCGCTTGACGACTCCCCATAATATGGAACGCGGGACGGCATCCGGCGGGCGTGGTCGTGAAGACGGCGCGGGGGCGGAGTCCGGCGTACTTTGCTTAAAAAATTATCGCAAAATCACAAACGGACTTTGCGATAACGACTGGGGTGGATAATCGGATTCGAACCGATGGCCTTCAGGGCCACAACCTGACGCGCTAACCAACTGCGCTATACCCACCATATACGGAAACCTTCGTTTCGTGACTTGAGATATTATATACCGGCAAGGCGTTTTTGTCAATACAAAAAACGCAATTTTCCGAAAATTTCCGTTCGGCGCTTCGCGCTGCGTTATATACGGCGTTCCGTTCGATATTTCCGCTGCGCGTTATATGCGGCGGTCCGTTCGGTCGGGTTCCGAGCGGGCAAGCCGGAGGCGCGTTGTACCGGCAGGGCGCGGCGTGACAAAAAACCGCGCGGTCCGGATTGCCCGGACCGCGACGGCGGGAGGGATCAGACGTTATCGGGCGACCGGGCGCGGGCGGCGGAAAACAGGGGGAGCCGGCTTAATACCGCTCCGGCGCAAAGGGCTGCTTTTTGAGCCGTCTTTTTTTCGCGAGGGACGCCAGCGGCAGCGCGGCGGCGGTGACGGCGGGCGACAGGGGCGACACGAGCAGGGCGAAGACCGAGAGGACGGCGATGAGCACGTCCCCGGCGCGGCTGGTGAAAACGGGCGTGGGCAGGGTTTCGGGCAGCGTGTCGAAGCGGAAGGTCGATTCGTTATCCGGCACGCCGTTTTTGAAGAGCATCGGCTCCACGATCTGACTGACGGTATAGCCCTGCAGCTTTTTCTCCAGCCCCACGAACGGGAGCGACGCGATCATGCTGTCCGCTGCGGCGGCAAGTCCCATCAGGAACTTATACTCCGGCGTATCGGGCGTGTAGGCGCCGTCGCCGACCTGCATATTCACCACGCAGTCCATGATGAGATCGAAGATCTTTTTCTCGCGGATCGCGGCGGCTTCGGCCTTCGACAAACGCGCCGCCCTGCCGACCAGGGGCAGGAAGTGCTTCACCCGCATGCCGAGGACCACGCCCGACAGGGGCGCGGGGAGCTTTTGGATGCTCCGCCGCTGCTCCTCCACGAACTTGACGCGGTAGTGCTCGCACAGCGTTTTTTCGGGCACGGGGCAGTCGTCCGCCTCGGTGATCTCGGCGTTTTGCAGGGTCAGGGTCTTTGTCTGCCCGTCCAGCTCCACGATGCGGTAGACGGGGGGCAGGTGGTTGACGGAGGGGGTGGTGACGTCGCACAGCACGTTTCCGGCGTCCGAGACCCCGAAGGCGACGTTCGCAAAATGCGTGTGTCCGCTGAACACGAGCTGCAGCCCGAGATCCGCCAGCGTGTGGACCACGGACGCGCGGCGCATATTGCGCGTGGTGCCGCCGATCTTATACGCGGGCACGGGCGGCACGAGCGGGTGATGGGTGCAGGCGAACACGAACGCCCCGGCCTTTTCGGCCTGCCGCAGGATCTCCTCGATCCATTTCAGGCACGCGGGGGAATAGGAGGGGCTCATATCGAGGAACGCGTCCACGTCGCGGAAGTTGTTGTTGAGCATCAGGCACCAGAGCTTGTCGTCCAGCTTCACGGCGTAGCTGTAGGCGGATTCGCAGACGGAAAACGCGTCCGCGGGGCCGAAATCGCTGTACAGCGCCCAAAGCTCGTCCATATTCAGCACGCGGCGGATCTCCGGGACGCGGTCGGCCTCGGGCAGCTCGCGGGACTCCGGCTTCACAAGCGCCTTGACGTCGGCGCTGCCGGGGCGGTACCACGGGCTCTCCCACGGCTTGGACGTATAGTTCACCGGCCAGCCGTAGGCGGTGACGTAGGCGGAGCTGAAATGGAAATCGTGCGTGGCGGTGAGCACGTAGACGCGCTTGCCGCTTGCCTTCAGGTCCGAAAGCAGGGCGGCGAATTCCCGGTGGCTGTCCACGTCCCCGGCGTCCGTCAGGTCCCCGGTGATCAGCACCACGTCCAGGTCCTGCCGGGCCTTCAGTTCCCGGATCGCCGTGCGGTTGATCTGCCGCATCAGGATGGATTCCTGCCGGTCGTCGCCGTAAAGCAGGGCTTCGGAGATATAATGCGTATCGGATAATACCGCGAATTTCATGAAACGCCTTCCCTTCGCCGGATTCGGCTTTTTTCTAATCATATCACAATTCCGATTCTTTGTAAAGCGCAAGCCCCTGTTTTTCCGCGCTTTTTCACACATGGAAAATTTGCGGCGGGGCTTGATTTTTCGGCGGCGGGCGTGGTAAAATAGAATATCATAGAACGCATCGGAGGGATCGCCATGTCGCTTGGTCAGGTTTACACGGTCGGGACGAAGAGCCCGTATCTGCATCTGGATATTTATAAGGGGCATTTTGCCACCTCGCACGCGCACATGAACTATTATATCGATATCGCCTCGAACAAGGCGAGCATTAAGGAGGCCCGGGCGATCGCCGAGGTGCTGAGCGAGCATTACCGCGCCAGCGCCGAGATCGACACGATCCTGTGTCTGGACAACACGGAGGTGATCGGCGCCTGCCTTGCCGACTGCCTGACCGCGCCCGACTCGTTTTCCGTCAACGCGGGGCGGGATATCTTTGTGCTCACGCCCGAGCATATCGGCGGCAGCCAGCTCTATTTCCGGGATAACACCGCGCCCATGATCGCGGGCAAAAGCGTGCTGATCCTCGCGGCCTCGGTGGTGACGGGCTACACGGCGGAATCCGCCGCAGAAGCCATCCGCTATTACGGCGGCGAGCCGGTGGGCGTGTGCTCCATCTTCGCCAAGATCACGGACTGCGCGGGGCTCCGGGTGCGCTCGGTCTTCGACCCCACGGACCTGCCGGACTACAACACCAGCCCCGCACTCACCTGCCCCATGTGCCGCCGGGGCGAACGCATCACCGCGCTCGTCAACAGCTTCGGCATCTCGGCGCTGTAAGCGTTGGATAAAGAATTACGGTTCCGTTCGACCGAGCGGAACCGTTTTTTTATGAAGGCTTATTCAGGTATTGTGAAGCCTACGGAAACGCTCTGCGGTTCCCCGCCCGCAAGCCCCACGGAGATCTCGCAGAGGTAAAAGAAAGTAAAACGGTATTCACCCGGCAGGAGTGTTCGCCCGAAGCAGCGCTGCGCGTCGATAGTCCTAACCCCGGTGAGGGTTGGCGGACAGCTTTCCGCAATTTCGTTCCATCCGGGATCGTCTTCCAAAAACGGGATCTCTTCATATCCGTTTCCTGTTTTTTTCTCCAGCGTCCATCGCTGTTCCGGCGAGATCACTTTGCCGGTATTGTTTTTGAACTCGATTTTTACGGTTTCGGGAGTTGCCGTCCGCACGGTAAGCGCAACATTCTGCGGCTTTGCCACGGTAAACAGAGAAACGATCGTCAGAACGACAGACAGCAGTTTTGCAAAGACGGCTTGCAGCAGCGGAAGCTGCGAAGAAGCGATCATATTTGTCACATCCTTTTTCATAATTGGAACGGCGCCTGTTCCATATTCAGTATAGCAGAGTATTATTCTTGTGTCAACATTTATTTTGCGTGACAAGATATAATTTTCCGCAAAATAGTCTTTGACATCCGGTTCCCGTTGTGCTATACTGAAAACAGTGAAACCTTTTTTAAATTGGGGTGATCGTTTGCCGAACGGGGATGTTTTCAAGCGCGGCACGGTAGAGCTGGCGGTGCTTGCGGTCTTGCAGAAAGAGGATATGTACGGCTATCAGATCGTTCAGGAGATCGACGATCTCAGCGAGGGATGCTTCACGCTTCCGCTGGGGACGCTGTACCCCGTGCTTTACAGGTTTGTGGAAGCGGGGCTGCTTTCAGACCGGGATGAAATCGTGAGGAAACGCCTGCGGAAATATTATCATCTGGAGCCGCGTGGGCGCGCGTATTACAGGGAACTGCTGACGGAATATCGAAGCATCGCAAAGGGGATCGATCTGATTACGAAAGGATGTGAGCGCGATGCGTTCTGAAGGAAAATTCCTGAAATCCTATTTTTCGCAGATATCCGCGCTGTTGATGTGCGACAGAAAAACCAAACATATGCTTTTAAGGGAACTGCGCGGGAACGTGACAGACTGGCTTGCGGAAAACGAAGGCGCGAAGCCGGAGGATATTCTATCCGTGTTCGGCACACCGGAGCAAATCGCCGAAAGCACGCTGCAGGGGATCCCCCCGGCTGCACTGAAAAAGAAGATCAGCCTGACCCGTGCGGTAATGATCGCGCTGCTGCTGGCACTGCTGATCTGGGCGGCATTTGCCGTTGCGGGACTCATCGACGTGCACACGGAGGCGCACGGGTATTTTGAAGAAGGGCTGCTCCGGCTGCGCTTCCCGGGAGGGCTGCCTCTATGAAACGCATATTGGCCTGTATTCTCTGCCTGTTGACGGGCATTCTCTGTTTTTCGTCCGCCGGATCGGCGGCTCGGGCAGAGGAGATCCAGACAACGGAGGTATTGGAAAACGGCGACGCCCTTATATCGGGAATCGGCGACCCGCTTTTGCGGGATGAGACGGCAAACACGGCAGCAGGTCCTTTGGAAACCGTGCTTCGTTTTTTCAGGCGCCTCCTCTATTTTTTCACCGGTACAAAAACAGTGGAACGCTCTAAATTTCTGCGTTACTACGACGCGAACGGCGTTTTGCTTTGGGAAGCCGTGCTGACTGCGGAGTTTACCTATTCTGAAAAACAGGTTCGCTGTGAAACCGCGAAGCTGTCTTTTACTTCACTGGACCCGGACTGGGCGCTGTCGTCCAAAACGACGGCAAAAGCGGGAGACGCCGCAAGGGGAACCGTTTCCGTTCGGCAAACAAAGCTCGGCGTTCCCTTGCAGACGGTCACACGCACGATTGTCCTGACCTGTGACAACAAAGGAAATATTAATTGATATAAAAAAAGACAACGGTTCCGTTCGATCGAGCGGAACCGTTTTTGTTGTTTAGTCTGTCAGCGCTTTTCGCACGTCGTCGAGGGAGAGGTTTTTCGCCCTCGCGACGGCGGCAAGGTCGTCGCATTCGATTTTTTCGCGGGTGACGCCGAAGCCCTCGCTGATCTTTTTGCGTACGGATCCGGCAGGGGTTTCAACCGTTTCGGACCGGCGGACGAGGACCGCGCGTTCTTTTTTCGCCATGCGCACCCCGAGGGTGGAGGTATAACGGAAGATCTCGCCAAGCAGCCGGTCGCGGTCCGGTTCCTTCACGAGCACCGTAAGCATGGTGCCGGGACGCCCCTTCTTCATGAGAATGGGGGTCAGGAACACGTCCGCCGCGCCGGAGGAGAGCAGGCGTTCGGCGGCGAAGGCAAGGGACTCGGCGGTCATATCGTCGATGTTGCAGGCAAGCTCCCACACCGCGTCCGACGCGGCGGGGAACGTTTTGTCCGCCGTTTCCCCGAGCATGGCGCGCACGCAGTTCGCGGCGGGGAATTCCTTTTTGCCCATGCCGTAGCCGATCCTTTGCACCGTCATGGCGGGCTGCGGCCCGAAGGACGCAACAAAATGCTTCAGCAGCGCCGCGCCGGTGGGGGTGCAAAGCTCCCCTTTGATCTCACCGCCGTAGGTGGGGATGCCGGTCAGCAGTTTTGCCGCCGCGGGGGCGGGGACGGGCAGCACGCCGTGCGCGCAGCGCACCGTGCCCGAGCCGACGTGGACGGGCGACGCGACAATGTTTTCTGGAGCCAGCAGATGCAGCAGCAGGCACACCGCCGTGACGTCCGCGACCGCGTCCAGCGTGCCGACCTCATGGAAATGGATCTGCTCCACGGGCTCCCCGTGCACGGCGCTTTCCGCCTCGGCAAGCAGCCGGTAAACGGCGACGGCGTCCTCCAGCACGGGCTCCGGCGCGCGCAGGGCGCGGATAGTCCGCTCGATATCCGTCAGGTGCGTGTGGGCGTGATGATGGTCATGCCCGTGGTCGTGATCGTGATCGTGCCCGTGGTCGTGGTCATGATGCCCGGCAAGCAGCGCCTCGTCCTCCTCGACCCCGTTCACCGAGACCGCAACGCCGACGCCGGTCACGCCGCAGCGCACGCGCGGAGCGGCGGTAAAGGAGACGCCCGGCACGCCGAGGGCGTTGAGGGCGGCAAGCGCGGCGGCGGGATCGTCCGTCAGCGGCAAAAGGGCGGCGGTGAGCATATCGCCCGCGGCGCCCATGGACAGGTCGAGGTAGAGCGTTTTCATAGGCCGGTTCCTTTCGTTTTTCGGTTTACAGGTCCAAAAAATCCTTGCGGTAGTTGAGGTTGAAGCGCTCGGTCAGGGCCAGCAGATCCGCGTCCGTGATCACGTTCACCTGCGGCAGATGCGCCTTGATCATATACTGCTTCGCGGCCTTTTCCACGGTCTCGATCAGACCGAAGGCCTCGTCCATCGTGCGCCCGCAGCCGTAGATGCCGTGCAGGGTCCACAGCACGATGCGGTACTGCTTCATTTTTTCGGCGGTGGCTTCGCCGATGGCGTTGGTGCCGCAGACCATCCACGGCAGCACGCCCACGCCCTCCGGGAACACGACGATGCTTTCGGTCATCTGCTGCCAGAGGGTCCGGGTCACGGCGCGCTCGGTCATTTCGTGTACGCCGGTCATGGCGAGGGTATAGTCCGGGTGGCAGTGCATGATGACGCGGTTCTCGGGGTCCACGGAAAGCCGCGCGATATGGCTCATCAGGTGCGCGGGCAGCTCGCTTGTGAAGGAGCCGCCGTCCTTGTAGCCCCAAAGCAGCTCGGCGGTCACGCCGTCGGGCGCGATGCGGATGAGCCCGAGGTTCGTTTCGGGATCGACCTCCACGTTCTTGAAGTATTTGCCGGTGCCGGTGACGAGGAAGTATTTGCCCGCGAGGACCGCGGCGTCGAAGCCCGTGGGGATCGTGCGCAGCACGTTCGCCGTGTCGAGATAGGGAGCGACCTCGCTTTCGTCCAGCATGAGGCTGATGTTGCCGCCGTTGCGCTCGTCATAGCCGAGGCGGTACATATTCGTCGTGTGACGGATCATTTCCCCCATGAAGGGGGCGGTGAGAATGTCTTTCATGATGCTTCCTTTCCGCGTTCAGCGCTTCGAGAGCACGTCGCGCTCATAGTCCAGCACGGGGCTCAGGTAATCCTCCGGCAGATCCTGCCGACGGAGATATTCGTTCCACACGTCGCCGAACGGCGCGGTCTTGAGCGCCTCGCTTTTCACCATCAGGGCGGTGAAATCGGCGGCGTCCTGCAGCTTTTTGAGGTCGGACGGCTGCAGCAGGGCGAACAGCAGGGCCTTGTGGACGCTGCGCACGCCCGTGATCCACGCGGAAATGCGGTTGATGGAGGCGTCGAAATAGTCGGTGGCGATCAGCACGCGGGAGAGGGCGTCGTTGCGCACGATCTCCTTGGCGATCTCTCTGGTCTCGTCGTCGAACAGAACCACGTGGTCGGAGTCCCAGCGCACGGGACGGGTCAGGTGCAGGGCGATGCGGTCGTTGAACAGCAGCAGGGACGAGATCTTGTCGCTGACCATTTCGGTGGGGTGATAATGCCCGTTATCCATCAGGGGCGTGATGCCGTTGGCAGCGGAAAAGCTGAGGCAGAACTCCGCGCTGCCGACGGTGTAGCTCTCCAGCCCGATGCCGAAGACCTTGCTTTCGAGCGTGACGATGACCTTTTCCTTATCATAGGGGATGCTGAGGATCTCCTCCAGGCTCTTCTTGAAGCGGGCGCGCGGCGCAAGGCGGTCCGCCGGGATATCCTTATAGCCGTCCGGGATCCAGATGTTCATCAGGCACGGCTGCCCGGTCTGCTCGGCGAAATACTCGCTGATGCGGATGCACGCCTGCCCGTGCCGCACCCAGTAGGCGCGGACCGCCTCGTCCGGGGACGAAAGGGTCAGGTTGTCCTTCACCATCGGGTGCGCGAAGAAGGTGGGGTTGAAGTCGATGCCCCAGCCGCGTTCTTTTGCAAAGGCGACCCATTTTTCAAAATGCTTCGGCTCGATCGCGTCGCGCCCCACGGCTTCGCCGGGAGCGAAAATGGCGTAGGACGCGTGCAGGTTCAGCTTCTTTTTGCCGGGCATCAGCGAAAAGGCACGGTCGATATCCGCCATCAGCTCCGCGGGGGTGCGGGCGCGCCCCGGATAGTTGCCGGTGGTCTGAATGCCGCCGGACAGGCTTTCGCCGCAGTCAAAGCCGATCACGTCGTCCCCCTGCCAGCAGTGGACGGAGACCGTGACGTTTTCGAGGGCGGACAGCGCCGCCTCGGTATCCACCCCAAGGGCGGCGTACATGGTTTTTGCTTCGTCGTATCGGTTCATGCTTTTGTCTCCTTGATATCGAAAGAATCTTTCACGATCTGCCGCGCGGCGGTCAGGTCGATCTGTTTGTCATACATGATCTGGGTCAAGAGATTGCCCAGCGCCGTGGCTTCGGACAGGCCCGTGACCACGGTTTTGCCGGTCACGCGGGCGGTATAGGCGTTCAGGTACCGGTCCTTGCTGCCGCCGCCGACGATCAGGATGCGGGAAACGGTTTTGCCGGACAGACTTTCGATCTGCTTCACGGCGCGGTCATAGGACGACGCCAGCGAATGATACACGCTTTGCAGCACGTCCGGCAGCGGGAGCGCGGGGTCGCCGAGCAGGCCGCGGATCGCGGTGAGCATGCTTTCGGGCGCGAGCAGCGCGGGGGACGTGCAGTCGAAGGTGCCGGGATAGCTGCCGGTCTTTGCCATTTCCATCAGCTCGTCGTAGGTATATTTCTTCCCGAGCTCGGCGCGGATGCGCTGGAACAGCCACATGCCCATGATGTTGTCGAGGAAGCGGTAGCGCCCCTCCACGCCGCCTTCATTCGTGAAGTTCGCCCTGCGGGCGGCGTCGTTCGTGACCGGACGGCGGTTCTCGGTGCCGATCAGGCTCCAGGTGCCGGAGGAGATATACACGCTTTCGTCGTCAATGGGACAGGCGGCGACCGCCGCGGCGGTATCGTGCGACGGGGCGTGCAGCACAAGCGCCGAAAAGCCGACCTGCGCCGCGACCGCTTCGCGCAGGGGACCGACCGCCGTGCCGGGGAACGAAAGCGGCCCCACGATCTCGTGCGGGTAGCCGAGCAGGTCGAACAGCCCGAAGTCCCAGTCCTTTTTCTCCGCGTCCAGCAGCCCCGAGGTGGAGGCGATGGTGTATTCGTTCTCCATCACGCCCGTCAGCCGCCAGGTCAGGTAATCCGGAATGAACAGCAGGCGCTTCGCCCGCGAAAGCTTGCCGCTCTGCTTGTCCGCCCAAAGCTGATACACCGTGTTGAAGGTCTGCTTCTGGATCCCCGTGCGGGCGTACAGCGTTTCAAAGGGCAGGATCTTTTCCACCTGCTCCATGGCGATCGCGTTGCGAGCGTCGCGGTAGGCGACGGCGGGCAGCAGGGGATCGTTATGTTCGTCGAGCAGCACGTAGTCCACGCCCCAGGTATCGATCCCGATGAAGGACGGCGTTTTGCCGATGGCGGCGCACTGCCGGATCCCGGCGAGGACCTCGTTCGTCAGGGCGTCGAGATCCCACACAAGGGTCCCGTTTTCGTCCCGCATGCCGTTCTCGAAGCGATAGACCTCCTCGAGCTCGATTTTTCCGTTTTGCAGACTGCCGAGGATATGCCGCCCCGAGGACGCGCCGATATCCACAGCCAGATAATAGGTCATAGGGTCTCCCTCCTTATCATTCCTATTATAGCGGGCTTGGGGACAGAAAGCAAGCTCTTTTTTGCGAACCGAAGGGACCCGTTTCCCGTCCGGTCCCCGGCATGGCACGCAGGGGCGCTTTTTGTTTCGCGCGGCGTAATATATACAAATCGGAATACAAAATATACGCGTTTTCACAGCTCGGCGGAAACTTTTTTACCGAACGCCTTGCAAAATCCGCGCCGGTATGATATACTGCAAATGACACAAAAATAACGCGTTGAAAGGAGATTTTTTGTGAAATCCGTAAAAAAGGCAACAGCCTGTCTTTTGGCGCTCCTGCTTCTGTTCTCCGTGAGCTCCGCCGCGTTCGCCGCGGCGCCTGCAGACTTGGACAAAACGGGCGCGATTTCCTCCGGCGGCGTGATCGACGCCTCCCTGCCCGTCCCCGCGTGGGCGATCCCCGAAGGCTATCATCTGACCGGCCTGCGGCATACCGATGCAAACGGCGTGACCTGGTATTACGCCGAAACCGACCCCAGCGTCTACGGTCTGACGCTGTTCAAGTGGATCGCCGCCGACGGGCGCGAGGCCTCCCCTGCCGAAACGCCGAACGCCGTGTATAACGCCGCGGCCGGCCTGACCACGGACTTCCCCGCGACCTGGGACGCGAGAACGCTGGGGCTGATCACCCCGGTGGAGTACCAGATCGGCGGCACCTGCTGGGCGCACGCCGCAGCTGCCGTGATGGAAGCCAACGCGATCAAGAAGGGGCTTGCGACGAACGACAGCGTGAACCTTTCGGAATATCACATCGTGTGGAACGGCCTGAACGGCTACACCGAAAACGTGACGGACGCCCGCAACGACGGCATTGAGGACCCGAACGCCGACATTCTGGACCACGGCGGCAACTATATTTACGCGGGCTTCGCGGTGCTCAACCACGAGGGTCCGGCGCTGGAGAGCCGCTTCGGGCTCAACGAATCGCTGGATAAGCTCTCCTTCTTCGAGCAGATGCAAAGCACCTTCGGCTTCCGGAACCGCTTCGACCGGGACCTGAGCGTGACCGCCGTGCATACCTTCGACAAAACGCCAGCGGCGATCAAGGCGGCGATCACGTCCTTCGGCGCGGCGCAGCTCAGCTACGGCAGCTACGACCAGTATTACAACTACCAGTGGAACGGCGACGGGACCACGCCCTGCACCTATTACTGCCCCGTTGTGAGCGCGGCCACAAATCACGCCGTGACCGTTGTGGGCTGGGACGATACCTTCTCCCGCGAGAATTTCGTCAACAAACCCGCGCACGACGGCGCGTGGCTGATCAAGAACTCCTGGAGCGCCCGCTGGGGCAGCGACGGTTATTTCTGGCTTTCCTATGACGATCCCACGATCGACCAGGTGTGCGCCTATGAAGTGGAGTCGCTGAGCGACCGGCAGAACGCTTACAGCTATAACGGGCTTGTTTGCGAGGACAGCCTGAGCTGCACCGCCGCGGCGAACGTGTTCACCGCGAAAAAGCGCGAATACCTGACCTATGTGACCCTTGGGCGCGCAATCACCGGCGCCTACACCTGCAAAATTTACGGCGACCTGCCGGCAAACGCGGCGGATCCCACGGCGGGCACCCTGCTCGGCACGGTGAGCGGCACGGCGACCGGCGAAAGCTGGATTCCGGTGCCGGACGTGATCGACCTTGACGCGGGCGAACGCTTCGCGGTCGTGTTCGAGGGGCTGTCGAACGCCCCGGTGGAGGGCAGCGTAGTCCCGAACCGGGTGGCGATCACCGCGCCGGTCCATTATTCCTCGAACGCGGGCGAAAGCTTCGTGCTGCAAAGCGGCGTGTGGAAAGACGTGCATACCCTCGGCAAGCACAACGCGGGCGTCGGCGCCGTCACGCGCGACAAGGGCGACCCGCCTTACTCCGTAACCTTCTCCTGCCCCGGCTACCATGAATTCACGGTGTTGGCGAACATGGACGGCACGGTTGCCCTGCCCGAAACCGCCGGACATACCTGGGTGCTGACCTGGCAGGGGCAGCCCTTCACTGGCACGGGCGTGACCCGCAACATCACTGTCACCGCGCACTGCTACCCCACGAACGGCGCAGTGAACCCCGACACAGCCTGCGAGACCGAATATACGTGCATTTACTGCGGCGAAAAGATGCTGCCCTCCGTGGAGACGCATCAGTTTGACGCGCATGTCGTCGCCGCGACCCGCGAACATCCCGGCTATACCGAAAAGCTGTGCGCCGTGTGCGGCAAGTCCGTGGTGGAGGATTACACCATCCATCCCGACGGCGACGGCGGCGTCCTCGGCGATTTCATCTGGCAGTATTACGACGGCGCGATCGCCTTTGCCGGGACCGGCGCGACCCCCGATTTCGATGGGCAGAACGCGGCGCGGCCCTGGGACGCCCATAAGAACGAGACCGTAGACCTGTTTATCGGCGAGGGGCTGACAAAGCTCGGCGCGTGGAGCTTCTGCTATTTCAGCAAGCTCAAGAACATCTCCTTCCCCGCCTCACTGGCCACAGCGAGCGCAAACGCCTTCTTCCGCTGCTACGGACTGGAGGAGGTCCACCTGCCCGCCACCATCACCACGGTCGGCGACGGTCTGTATAACGCGATGTATTCCTTCTGCAACGGCGTAAAGCGCCTTGTGATCGACGAGGGCGTGCGGACTTTGAACAACAACGTGCTGACGTGCGACACGGACGGCGCGCTGGAGGAGGTCGTGATCCCCTCCACCCTGCAGTCGATCACCTACGCCTTCTTCTGGTACTACCACGCGCCGCTGAAGCGCTACGTGGTTTCGCCCGATAACCCCGCCTTCAAGGAGGTGGACGGCGTTCTGTATTCCAAGGACGGTCTCCGGCTCGTGAACTATCCCCCGTCGAAGCCCGGCGTGTATTTCAGCGTCCCCGCAGGCGTCTACGCCCTCGGCGTACACGCGTTTTCGGATATGCGGCAACTGCGCTACCTCGATTTTACGGGGACGTCCATGACGGGGCTGTCGCAGTGCGCCTTCCATAACACCACCAGCCTGTCGAACATCAACCTGCCGACAAACCTGCGCTCGCTGACGATGCAGACTTTCATCACAAACTCCGCGGCGCTGAAATCCGTCTTTATCCCCTCCACTCTCACCAGCGCGCACGAGAACGCGTTCCAGATCAACAAGCCCCTGACCCTGTATACGGATACCGAGGTCGCGGCGCTCGGCGCCCTGACGAACAGCAACCTGACCGTCACGGTGCTGCCGGGACACGTCCACGATTTCAGCACCCTCGCCTATGAGGAGCCCGCAACCTGCTCCGCGGAGGGCTTCATGATCAGGACCTGTATGTGCGGGCAGTTTGCTTACGAACCCGTTCCGGCGAACGGACAGCATCACAAGACCAATCCCGTGGTGCATGAACCCACCTGCACCGAGGACGGCTACACCGCCTATACCTGCGACCTTTGCGGCACGGCGTTCACGGACGACGTCGTCCCCGCGACCGGGCATGACTGGCAGTGGGTCGAGGACGAACCCGCCGCCTGCGGCGAGGACGGCAGAAAGCACGAGGAGTGCAGCGTCTGCCACCAGAAACGCAATGAAAACACCGTGATCCCCGCCACCGGCGATCACAACTGGCAGTGGATCACGGACGACCCCGCCACCTGCGGCGACAACGGCAGAAAGCATGAGGAATGCGCCGTCTGTCACACAAGGCGCAATGAAAACACCGTCATCCCTGCCACCGGGGACCACGACTGGGTCTGGGTCGAGGACGAAGCCGCCACCTGCGGCAGGGACGGCAGAAAGCATGAGGTTTGCCTCGTCTGCCGGACCACGCGGAACGAAAATACGGTCATCCCCGCCACCGGAAACCACGTCTTCACCGATCAGATCGTCAATGAAACGACGCTGGCGCACGACGCCACCTGCACCGAGGCCGCGGCATATTACTATACCTGCGCCGTGTGCGAGGTCGTGGAGCATAACGACGCGCACGTGTTCACCGTGGGGCAGCCGAACGGGCACAGCTTTACGTGGGTCGAGGACAAATCACCCACCTGCGGCGAGGACGGCAAAAAGCATGAGGAATGCAGCGTCTGCCATGTAAAGCGCAATGAAAACACCGGCATCCCCGCCACCGGCAACCACGACTGGCAATGGATCGAGGACGAAGCCGCCACCTGCGGCAGGGACGGCAAAAAGCATGAGGAATGCGCCGTCTGCCAAGCCAAACGGAATGAGAACACCGTGATCCCCGCCACCGGGAACCACAGCTTC
>CACZGD010000056.1:0-8390 GCA_902780565.1 Oscillospiraceae bacterium
TCGGCGGGCTGCTTTTGCTCGGCGGCGCCGTCTGTCTTTTCTTCCGCTTCAAACGGTAAGTCTTTCTTTGCCCGGGTCCTGCCCGGGCTTTTTCTTTTTTCCGGAATGAAAATCGGCCGAACGGCTGATGCGCGGGGAAAAGATCTCTGCTATAATACAATAGCTATAATCTATTCTGTTTGGGAGAGATTGCGATGTAATCAGTGCGGAGACTGCCTCTACTGCGAGAACTGCGTGGAATATATCTGTGAAAGCTGCGGAGACACCTGCTTCAACTGCGCGGACGAATCTGAATTCTGCAAGAACTGCCAAAAATGTCCGGACTGCAACGGCGGTACCACTTGCCCCCACTGCGGCGAGACCTGCGGCGAGTGCAGCAATTATAACCAGTGTCAGGTTTGTTTTGCCTGTGAAAACTGCACGACCCTCTGCGAAGGCTGCATGGATATTTGCATCGACTGCGCGGACGGCTGGTGTCAGAACTGCGGGCTCTGCGGCGACTGCAACGGCGGCACCGCCTGCCCGGGCTGCGGCGAAACGTGTCTTGAATGCAATACATACGCGCAGTGCGCCGAATGCTGCATTTGTGAACAGTGCGCGACGATCTGTGAGGTATGCGAACAGCTCTGCGACGACTGCGCCGACAGCTTCTGCCACGCCTGCAATTCCTGTTCCGAGTGCAACGGCGATACCGTTTGTCCCAACTGCGGCGAGGTGTGCGGGCTCTGCGCGCCCTGCCCGCAGTGCGAGGCGTGCCATACCTGTGAGAACTGTGTGCTGCTTTGCAGCGACTGCGGCGAGATCTGCATGGAATGCGGAGCGGACGGCTGGTGCTTCGGCTGCGCCACCTGCAGTGACTGCAACGGAGGGACCGTCTGCCCCGACTGCGGGGACACCTGTATGGAATGTGAAACGCGCGATCAATGCGCCGGGTGCTTGGGCTGCGCCGACTGCGCCACGCTGTGCGATGGCTGCGGAGACGTGTGTATCGACTGCGCTGACAGCTGGTGCATAAACTGCAATACCTGCGGAGACTGCAACGGCGATACGGTCTGCCCCGTCTGCGGCAGCACCTGTGAAAACTGCGGAAACGAGGAGCAGTGCAATACCTGCCACACCTGCGCCGACTGCGCGGACATCTGCGTCGTCTGCGGCGATTTCTGCTCGGCGTGCGACGTCGATTTTAACGTCACAACGCATAAATGCGGCAACTGTGACGAGTATATCAAACGCATCAAACTGACCGTCGCCGAGCCTGTTCCGGGGCAGACGCCCGCCGCCTCCGTCGGGAGCCCCGGCGTTTACAAAGCGGACGCCGTCGAGTGGACGGGAAAGCTGATCGACGGCATATTTACCTGCGCGACCGCCTACACGGTCACTGTCACCGTCTCCGCCGCGGGCGGCGCGGTCTTCACGCCCGGGGTGGCAGCCACCGTCAACGGCGCCCCCGCGACCGTCAAAGCGGACGGCGACAAACGGATCGTCACCTATACCTTCCCCGCCACAGCGCATACCTTCGGCGAATGGACGCTGACCCAGACCCCCACCTGTGCGGACAATGGCGTCGAGACCCGCACCTGTTCCGTCTGTAAAAAGACCGAAATCCGCGAGGTGGAAGCCACCGGCGTCCACACCTTCGGCGAATGGCAGGTCACCGTGCCCGCGACCGCGAACGCGGAAGGCGAGGAGACCCGCGTCTGTACCGTCTGCGGCGCAACGCAAGTGCGCCCGCTCCCGAAAACGGAAGCCGCCTTTATGCTCGGTGATGTGGACGCGGACGCAAAGATCACCGCCTCCGACGCCCGCCTTGCGCTGAGAAAGGCCGTGGCGCTTGAGACCTTCGGCCCCGAAAGCCGGGAATTCCGCGCCGCGGACGTGGACAAGGACAGCAAAGTCACCGCCGCCGACGCGAGACTGATCCTCCGCGCCGCTGTCGACCTCGAAGACCCCAAAACCTGGAAAGGGGTTTTCTATTGTTATATTGGTTTGACTTGAACCAACGACCATAAGTCCGTCCACTTTATACCCGTCAGCAGCAATGGAAAAAGTCCGTCCTATACCTTTGAAAAACACCTAAAATGTTTGTCCTATAGGTTTTTTGAGTAATGTGTTCGGCATCAAAAAAATCAAGGTTTGTCCTAAATCTGTCCTAACTTCGGTTTTCCAAAAAAGTCAAAGTGATTTTTGGAAAGGAAAAACCCTTGAAAACGTTGAGTTTTCAAGGGTTTTCGGTTTGGTACGAGTGTTCATTACGGATTTGATAAAAACACAAAAAAACACAGGCAGTCAGTACATAGTATTCAATGTGCATATTATAAAAAATGCAATAATTGCAAACTTTTTGTTGCTTGCTTTTGCTATAAAAAGGTGTATAATAAAAAAAAGACTTTTTATTTGGAGTTATCCATTTAATACCAACTGTTATGGAGGTAATTATGCAACCTGTTATAAATAGTATTGAGATTATTGGTCTTTATGGTGTTCGCGATTTTCTTATTCGTTTTGAAAACAATAGAGTTATTCTTGTTGGAGAAAATGGTTCGGGAAAAACTACTATTTCCAGAATCGCTTATGCAGTATTATCATGTAATTGGGATTTATTGAGAACTTATCCATTTGAAAGAATTATAGTTAGTTTTTCTGATGGTTCAATTGAAATTGAATCAAAGATGATAAATGACGTTTTTGGCATTCCTGATATAGAGCGAGTAGAATACTTTGCTGATCGTCATTTTAGCAGACGGGGTGTTGAAGGTTTTATATCAAATGTACTTGAAGCAAAACGCATGTTTGAGTCTAAAGATATTACTGAGAATCAACGGTTAAGAAACAAGTCTGTTTATCCATATGAGTTTTTCTCAAAGATTATTGAAGACACAAGCATTACAACTATTTATGAAATCACTAAGCAAATTCAGGAAAAGTTTCAAGCGACAATTCTTTATTTGCCAACATATCGTCGAATTGAGGAGCAATTAAGAAATATTTTTCCTGATATTGAAAGAGATGTATGGGCTAAAGCAAGGAGAAAAACTAATTCCAAAAGAGTAGTCGAGCTTGTCGAATTCGGTATGGATGATGTCGAACAGTTAGTACAAAAAGAGCAAGATACCCTAAAATCATTTTCCCAAACACAACAAAAGAGACTTACTCTCGGTTATTTAAGTGAGATTGTATCAAAAACGTATGACCAAAGTTCAAGTATTACAGAAATAAAAGAACTGACAGAGGATCAAATACATGAGGTTCTTGGAAGACTTGATTCTGAGATTCTGTCAGATGAAATGAAAAAACAGGTATTCGATATTCTCAATTCGGTTCGTATTCATAACGACAACCCTGATCCAGAACAAGTAAAAATAATATGCCATTATTTTATGAAGTTAATGTCGTTCAATCAAGATATTACTTCTGCAGAACAAAAAATAAGAGATTTTCAAGAAAAGTGCAACAAGTATCTTGTTAGTAATAAAATCATATACAACAGCCAAGACTTTACGTGTACTTTGCTCAATCGTGTTGAAAACAATTTTAGTTCGAAAAACTTAATTAGTTTCCAGAATTTATCTTCTGGAGAAAAACAAATCGTTTCCTTGTTTAGTCATCTGTATTTTAACAGCAATTCCAACGTTTTTGTTTTTATTGATGAACCAGAATTATCTCTTTCCGTGGAATGGCAAAAATCCTTGCTCCCTGATATTGTGCATAGTCCTAATTGTTGTGGCCTTGTTGCGACAACACATTCACCTTTCATTTTTGATAATGAGCTTGAAAGCATAGTCCATGGCATTAATGAGTTTTGTACGCGAGGATGAAAGATGATTACAAAAGAAAGTTTATTAGCGGCAAAGGACTCTGTTAACGAAACAATACTGAGAGTTAAACAATTATACTCAAATGCACCATCTGAGAAAAAAATCATTTTTGTCGTTGAAGGTAAAGACGATGTTCCTTTTTACGCAACTAGTGCAAAACCATATATGCCAGAGAATTGGGAAATCAAAATAGTCCCTGCAAAAAATCGAAGGAATGCCGTAGAAACATATAAGGCAATTGATTGGAGTATTGTTTCAAAACAACTTGTTTATTTTTTTATTGATAGAGATCTTTCTGACTATACTGACGAGGAAACCCCTATTGATTCAAACATATATGTTACAACAAAATATGCCATTGAAAATGAGTTATGTACCGTTGATACTTTTATTCATGCATTAGAGTATCATTGTGACCTTGTTGATGTTAACGAGACTGATGAAGCAGCCATATCATCCTTTTTTGAATTGTGTTGGAATTCATTTGTTCCTATTGCAAAACCAATAATGGCTCAAATTCTATATTGGAAGATTAATGGAATTAGAGCTAATTATGCAAACTTTAAAATTCAAAACACATTTGAGATAACAGATAATGGTACAGTAAGAAAAACCGAATATCAAGGAAACGATACATTGTTACAAGATCTTTTTAAGCAAAGCAATGTTCCTTTCGAAGAAAATGATATTTCTCATTGTACCACTGTTCTCGAATCAAAGCATTTTCCAGAAGAGTATATACGAGGAAAGTATATTTTGGCTTTTTTTTCTAAGTCTTTTACATATTTTGTTCATAATTCTATTCGACTTTTGCCCTCCCAAAAGAAGGCAAAAGATACTCTTAGTCTTGGTTATGAAAATATAATAACAAGACTTTGTGGAATAATGCAACCACCACAATCTCTAATTATATTTTATAAAAAAATATTTACTAACATAGCTTAAATCTCTTTTTCACACATTCGTCAAACCTCTGTTTCTTTGGTATGATGAAATCACCAAAGATACGGAGGTTTTGTTTTATGGAAAAGACAATCATTAACGAACGTACCGGCTGGGAATATGAACTGATCGGTGAGCAGTATTACCCCACCGGGCGAGTGATGAAAGACGGGCGCTTGAAGCCGGAAACGGTGGACACGGATAACGAGCCGGAAGATGAAAAATCGGTTGGCGAGTGGGCGCAGCGGCACCTGCAGTACATCAAGCAGCACAAGAAAAACCTATACTTTGATCTATTCGTTTCCGGGCGGCTGAACGGTTATCTCGCGGAGATCGAGGCGCAGGCGGAGGATATGTTCTTCCGGCTGGTAAAAGAAATGGCAGCGCGGGAGGGCGTCACAGAGGCGCTGAAAGCGGAGGACCAAATGCGTTGGGTTGGCTTGATGAACAACATACAGAACCGCGCAAGGGAAATCGTCAACCGGGAATTGATTTTCGTGTAATTCGAAATAACAACATACGTAAAAAACATTCGGGCAGCTGAAACGTCGTCGTTCGGCTGCCCGTTTTTTGTGTGCTTTTTTTAGATTGAGATGCTTGACGTTCCTTTCTTCTGCAAACGGAAAACCAATTCCGTTACCAACATTTTCGGCAGGAAGGGCGCCAGCGGCAGGGCGAGGCGCAGCGGAAGCTGCACGCAGGGAGAAATGCTCCTTTTTCCTTTCAGCATCGCCTCATACGCCTTCGCGGCTGCCTTTGTGGGATCGGCGCGGTTGGAAAACAGCAGCGTATCCTCCAACTGTCCCTTTTCGGCGAAATCCGTTGCCAATATCCCCGGCATCACGGTTGTGAGCGTTACGCCCGTGCCCTTCAGTTCCCGCCAGATGGCGTTCCCGAGGCTTGTCAGATACGCTTTTGAGGCGAAATAGACTGCCTGACGCGGGCCGGGGATCTTTGCGGAGATGGAGGACACCAGCAAGATCCTGCCCGCGCCCCGTTCGATCATGCCCGGCAAAAACAGCTTAAGCAGCCGGGTGTTCGCCGCCACGTTGACCGCGACCATTGCCATATCTTTTTCCATGGGGCGTTGGGCCAGCGTGCCCTGCCCGCCGAAGCCCGCGTTCAATATCAGGTAATCCACGTTTGCTCCCTGTGCCTGCGCTTCGTTGAAAAGGCGCTCCGTTTCTTCCGGATTTGTTAAATCTGCCGGGATCGTAAACACCCTGACGCCGAAGCGCATCTCCAATTCTTTTTGTTGTTTTTTTAGCCGGTCTCCGTTCAGGTCGGATAAGATCAGCGTACCGCCTCTCTTAGCGTGTTCGGCGGCAAACGCTGTGCCAAGCCCGCCGTAAGATCCTGTGATCAGCGCTGTTTTCGGTTCGTTCATTTATCTTCGACCCCTTTTGGTTCATTTACAATAGTATATCCCGTAAAAGCAAAGATTTGGCTGTATGATTCATATTTTGTTGTAATTGAGATTTGGAATCCTTTTTGATACAATAAAACTGAAAAAGTTTTTCATAAACCCAATACATTTCACTTTTTCAGCGTTACATAAAGTGTTGGCGGGAGGTGAGAGAATGACGAACCGTGAGCTTGACGCGCTGCTCCGGCGGATCGGCGGCGGCGACAAGTCGGCGCTGGCGGTGCTGTACGAGGGCTTTCGTATGCCGGTTTATTATTACGCGCTGCGGCTGACCGGCAATCCCCAAAAAGCCGAGGACGTGATGCAGGAGACGTTTTTGGCGATCCTGCGAAACGGCCGCAATTACCGTTCCGACGGCAAAGCGGCCGCCTGGATCTATACCGTCGCCCGGAATAAGGCGATGGATATGTTCCGAAAAGAAGGCAACGAATTGCCGCTTTCACAGGCGGAGGAGCTGGAAGCGGTTTCTTCTCCGTTCGATGGGGACGCCTATCCGGGAATGCTGAGCGTTCTGAATGAAAAGGAACGGGATATCGTCATTCTGCGCGTGCTTTGCGGCTTTACGCTCACCGAGATCGCCCGGGACAAAGAGATGCCGAAAGGAAGTGTATTCTGGAGCTATAATAACGCAATGAAAAAACTGAAAAAACACTTGAAGGAAGAGGGTGAATCGCATGTATAAAAAGGTAAAGAACGAATTAAGGCGGCAGGCGTTGCAGAAAACGCCGCGGGTCTCCGGCGCGCTTGCTTCCGCAATTTCCGAAGAATCTGAAAAAGCGCAAAGTCCCGTCCGTTATCAGCCGCTGATCTTAAAAAGAACCGCTGCGGCTGTGCTTGCGGTTTTGATCGCCGCGCTTGCCATTTTCGGAACGTTCCGTATTTCGGCGAATTTACCGGAGGTGCCCTCTTCCGAATCGCCGCGCTCCGTACACGGTCAAATCGGGCTGATCCTCGTTTCCGCCGCCGGGACCGACGAGGAAGAAACGTTCAGCGTCACGGCGCACCCGGACGCTGCCATAGAGCTGCCGGTAAAAGGCTTGTTGGTCGTTGAGCCGCTTGCCGACGATTCTGACCGGACGCGCATTGCGGCGGAGCACAGTATTTACGGCAAAATGCGGGATTACCTGCAGTATCTGACAACGGAGAGCAGAACACACCGGGTTTCGATCCGTGCTATGACAAACGTATTGGTGGGCTACGGAACGCTGAATACGTTTATTCTGGGCGTCCCGGATACGGACGCGCTTGAAAACATCCGTATTTCTCTGGAGGGCTTCGGCGTAATGGAGCTTATGCCCGCGGATATGTCTGACCTCCACCCCTGGGAATATCTGAGCGATAAGGAGATCGTTCTTACAAAGGAGCAATACGTGAATACCTATCGCACCGATAACGCGATGCAGGGCACGGGGCTGTTCACCTATTGGAGCGTGTGTACCGAGCTGCTGAACGCGCTCGATAAAGATCCGGACTTCTCCCTTTCGGATATCCGTTCCGAGGTCACGTTTACCGTTAGCTTTGCGGACGGAGAAACGCAGAGCTTTCAGGTGGAGATCTCTTTTAACGGCAGCGGCGAAATGCGCGCCGTATATAAAAACAAGTAAGATAAAGGATAAGATATGAAAAAGTTAATATGTTTGATTTTGGCTGCGGCGATTTTGATTTTGCCGACGGCGTGTGGAAACACATCTGAAACCGACATTATAACAGAGCCGGGCAACGAAACTGTTGATTTCGGCGAGACCGAAGATCTTGCCGCGCAGTATAAAGAGTATTTTTTGAAATCGCTTGACGTGATCGGCGGCGCGGGGTACAAGGACGAACCGGAGCAAATAGATCGTTTAACTTTTACCGGCGATGAGATTAAGTTGAGAATCCGCCTTGCAAACGACCGTTTTGCCTGCGATTACGGGGTGTATGTGATCGTAAACGGCGTATTTCAGTCTTTTGCAGTATCAGATGCCGGGGGAAAGCCGTCCGATTACGCCTGTATGCAGACGTTCGATCTGAAAGAGAACGAAACACTGGAGACCACGCTCGCGTTTACCCCGAATACGGGAAAGAAAGGCGAAGAATTGCCGCTGATGCTCTGTTATATCTCTCAGCCGTCGTTTGAAACGCAGTACTCCGGCAGTTACGGGCGCTACGGGCACTATTACGAGCACGCCTACCGTCCGGGGGCGAATTGTATTCTGAAAATGGAAGCC
>CACZGD010000056.1:8409-43512 GCA_902780565.1 Oscillospiraceae bacterium
GGAATACTATTATTATGAGGATAAGGACCGGTCCGTGGAGCGTTGGGAATTGTTTTCGGACGAAGCGCAGGTGAAAACGGACGGGCGGCCGATGCTGCTGACGCTGAAAAGAGAAGCAAAGTCGCAGTTGTATTTTGACACGGTCGGCTACGACGGCAAGTTCCGCATTACGCTGTTTATCAACCATATTCCCGTTTCGTTTGCCGATGGCAGCATCTGCGCGGAGTTTGAGGCCAACAAGGATAAGCTCACCCGCGTTACGCTGCCGGTGGATACGGCGTCGCTGCCGGAAAACAGCCATGCGTATCTTTTTATCTGCGGCACGGGCATGGCAAATCCCTATTTGCCGGAGGGTACGTTTGATCTTTATACGAAGCTCGGAACGTACTATCTGGTTATTTCTTAAGAAGGGGTGATTTGTGTGAAAAAACAGATAACGATCATTCTTTGCATATTGATGTTGGCGCTGTCGGCGTGCCGTTCGGGAGAGAACAGGGATTTTTCAGCGGGAACAGATGCGCCTGCATCCTCGACAGACCCGAGTGAACAAATTGCTGATACAGACGCCGGATCGGAGTGGTCTTTCACTTCTGTCAAAGAAAACGGTCTGTCATTTTTGTCTGCGGATCTGTTCGTCCGGTTTTCGGCAATGGCGGATCGGAATACCCTCTGCATTGTGGCGTACGACCCGGCGGATGAGGAAACCGCGCCGCTGACGGACGGTGTGAGAACGATCCCGCTTACGGTATATTTTTATGATACGAAAAGGAATGAGGTAACGGGCAGCTTCAGGCTGACCGGAACGGAATCCCGTTTTTTCGCGGCGGACGGATACCTTTATACGATAGACGATCCGGGGATCAAAACCGCCGCTCTAAGCGTTTACGACCATACCGGCGTTTGTACGCAAAGCGTAGATTTAAGCGCTGATTATGCCGGGCTGCCCGCGTTCTTCGATGCAAGTATTCTGCTCTATTCCTTCTTAAGTCCCGATGGTCAGGCTTTGCTATATAACGCCTATGCCGCCGAAACGAATACGCTTGAAGCAGTTGTTTTGGATCTTACCGATGGAACCAAAAACCGTATCCCGCTGCCGCAAAATGCAATCGTGAAGGGCTTCGACGGCGAAAACGTGTTGATCCAGGAAACCGTCGATGAAAAAACCACCTTATCGGTTTATTCTCTGAACGGAGAGAAGCGAAAGGAATACGCTTTCGGCAAGGCAAAAAGCGTAACAGGCGGCGGGCGGTATTACGCCGTTTACGATTTCGGGCAGTATAACGGCAGTGCCGTTACCGTTCTGGATATCACCGGGTTGAAGGAATCTGAGGTAACGCTCACTTCTCCAGAAGAGGGGCGGCGCTTTCTGTTGAGCGGCGACGGTGAAACGCTGTTAAGCTATGACGACGCGGGGACCTTCCGCGTATATGACGTAGAAAAGGATCGGCAGTCCGCTTCGTTTGACATCGGTAACGTCCCGTTTGCCGGTATGATGTTCTCCTGCCTCGATGCGGAGCATAAAACGGTTTATCTGCCACTGGGAGATCACGGACAATATGAACTGGCAGCGTTCAAGTATTGAGGTGAAGTATGAGCATTGAACTGACGGGCATAAAAAAGAGCTATGGCAAAAAGGAAGTCTTGCACGGCGTCGATCTCTCCTTCGGGCAGGGCGTATTCGGGCTGCTGGGGCCCAACGGCGCGGGCAAAACCACGCTGATGAGCATTATGACGGGGCTGTTGGAAGCGAGCGCGGGCGACGTAAAATACGGCGGCGTGAGCGTTACGGACAAGAAAAGCGAATACCTCAAAAAGCTCGGCTTCCTGCCGCAATATCCGGGGTACTATAAAAACTATACCGCGTGGGAATTTTTGGAGTACATGAGCGTGCTCAAGGGGATCAAGGGAAACAACCGGAAGCAGATCGATTCGCTTTTGGAATTTGTGAATCTCACCGACGCCGCATGGCAGAAGCTCGGCGCTTTTTCGGGCGGGATGCTCCGCCGCGTGGGGTTGGCGCAGACGCTGCTTGGGGAACCTGAGGTCATCATTCTGGACGAGCCCACGGCGGGGCTGGACCCCATAGAACGCATCCGGCTCAGGAATCTCTTATCCGAGATCGCGGTGAAACGCACCGTAATCATCGCCACGCATATCGTTTCGGATATTGAATATATCGCCAACGAGGTGATCTTGCTGTTCGGCGGCAAAGTAAAAGCGCAAGGCGCGCCGGAAACACTGATCGCCGAAGCCGCGAATAAGGTGTGGCTGGTACACGCTTTGCCGGAAGAAGTGGACGAATACGTGAAAAAATACAAGATCAGCAATATCTTAAGCGAAGAAAACAGCTTTGCCCTGCGCCTCGTCAGCGAGGAAAAACCCTGCGAAGCCGCGGTCGGCGTTTTGCCGAATCTGGAGGACGTGTTCCTCTGGTATTCTTTAAGGCGGTGAAACGATGGGCACGCTGTTTTTATATGAACTGAAGAAGCTCATCCGACAGAAATATCTGATCTTCTTCATCATTCTGCTGCTGGGTGTAAACCTGTTCAATATCTACTTGAATTACGACGAGCTTCTTTCCCCGCAGCAATACGCAAAGGACGGCGAGACCTTTGCGCTTACCCCCTTACGGCTGCAAATGGACCGGGATTTTGCGGGGAAGATCACAAACGAAAAGCTTGCAAGGCTAAAAGCGCATCGGGATGCGGCAGAGGCAATTTTCAACGGTGAAGAGAGCGACGAGCCGATGTATACGCCGTATCCCTATTCCGATATGAATTTTGCCGGAGAGATCATCACCGAAATGCAGCGGCTGTATACCTATCACGATACCGTGATCGACGCCGTGCTCCAAAAGAACGGTTACTTGGAAACGCAGGCAAAAGCCGTAAATGACCGATACCGTCAGCGGCAGGCAGAGCTGATTGAAAAAACCTATGCCGGAAGAAGCCTTGATTCCTATTACCGGGTCAACGCCTTTGAAACGGTATTCTCTTACCGTTTAAGCGCCCTGTTTTTGGTATTGCTGGGCGTATACAGCGCCGCCTTCCTGTTTGCCGGTGAAAAGGAAAACGGTATGCTGCCGCTATTAAAATGCACACCGAAAAAGCGTGCGCTGTTCGTGGCAAAAACGGCGGCCTTCTTCACGTTCGTATTGTGCGTTGGAATTCTGTTCTTCTCGGCGGATCTGCTCACGTTCTGGCTTTGCCTGCGGCCGAGCGGATTCTTTCAAACGTTCTACGCGATTGAAGGGTATATGTACTCTATACTGAACGTGAATATCCTCACCGCGTATCTGCTCACGTCCTTTTTGCGCGTGCTTGGCGCGTTTTTCATCGGCTGCGCCGTGATGCTGCTTTCCGTTTTACTGCCGAAGGCGTGGCACGTGTTTTTCTGCGGCGTGCTGCTCACGGCGGCGCTTATGGGCATGAGCCTGTTTACGGACGGTATTTTCGGCGCGCTGCGGTTCTTCGACCCCGTAACGCTGCTTATAAGCATTCGTTTGTTTGAAACCTTCCGCGTTGTCAATATCTTCGGTTATCCCGTGTTTATGTACGCCGCCGCGCTTTTCGGCAACCTGCTGTTCGGTTCGCTCTCTCTTACGGGCACGTGGCTTATCTACAAAAGGAGACGGGGCTATGCTTAAACAGGAACTGAAAAAGGTTTTTATCAAAAGATATTATCTGTTGATCTTTTTTGCGCTGCTTGCGGCGGAACTCGTTTTGTGCGTCGTGCAGGGCGGAAAAGAGGGGCTTTCCGGCTTTGACAAAGAGGCGTACGAGCGTTTTGTAAATATCTACGCCGGTCAGATCACGGAAGAGAAAGCGAAACAGCTTGAAACGAGCTTTATGTATCTCGATAACGCGGACGACCTGCGATTGTTTGGCGAGGCGTTTTACCAGAGCGGGGATATCACGCCGGAGGAATTCGAACAGCTTCAAACGGAACTGGAGCAGTATATGTCCGGCAGGACTGGGATCAATGTCTTTCGGGAGCATTACGCTTACGCCTCCGCGAGCCCTGCGCGGGAGATCGTCAACAGCGAGGCATGGACGGAACTCTTTTCCAACGACGCCGCCGATTTATTGTGCGTGTTTGCCGTGATCGTATTTACGGTCAGCGCGTTCGTCGCGGAAAATGAAACGAGCTTTTCTCTTTTACGGCGCACGACACCAAAAGGGCGAAAAGCGCTCTATCGTACCGACCTTAAGTTGGGTATGGTTACGGCGGCGGGGTTCTCGCTGATATGTTCCGCGCTGCGGCTGGGCGTCGGGCTTGCTAAATGGAGCATCCGAGATTTCGGTGCGCCGCTGGAAAGTCTGGAGCTGTTTGAAAACACATCCTTCGGTGGTTCGCTTTTGGGCGGTTACATAACGATAGCAATTCTAAAAGCGCTCGGTGCGGCGGCCTTTTGCGCGTTCTGTTTTATATTGGGGAATCTGTTCACATCCTCCGTTACGGTGCTGCTGGCGGGACTCTTAAGCGTTTTACTGCCGCAATACGTTTTGCGGGATGCGCGCATCTATTACGTTTCGCCGGTGTCCCTGTTGCGCGGAACGGGATTCTTGTACGGGAACGTGGTTTTGGAGGAAGCCGACGCCCTGCCTTTCACCGTCAGCGAGACGGCGGGCACACTCGCACTGCCGATCTCTCTCTTCATCGCCGCCCTGATCGTTTTGTGTGCATTCTTATTCGTTAAAAAGCGGGGTGCGACCAAATGAAGAAAAGAACGTTCGCTATTATTCTCTGCGTCTTGCTGCTTTTGGTGTTTCCCTCCTGCAGGGAACAAACGCCGCAAGGAGACGTGCTGCTGAATTATGCCGACAATTCTTCGCTGCTTGCGGTCGGGAATTTCTTTGTTACGGTTTCCGAAGGCAATAATGAGATATACGTTTTTCCTGCAAACACCGGCGCTGCGTCTTACGTTTACGCCGAAAACGCGGTATTCATCTGTGAGCATGAGCATCACGGCGGTTATTCGCTGGTCGGCGCGGACGACGTTTCCTTTTATTACCTTCGCCGTTCCTATTCCGGCGACGGTTACGGGGAGGGGCACGGCGCGCGGATCTATCGTTATTACGTTGACACTGGCAAAACGGAGCTGGTCTACCGGGACGTTGCGCTTACCAATTTTGACGGGTTCCTCGGGCTGGAGGATATTCTCGGTTTTTCCGGTCCCGTATCGGACGGCGCGGTGACGGAGATGGGCGGCTTTTGGATCGCCGGAAGATATATCCTGACCCAAGCCGATCTGCTCCAAATTCTGGGGGATGCAAACGAAGCGCAAAGCGCCGGTATACGACTCGGCGACCACGGGTTTGAATACTGCGTATCCGGCAAAAGCTTTTTCTTTACGGACGCGTTCCAAAATCTATACTTATATCGGATGGATAACGAAACCTTTAACGAGCTGCCCTTTCACTCGGTCAGTATGTTTTTCGTAACCGGGCGGCATCTTTTCGTGATCCCAACGCCCGGCGCGGATATTACCGTTTGCGATTTATACGGAGACAGCGTAAAAAACATACCGATGGACGGCGCAGTTTTCGATAATGCACATTGCTGCCGCACCGAAAACGGCGCGCTGTATCTGCAGGATCAGATCGGTATTATATGGAGAATCGACGAAACGTTGACAAGCTCGATGGTTTGTTACGTTGCTCCCGAAACCCGCTGGACGGTAAAAAACGGTGAAATCTATTATTATAACGCCGAGCAAAACGCCGTCCTTACGGCTCTCTCATAAATGATAATAAACACAATATGCCCTGTTTTTGACCGGATGACCGCTCTTGAACAGGGCGTTTTCTATTTTGTCCATGTACTGTCCCAATAGAAGGACTGTGATTCAACAATTCTTCTTGACAGTCCGGTTGCTCCATGCTATTCTATTTGTGCGAATGGAACATATGTTCTCTAACTTAACTGTATAATGACAGGAGTGATAAAATTGTCTGAAAGCTTTGATCTCAGTTTCTTGGGGCTGAACGGCGCGATTGACGCCGAAGTGGCGCAGGCGCTGCTTTCCGGGAAAAACGACATAACAAAAATCCCTACTTCTGCATGTTACCTTACCGATAAAAATAACGGCGCGGCTCTATATAACCAAGCGCAAAGAATCATGAAGATCGCCTGGGATCAGGAAATGCGGCGGGAGGGCGTTAAATACTTCTCCGGCAATTACACAGAGGATCACCCGCCGACGTTGTTAAAAGATACGGACGCAGCAGTCATTGCACAGCTTACGGAGGCGCTCGCTCCGGATATCAAAGCATTGTTTGAAGCAGCGGCGGCAGATGCTGAAAGCAGAAGAACTCGGCGCAACAACGGAAGATTTGCCTGCGGAGGCGTCCGCCGCGGCGCTGGATCAATGGGCTGACGACGTGATCTCGCAGGAGCTGGCTATCATGATCGCCGGGCAAAAAGCAAAGGAGTTGTTTGCCTTATCCAAAAACGTGCCACAAGAAACGGATTTCTCCACCCGTCCGGAAAACCGTGCGCGGGAAGACGCTTACCGGAAAATGTTCCATACTCGTGCGAAGGTTACCGTTGTTCTGTTTCAGGATGATATCCATGATCCGGATCTTCGCGCAGCGGCAATGAATCAGGTATCCGTGGAGGAACTGGCGGCAGGAAGCGCCTACCTGGATGCGTTTCTGAAAACGCTTGACGAAACTGACCGCAAAATCACGGAGCTGCTGATGCAAAAATACACCCAGCAGGAAATCGCGGAACAGATGGGCGTCGGGCAGCCAATGGTGAATAAACATATCAAAAAGATTCAAAAGATTCTTCTGAAATTCGACCCGGAGATCAAAAAGATCCTGCCGCTGTTCGGCAAAAAATGATTTAAAAAAAAATAACGAATAGTAAAACTCTAAAACTATTCTCCTTCAATGGAAACTCATAAAATGATTCAGTTATAAACAATTACGTCGTCTGAAATGCAAAAAAGCATTTTAGACGACGCTTATATTTTTATTAATAGAGCAGAGAATTATTATATCATTGCGAAAACAAAAACAATTTTAATTGATCGACTTTAATTATTATCATTCAAATTCATATGTCATATCATCTAAAAGCTGTATTAAATATAAAGAAGAAACATTTATTAATCCAACAAAACGCATTTTTCTTTCTTGTGAAAGTATTTTTTCTTCGCTTTTTATTTTAATGGTCTAAAAAAGAATCAACTTTTTTCAGAAAACTGGAATAAAATGACTGTTCCCGTTCCGGTCTATACATGGAGGGGCAAAAAGAAGACGTTTGTTTTTGGAGACGTCTTTTTTTGTTGCCCGAAAAAAAAGAAAGGAGGTGGCACCGTGAACCACAACAAACCAGACGTTTATCTGATCCCCGAAAGCTTCTACTACCAGTCTCGCGCGGAGAATCTCTCCAAATCGGCGAAGCTACTTTTTCCGCTGATACTAGAAGAATACCGAAAAGCGCTTGCATTGAACAGACAGGATGAATCCGGCGGCGTATACTGCGAGCTGCCGGTGGAAAAAGCGATGCAGGCGCTGACGTGCAGCAGACAGACGGCGATCAACGCTTTCAGAGAATTGGAGCAGCGTCAATTCATCCGGCGTATCCGGTTGGGGCAGGGGCAGAACGCAAGGATCTATGTCCTTCGTCCACCGGATATTTTTTTGTCCGGGCAGGTCTGATATCGTGACGTAAAACAAACGATCACGTTCCAAGACCTGTAATTTGATACCTGCCCCCACTATTTCAGATGGAGCATTTTTGTATCACCAAATATTAGCCGAAAGGCAGAAGGGAGGGAAACCTCATGGAAGAAAAACGTGCGCTTTCTAACCGTCAATTTGCGGCGTCCGACTTCGATATCAAGCCATATTCATTTATCACAACAGAAGGGATTTTTATCGGCACACTGGATTTCAAACGTTGGGGTAAAAAGAAAAATCTGCTCAGTTACTTTACACTTGCCGACGGCAGAAAAATCTTTGCGTCAACGTTTTCTTTGCAGGATTATCTCGGTCTTGCGGATATCAGGCTCGGAACAAACGTTAAACTGACGTTTATTGCCACAAAGAGGTCCGGAGTGATCTATCTTCGGAAAGTAGAAATCGAAGATTGATTCACTGACGCCAAAAACGCCGGGAATGACGCCAACGGTCTCAGTCGTCGCAGGACTTTGACGTCAGCTTGGCGTCAAGGCAAAAACAATACCGGAAAAGTGAGGTGTAAACGAAAAATGACGCGTATGAGGCACGGAAAACGACTATCTGATCTGTTCCTACCCCCGTGTCTCATACCGTAACGAGCAGGGCAAAAATATATATTTTTGCTGAGCCGGCGGCGCGGCTCCTCTTCAGGGGCTTCCGCCCCTAAAACCCCGGTCAACACACCAAATATTGCCGCTTGACAAAATGCACCCATTGGGTGTATGATTGTGTCAGAGGTGAAAACTATGTATATCCGTGACCTTAGAACAAAGCTGGGGGATACGCAAAGTGAATTCGCGGCGCGGTATCACATTCCTTTTCGTACCGTACAGAATTGGGAGGCCGGCGTGCGCACACCGCCCGAATACGTGATGCGCCTGTTGGAGCGCCGCATCCGTGAGGATCTGGTCAACCGAAAGACGGCGACGCTGCCGAAGTACGATCCGCATAAGGCAGACCTGCCGAAGCGCGGCGGATATATCGGCGCGCTTTCCTGGCTGAAGGCTGTTCGTGAACGGATCGGAGAGGACGTCGTTTTCGCGTTGGATGAGGCGCTTATGTGCCATGGCAGCTTTGGCGGCCGCAGCGATGAATTCCTTGTGTGGGTTTACGGCAGTGATTCCGTAAAGCGTTTTAACGGCGTGGTCGTGCTTGGAAATCACGTCAGCGAGTATAATGTGCTGAACCGGAACGGTCTTTTGTATACCGACCTGAACAGAACGATCTCCGACGCCCTCGCAAACGAGTCCCTGTTGGATATGCAAGGCGTAACGGAAGCGTTCAGCAAATACTATTATTCCAACAACGAGAGCTTTCATGGGCTCAGCGTAGCGCCGGAATATCAGGAAAGATTTGACGCGCTGGCCAAGGAAGCGATAGATTACTATAACGATTGAGAGGTGTTTTTGTGAATATCACAGCAGAAGAAAAACTGATGTACGGCGTGATGAAAGCCGTATACGACAGCGGCATCCCGGTCAATTTCAAAGGCTCAATGGTATTAAAAGCATGTCTGATGGAAGCGGGTTATGATGAAGAGACCCGGCATACCGTCGATATTGACGCGAACTGGATCTCCGACGCACCGCCGACGGCGGAGCAGATGGTCGAATCTCTGCAGAGCGCAATCAGGAAAAGCGGGATCGATCTGGACGTAAGCTTATACAGAATGTACGGAGAAGGCCGTTCCGCGGGCTTTGAATTGAAGGACCGTGAATCCGGCGAGGTTCTGTTCACGATGGATATGGACGTGAACCGCCCCGCACCGACGACGAAAATCTATGAGATCGATGAGATCCGGTTCTGCGGCGTAGCCCCTATCCAGATGATCGCCGATAAGGTTTCGGCTGTATCGACCGACAAAGTGTTCCGCAGGATCAAGGACGTGGTGGATCTGTATTATCTCTCAAAGGTTTTCACCTTTGACCGCGCCGCCGTTTTACAGACGCTGAAAAACAACGGCAGAAAACTGGAAGGATTCGGCGGTTTCCTGCACAGATATGAGGATCTGCGGCATTCCTATGAAAAGTTCCGTTTTACGGGCGACGTTTCCAAACCGCCGTTTGACGAAGTGTACAAGGCGGCAAAAGCGTTTATCAAAGACGTGCTGCCAAAAGAAAAAGACAGAGACGCAAGATAAACCGTAATACCAAACCAACGCACCGATGGGAGTGATCTCACCGGTGCTTTTTCATTTTATCAAGAAAGGATTGATGCTATGTCAAAAAACGAAGTGGAAATCTGCTTCAAATGCAATCAGAAACAGCGTGATCAGATCAAGAAGAAAGCAAAAACCAGCGGACTGAAGCAGGGCGAATATATCCTGCAACGGGCGTTGGGCGCTGCGCCGAAGGAAACACAGCTCGGCGCGTATCTGAATCTGTACCGGAAGCTGTGCGAAATTACGAATCTGCCGCTGTCCAACGAAACAGAAGTAAGGCTGAACGGCCTGATCGACAGTATTTACGCACGTCTCTTTGAAAGCGCGCCGCCGTCGGAAGAAATACGGATCGAAGAGGAACAGGCTCTGCAGGACTACTACGCGGATATCGGAGCTGATTGAATATGGCGACGACAGCATTTTGGCCCGTATACAATCACCTGAAAGAAACCATCGATTACGCGGAGAACCCGGATAAGACTATCGAGCGCAAATACGTGGACGAAGACCTTTACAAAACACTTCAATACGCTGAAAACAGCGATAAAACAGATGAGACCATGTACGTCAGCGCTGTCAACTGCCCGAAACAAAAAGCCTACGAATTTATGATGCGCACAAAACGGCGCTTCCACGAATCCGGCAAAATCGTCGGCTACCACGGATATCAGAGCTTCGCTGCCGGAGAGGTCACAGCGGAGGAAGCGCACCAAATCGGGCTCGAGACCGCAAAGCGGATGTGGGGAGGGCAGTATGAGGTTGTTGTGACAACCCATCTGAATACCGGGCACCTGCATAACCACTTTGTCGCAAACAGCACGTCCTTCGTTACGGGCAAGAAATTCCGCAATCAGATCAAGGATCATAAGCGTTTCCGCGAGATCTCCGACGCCGTATGCCAAGAGCATAACAAATCCGTTTTGAAGGACGCACCGTTCTACGGCGGCGAGAAAGGCGCATATTGGGTTCACAAGAACGGCGGCAAGACGCACAGGGACATTCTGAAAGAGGATTTGGAGCAGTGCTTACACGAAGCGTATTCGCCGAAAGATTTGGAACGAAGACTAAATTCTATGGGATATATCTGTGATTTCAATCCGAAACATCAGCACTGGACGGTAAAGGCAGTTGATTGGGATCGCGCCGTTCGTATTGACAAACTTGGTTTTACGAAAGAACGGCTTACCGAAGAGCTCGACGGTCGCAAGCTGTGGAGCTACAGCTCAATTAACCGCGTCGGTTTTTATCTCGCAGACCATCCCATATACAAACCGAAGATTGCGCCCGTAAACAAACTCTTAAGAGAAATGGAATACGAACTTGATCGTGCGAATGGCGCCGGAGCTGCGGCGGCAACTCTCGTTGCGATACTCTTTATGATTATACTGACCATCATTCAACTGACAAGGGAGAGAGAAGACTACAGACCGCAAACGCCCGGACTGAGAAAATTAATCACCGAAGCGCCGAAAATCGAACAGGAATACAAGCTCCTCATAGACAACAACATTTCGTCTATGCAGGAGCTTTTTGATTATCACGATGGTTTAGAGGCGCAAATCAAAGCACTGGAGGCCGAACGGCAGGCAATACGCAACCGTATCCGCCGCTGCGATAACGCGGAAGAGAAAACAGATCTAAAGCAACAGGCCAAAGACATCACAAAACAGCTTATCCCTTTGCGTGAACAGAACAAAATAACTGACCGAATCGAACGCCGCGCGCCGGACTTGCAAAGAATGCTGGTCCTGGAGCGCGTTCTTGAATTACAGGCATGCACACAACAGAAAAATCAAAGAAATATAGAAAGGAGCCGATAATATGGCTAAGAAAAAAGAGAATCAAAATCAGGTTGAAACACCTGTCACCGAAAAAAGAGAATCCTTTTATGAAATGTCTCATCGTCTGAGAAAGGAGCAGGAAGAAAAGGAACCCAAGCCGAAATCCATTCCCCTTGAACACCTGCATCCCTATCCCGACCACCCATATAAGGTTCTGGACGACGATTCTATGGACGCGCTGACACAAAGCATTTTGGAACGCGGCGTTTTGACGCCGATCCTCGTTCGCGAACGGGATCACGATCCATATGAATACGACATCATCGCGGGACACCGCAGAGTACACGCAGCAAGAAAGGCAGGGCTGACGTCAGTCCCTGCCATTATCTGTAACGTCTCGCGTGACGAGGCGGCGATCATGGTCGTTGACAGCAACCTGCACCGCGAACGCATCCTCCCCAGCGAAAGAGCAAGGGCGTATAAGATGTGGTACGACGCACAGAAACGGCAAGGAAAGCGCTCTGATCTAACTTCGTCTCATGTTGAGACAAAGTCACGTACCGACGAAGAAATGGCGGATATCTTTGATACAAGCCGCGCGCAGATCCAGCGTTATCTCCGTCTGATCGACCTGATCCCCGAATTGCTTGATTTGGTGGACGAGGATCGGATCGCGCTCAGCGTCGGCGTTGAATTGTCCTATCTTCCCGACGATCTTCAGTATATTGTACTCGGTCAGATCGAAGAACTCGATTGTACGCCGTCATACGCGCAGGCGAACCATATGCACAAGGAAGCCGCTGCAGGAACGCTGACGGAAACGCGTATATCTGAAATGATGGAGCAGGAAAAGCCCAACCAGAAGCTTAAGGTTACCATCCCGATGGAAAAGCTCTCCCCATATTTCAGAAAAGACGCCACCCCGCAGGATATTCAGACGTATATCCTGAAGCTGCTGGAAGACGACCGTATCCGCAGGAAAAAAGCCCGTGACCGGGACGCGAGGTAAGCATATGAGCAGCACTTATGTTATCAATGGTGTAACGTATCTCGTTGACGCACAATTTGAGCCTGCAGGCAAGAAAACGACCCTTGCCGACAGGCTCAAACACTATATCAAAAGCGATTTCGCAGATTTTACAAACCACTACAAAGGCGATAAAATGACTTCTGAATATGTACTGACTGCCGGAAAGGAGAAGTAATGCAGTCAAACAAAAACCAAAATAAAAATCAGGGCATGACGGCGCTGTACTGCCGTTTGTCCAGAGACGACGGATCGGAGGGAGACAGCAATTCAGTAGCGAATCAAAAGAAAATGCTCAAAAAGTACGCAAAGGAGCACGGCTTCACCAACACCCGCTATTATATCGATGACGGCTATACCGGCACCAATTTCAACCGTCCGGGCTTTCAGAAAATGATGGAGGATATCGAAATGGGGTATATCCAAACGGTGATCGTAAAGGATATGTCCCGTTTCGGCAGAGACTATCTGACCGTCGGCTACTACACGGACACCTACTTTCCGGAGATGGGTATCCGCTTCATCGCTGTCAACGACTGTGTTGACAGCGCGGACGGCGAAAACGAGCTGGCCCCGTTCCGGAACGTAATGAACGAAATGTACGCCCGCGATATCAGCCGTAAGGTGCGGAGCGCGCACCGTATCCGCGGCAATTCCGGCGAGCCGCTGTCACAGCCGCCGTATGGGTATATGAAATCCCCGGAGAACAAAAAGCGGTGGATCGTTGATCCCGACGCCGCTGCGGTTGTGCGGCGTATCTTCAAAATGGCACTGGAGGGCAAAGGCAACGAAACGATAGCTCGTCTGCTGCAGGAAGACCACGTTTTGAACCCGCTGGCGTATTGGGACAGCAAAGGTATGAAGCGCGGCGGTAAAAAGGTACAGAAGGACCCTTGCAAATGGAGCAAATGCACGATCCAGAAGATCCTTTCCCAGCAGGAGTATTGCGGCGACGTGATCAACTTCAAGACCTATTCCAAATCCTTCAAGAACAAGACCCGCTGGATAATCCGCGGGAAAACTGGGTGTTTTTCAGGAACGTCCATGAGCCGATCATTGAACGGGAGATTTTTGAACAGGTTCAAAAGCTGACCGAAAACACAAAGCGCCGGGAACCGAAACGGAAGAACGGGCCGAAAAACATCTTCAGCGATATGCTCTACTGTGCGGATTGTGGCAAGAAGCTGTGGTACCACACCAATACGGTCAATACGGAGATCCACTTTTTCAGCTGCTCCAATTACAAGAAGGACACCCGCGGCACCTGCCCCTCCCGCCACTATATCCGCGCCGACGCCGTGGAGCAGGTGGTCATGCTGGAGCTGAAGAAGCTGTCGGCTTTTCTCAAAGAAGACGAGGACGCGTTCATCGATCTGCTGACCGAGAAATCCAACCGGGACGTAATCTTTGAAACGCAGCGTCTTCAGCGGGTGATCCGTCGCGCAACAGAACGCTGTGAAACGATCGTCCAACTGCACGAAAAGCTCTATGAGGACAATGCCAACGGCAAGGTCTCCGACGATTGGTATATGGAACAGGCGCATCGATATGAGGTAGAGCGCATGGAGCTGAAAGCAAGGATCGCCGCCGCGCAGGAAGAACTGAAGCGGCAGGAAACCATGCAGGTCGGCAGGGATAACTACGTCGGCGCGATCCGCAAATTCATGGAAATGCAAACGCTGACGCCGGTCCTGCTGCGGGAACTGATTGACCGTATTGACGTTTATGAAACGGAAGGTGTCGGCAAACACCGTACACAGCGCATTGTGATCCATTACCGCTTTATCGACACCTTTTCTCTCCCGGAAGACCGCGCAAAAGAAACCTACGTCGCCGATACCCGTCAGGGCGTGGCGGTGGAATATCTGCCAATACCGGTTCCGGCACAAGCTCCCGCGCCGCTTCCGGCATAACAAAACAAAGCAGGCGGCACAAGCCATAAAAGACCTGTGTCGCCTGCAATACAACAAAAAAGCGAGTGTCCATTACTCAAATCCGTAATGAACACTCGAAATGGTTGCGGGAGAAGGACTTGAACCAACGACCTCCGGGTTATGAGCCCGACGAGCTACCAACTGCTCTATCCCGCGATATGACGCACTCCCTGAGTGCCTTATTATATTACCACAGGTTCTTTGAAAAATCAAGGGGTTTTTAAAAAATAATTGATAAAACTTTTTTAAAAAATAATTGATAAAACTGAAAAAAACTTGTTGTCGTTACGCCAGCTCCGCTTCATTCAGCGACGAAACGCCGTCGATGGCGGCAAGCTCGCGGAAGAGCTTCTCCTTATCCACCTTCATGCGCGGGCGCAGGGAGATGAGCGCCAGATACTCGGCCTCCTGCATGACGGGCGCGCCGATGACCTGCAGGTTGATAACGCCGAGCTTGTTGTTCTTGCAGCAGCGCATGACCTGATCGAGCGAGGGCTTGCTGGTGTACTTGACTTCGATTTTGAATTCCGGGTCGCGTTTGATCTTGTTTGCGAGGCCGCCGAGGGTGGTCTCGGTCAGCAGCACAAGCACGGCGGTGACCACTGCGCCCTCATAGAAGCCTGCGCCGACGGCCAGTCCGATGATACCGGAGGTCCACAGCCCCGCGGCGGTGGTGAGGCCCTTGACGGAATACTGCTTTGTGACGATGATGGTCCCGGCGCCGAGGAAACCGAGGCCGGATACGACCGCGGCGCCGATGCGGGAGACGTCCGCGGGCAGCGCGTCGTTGAGGTAGATATAGATGCCGGACATGGAGGCGACGCTGGCGCCGAGCGCGACAAGGATGTGCGTGCGGAAGCCCGCCGGGCGGTTTTTATAGGACCGCTCAATGCCGATGGCGGCGCCGAGCAGAAACGAAACGGTCATCTTCAGCACGACGGTGCCGAAGCCGAGCCCGCGGAAGGGGTCTAAAAATGCTAACATACGCGTTCCTCCTCAGGCGATCAGTTCCTGTACGCTCGTCACGCACGGCAGCTCCGCGACTGAGGACAGAATGGATGAATGGGACGTGTTTTCTTTCGAGAGCTTGATTTCGACCACGGCGGCGGGATTGGTCTTTTTGCCGTTGGTGGAATCCAGCTCGAATTCAAAGATCTTCGCGCCTTCCGCTTCCAGCGTCCGGCAGATCCGGTCAATGTCCTCCAAAGCGGAAAAGTCCACGTGGATGGTCATGTTCCGCGCGCGGCGCTTATAGCGGACCTCCACGGGCTGCAGGACCTCCAGCGTGAGCACGATGAACACCAGCGCCACCAGCACGATCTCGTAATACCCCGCGCCCGCGGCAATGCCCAGGTACGCCGCTGCGAACAGACCGATCGCGGTGGTCAGGCCCGAGATCTGCCCGTGCGCCACCACCATGATGGAGCCCGCCGCAAGAAAGCCGATGCCCGAAAGCACCGCGGCGGAAAAGCGCGAGCCGTCGAACTTCGGGTCCGTGATATCCTCCGCCCATGCGGTGTTGTTCGTCAGCATTTCGTATTCGTAAAAGGCGATCAGGGTGCTCAGCGCCGACCCGACGCTGGTGATGATATAGGTGCGCAGACCCGCCGTCTGTTTTTTCTGCGCGCGCCCGTACCCCAGAATGCCGCCCGCCAGCAGCGCCAGCAGCAGCCGGGCGCAGACGGACAGAAAATGAAACTCTCTCAAATAATCCATCGCAGATCTCCGATCTCAGATTTCCCGCTTATCATAGCATTTTTTCCCGCAAAACGCAAGTGCTTTACGTAGATCCGTCCCGGGAATGTGAAATGCGCGCAAAAAAACCGCGTCCCGAAGGACGCGGCAAAGTGACGAGCCGTCAGGTATCTCAGCCCTGATAAGGAGGCTGCTGATACGCGGTGTTGGGATCTGGATACTGCGGCTGCTGGGGCTGCTGATAGCCGAGCGCGCCATCGGGATACTGCGGCTGCTGATAACCGCCCTGGGGGTAGCCCTGATAGCCGCCCTGGGGATAACCCTGATAGCCGGCGGGGATGGCGCCCTTGTTGTTGTAGATCGCGGTGAGCTCCTCATAGAACGCGGCGTGCACAAGGCCGTAGAACAGCGGGAGGACGATTTCGATCACAAGAAGGATGATGCCGAACAGGCCGCCGAACACGATGCCGACCTTATAGCTGATGGCGGAGAAGCCCCAGGTGATGAGCGCGAAAATGCCGGAAACGACCAGCACGGCGATGGCGGGGATGAGGTCCGCAAGGAACATCTGGCCGCAATAGCCCTTGGTGCGCTGGGTGGATTCCTTGTACGCCTCGAAGGGGTTGCCGTCCTCTTCCTCAACGAGGATGAAGGGGGTCAGGCTGTACTGATAGCTGCGGAAGATGACCAGAATGATCACGGCGATCAGGCACAGGAACAGCAGGATGCCGAAGATCCACGCGGCGACGGGATGGATCGCCATGAGCGGCGCGAACACGACCGTGGGGACCAGAATGAGGAGACCCCACAGGACGAGCAGCAGATCTCTGTAAAGGATGCCCTTGACGGTTCTGCCGGCGGTTTTGCCGGTCTTGAAGCCGTCGAACATCTGGAAGGGTTCGACCTGCTCGCCGCGGTAGCCGTGCAGATACACCATGCTCATACCGACGGACAGGATCGCGGTCAGGCAGATCGCAAGGATCGGCACGAAACCGGACAGCAGCCAAACGGCGCCGACGATGATCGAGAAGAGGATCGACGTGCCGAACAGACGGAGCGGCTTCTTCGCGATCACGGAGAACGCGGATTTGTAAATTTTACCAATCATACAAATATCTCCTTTACTGAAATATATTGGTAAATTCATTTTACTATTTTATGCGGCATTGTGTCAAGAGGGAAAGAGATTCTTTTTATAAAATTGTTAAACATTTCTTAAAAAATGCCCCTGCGGCAGGCGGCTGCTCTCCGGCGCCGCCCGCCGCCCGCGAAGCGTCTCCGCGCCGTTTCGTTTGTCTTTACATCCGGCGCAGAATGTGGTATACTGATCCTGAATAAACTCAAGGGGAGGGGAGCTTATGCCCGAGATCATGCCCATCGCGAGGATCTTCACGCCCTACCGCAGCAAATTCGGGATCCCGCGCCAGCCGGGGCTGGTGAAAAACGAAAGCCGGGTCGTGTTTGAAAAGCCGTACCGGGACAAAAACGCCGTGCGCGGGCTGGAGGGGTATTCGCACGTCTGGCTCATCTGGGGCTTCAGCGAAAACGTCCGCGCGGGCTTTTCGCCCACGGTGCGCCCGCCGCGTCTCGGGGGCAACGAGCGGGTCGGGGTGTTCGCCACGCGATCCTCCTTCCGGCCGAATTCACTTGGGCTCAGCGCCGTCAGACTTCTCAGGATCGAAACGCAGGGACCGGACGCGCCTGTCCTGGTCGTGCAGGGGGCGGATATGCTCAGCGGTACGCCGGTCTATGACGTCAAGCCCTATCTGCCCTATTCGGACGCGATCCCGGAAGCGACGGGCGGCTTTGCCGCCGGGGTGATGGAGCAAAACGCCGAGGTGGTTTTCGCCTGCGATACGTCCGGCGTGCCCGAAACGCTGCTGGCGGAGCTCACCGCGGTCCTGCGGCAGGACCCGCGCGTGCATTATCAGAACGACCCCGCCCGGGTCTATGCGTTCGAGTACGCGGACCTGCACGTGGAATTTACCTGGAACGGCGACCTCCTGACGGTGACGGCTCTGACGAAGGCAAACGGCTGACGCCCCGGCGCGCGTCGTCTTTTGACGCGTACTTGACGGCAAACGAAAAACCGTGTATAATAGAGACAGATAAGGAGGGGTTCCCATGAATAAAAACGAAAGACTTCGGCTGGTCGCGCCGGACGAATCGCATCTGGACGCGGTCTGGGCGTATCGGCAGGAGTTTCTGGACGCCGGGGATTCCATGGACGGCTGCGGTCCCATCCGCCGCGCCGAAAGCGCCGAGGCGTGGCTGCAGGACGTGCGCGCCTATCTCGATCCCGCCACGGTCCCGGCGGACAGGGTGCAGGCCACGCAGTTCCTCGCCGTGCGCGAGTCGGACGGCAGGATCGTCGGCATGATCCAGATCCGCCACCGCTTCAACGACTATCTCGAAAAATACGCAGGCCACATCGGCTACAGCGTGCGCCCGTCCGAGCGTCGGCGCGGCTACGCGCGGGAGATGCTGGGGCTGTCCTTCCCGTTTTGCCGGTCGATCGGGCTGTCGAGGGTGCTGATCTGCTGCTTCCCGGGCAACGAGGGCTCGCGCCGCACGATCCTCGAAAACGGCGGCGTCTATGAAAGCACCGTCTACTGTCCCGACACGGACGATTATATCGAGCGCTATTGGGTCGACCTCACAGACGCGGCAGGGAAGAACGAATAACGACCGCAAAAAAAACGGAGCTGTTGCGATTGCAGCAGCTCCGGATATTTTTTAAAGGATGCGGATCAGAACTTCCCGGCCTTGGCGGCTTCCTCAACGGAAACGGCCACGGAAACGGTCATGCCGACCATGGGGTTGTTGCCTGCGCCGATCAGACCCATCATTTCCACGTGCGCGGGAACAGAGGAGGAGCCCGCGAACTGCGCGTCGGAATGCATACGGCCCATCGTATCGGTCATACCGTAGGAAGCGGGGCCTGCGGCCATGTTGTCGGGGTGCAGGGTACGGCCGGTGCCGCCGCCGGACGCGACGGAGAAATACTTCTTACCGGCTTCCACGCGCTCCTTCTTGTAGGTGCCCGCCACGGGATGCTGGAAGCGGGTGGGGTTCGTGGAGTTGCCGGTGATGGAAACGTCCACGTTCTCGTGCCACATGATGGCAACGCCTTCCTGCACGTCGTTCGCGCCGTAGCAGTGCACGCGCGCGCGGGAGGACTCGGGATCCTTGGAATAGCACTTGCGGCTCACTTCCTTGAGCTCGCCGGTGAAATAATCGTACTCGGTCTCAATGAAGGTGAAGCCGTTGATGCGGGAGATGACCTGCGCGGCGTCCTTGCCCAGACCGTTCAGGATCACGCGAAGGGGCTTCTGACGGACGCGGTTCGCCTTTTCGGCAATGCCGATGGCGCCTTCCGCGGCGGCGAAGGACTCATGACCGGCGAGGAACGCGAAGCACTCGGTGTCCTCCTCCAGCAGCATCTTGCCGAGGTTGCCGTGACCGAGACCGACCTTGCGGCGATCCGCGACGGAGCCGGGGATGCAGAAGCTCTGCAGCCCCTCGCCGATGGCGGCGGCAGCTTCGGAGGCCTTGCGGCACCCCTTCTTGATCGCGATGGCAGCGCCCACGGTGTAGGCCCACTTGGCGTTCTCGAAGCAGATGGGCTGGATCTTCTCGACCATGTGATAGACGTCAAGACCGGCGTCCTTGGTGATCTGCTCGGCCTCCTCGATGGAGCCGATGCCGTACTCGGCAAGCTTCGCAAGGATCTGCTTTTCTCTTCTGTCGTAAGACTCAAATGAAATCATTGTTCGTTCCCTCCCTGATTATTCTTTCCGCGGATCGATCATGCGCACGGCGTCGGCAACGCGGCCGTACTGACCGGAGGCCTTCAGCAGCGCGTCGGCGGGGCTCATGCCTGCCTTGATGAAATCCATCATCTTGCCGAAGTTCACGAACTTGTAGCCGATGATCTCGTCGTTCTCGTCAAGCGCAAGGTCGGTGATATAGCCTTCCGTCAGCTCCAGGTAACGGGGTCCCTTTTCGAGGGTGCCGTAGGTCGTGCCGACCATGGAGCGGGCGCCCTTGCCCAGATCCTCGAGGCCCGCGCCGATCACAAGACCGCCCTCGGAAAACGCGCTCTGGGTCCGGCCGTAGACGATCTGCAGGAACAGCTCGCGCATCGCGGTGTTGATCGCGTCGCACACAAGGTCGGTATTCAGGGCCTCCAGCAGGGTCAGCCCGGGCAGGATCTCCGCCGCCATCGCCGCGGAATGCGTCATGCCGGAGCAGCCGATGGTTTCCACAAGCGCTTCCTGAATGATGCCGTCCTTGACGTTGAGGGACAGCTTGCAGCCGCCCTGCTGCGGGGCGCACCAGCCGATGCCGTGCGTGTAGCCGGAAATATCTTTGATTTCGCGGGACTTGACCCATTTCGCTTCCTCAGGGATCGGCGCCGCGCCGTGATGGACGCCCTGATGGACGGGGCACATGCCCTTGACTTCTGTTGAATAGACCATAATGATCCTCCTCCTTTATATTTCTCCTGCTATCATATCATAAATTCCCCGGATTTTCAATAGGAAAGAACAAGAATTTGCGCCGCCCGTGTGAAAGTCCGCCATGAAAAACAGGCTGCCTTGCGACAGCCTGTTATCCGTTAAGGGGTTGCTTATTTCTTGAAAATGCTCAGAAGCTTCGCGAAGAGGTTCTCGAAGAACTGCTTGATCAGCTCGCCGAAGCTCTTGCCCTTTTCCTTGGCGACCTCGGTGGTGGCGTTCACGACCTCGGCTGCGGTGGGGGCCTTGTGCTCGGAGGGCACGAAGGTATCGTCAAAGGCGAAGGCGCCTTCCACGTCGGTCACGGTATAGACCGGTCTCGCGGCGGCGGTGCCGAAGGCGATGACCTGGCCGGAGGTCACGGCTCTGTCGGTGAAGGACCAGTCGTTGACGGCGCCGTCAGCCTCCAGCACGTCCATCTTCACGGTCACGGCGTCGTTTGCGGTGGCGGCCAAGCTGCACGTCATAGGCGTCGGTCAGGAAGACGACCTTCATATAGGTCTTGGCATACGCGGAGTACACGGAGGCGGCTGCGCCGGCGGCGTTGAACTGCGCGGGGTAGTTATTGGTCACGGCGACGAGCTTTTCGCCGTTGCCGAGCACGTTCACGGTCACGGCGCCGTCCACGTAGATCGCGCGCACGTATTTCTCGGTGCGGAGCTCGTCGGCGAACAGCACGTCGCGGATCAGGGCGATCGCGCCCTTGCTCATGTCGATCTCTTCATAGATCGTGCCGTAGAGCTTGGACTTGATCTTGTTGATCAGGCCTTCGTTTTCGGCAAGCTTCAGATCGTACAGGGCCTTTTCGCAGATCTCTCTGGTGGTCAGCAGCAGGTCCACGGAAACCAGCGCCTTGTCGGCGTCGTCGCCGTTCAGGGCAAGGCGGGTATAGTCCGCGGCAAGCGCCTGGAAATAATAGGCGGTGCGCACGGTATCGATCAGGGCGTAGGTGTCGCCGGTGTTCCACAGCACGTCCGCAATGCTGGTGCCGACCTGATAGACCTTCAGCGCGGCGGCGGTGTAGACGTTGGAATTCATGGCGAGCTTGGCAAGGTAGTTCAGCGCGGTGGCGCCGGTGTTGCCCGCGGCCTCTGCGGCGATCTCGGCAAGCACGGTCTCAACGCTGGCGTTCATGTCGGCGATCAGGTTCTCGGCGGCGGTCTTCAGCACCTCGTAGTCGGTGTTGTCGGCCACATACTGCAGCAGGTCGATGTAATAGGCGTTGGCCTTCTGCACGGAAAGGACCTTCGCGTAAGCCTCGATGAACTTATCTCTGTAGGTCTGGTACATATTGCCGACCTTGATCACGCCGTTGATCACGTCAAAGGCGGTGGACCAGCCGGAGGAGGCGAACAGGTCGATCTTCGCGTACTCGTTGACCTTCTGAATGAAGTCGTTCACGTCGGAGGCGGTCTTGAGCACGGAGATGATCTCATCCACGTAACCGTCGTCGAAGCTGTACTCGGCCTTCTCGATGATGGCGAGCAGGATCTTCTCGGCGTCCTCGATCTCGACGTTCTTGTCGAAATAGTTCTTCCACGCGTTGTCGTACAGCGCGAAGGCGGTATACACGGAGGCGGTGGTATTGAGCGCCTTCATGTTTTCGTAGACGTAACGGTAGCTGACGAACTTGTCGTTGTTCAGCAGGGTCTCCAGCAGCAGGGCGTCGTTGGCCTTCCAGGAGGTGACGCGGTCGTCGCTCGTATCGTCCGCGGCGATCGCGGCGAAGGGCAGAACGGAGACCAGCATCAGCACGGAAAGGATGACGGCAAGGATCTTACTCGTTTTTTTCATGGATCTTGACTCCTTTTTCGGGTTTGATTTTATACAAATCGCTCCTATTATATCCAAAGACAGACGGGGTGTCAACGGCAAACCTGATGCGAAAATATGTACGGTTTGTAAATTTTGATTTTTTATCTGACACACGCACGATTTGTGTCGGATGTGCTTCAAAAAAAAGCCCCGGCGTTGATAAGCCGGGGCGGGGAATCGCTGCTTATTTGTTTTCGATCAGCGCTTCGACCTTGGTGTCGCTGACGTAGGGGACGTAGCCCTCTTCCCACGGGAAGACGTACTTCGTCAGGCCCAGCTCGTCGCGGACGGCGTTGATCTCGCCCTGCACGGACTCGTTGATCGGCACGCCGTGCGGCTCGCGGGACTTCCAGATCTCGTACTCCTTCTCACCGGCGGTGTAGATCCGCTCGGCGCCGGGCGCCTTTTTGCTGGCGCGCATGGAGCGCATGATCTCGCCGGTCTTTTTGCGGGTAATCTCTTCGCCGAGGAAGTGGTTCGTATCGATCGCGATGAAGAAGTGGCCCAGGTGATAGGGACGGATGCTGCCGTTCTCGTCCTTGCCGTCGAGGTCCTTGCCGTAAACGCCGTCCTGCAGCACGGCGGACAGCAGCTCCACGAACAGCGCGAAGCCGTAGCCCTTATAGCCGCCCAGCGCCTCGCCGATACCGCCGAGGGTGGTCAGCGCCGCGGTGCCCTGACGGATCTTTTTCAGCGCGACGCCTGCGTCGCCCTCCACCGCGTCGCCGTTCAGGTCCACGATGGTGCCGGGATGCACGGGCTCGCCGATGCGGGCGTAATACTCGACCTTGCCGTTCTGGGTGATGGAGGTGGCGGCGTCGAAGTTGAAGTCAAACGCTTCGTCGCTGGGCACGCCGAGGGTGAAGGGGTTCGTGCCGAACATGCCTTCCACGCCCCAGGTGGGCGCCACGGAGGGTCTGGCGTTGGTGCCGGTCATGCCGATGCACCCGGCTCTCGTAGCCATGGAGGTATAGTAACCGGCGATGCCGTAGTGGCAGGAATTGCGCACCACGACCATGCCCATGCCGTACTTCTTCGCCTTGTCGATCGCCATCTGCATGGCCTTCATGCCGATGACCTGGCCCATGCCGTTATGGCCGTCCACCACCGCGGTGGTCTCGGTCTCCTTCAGGATCTCGAAATTGGTGATCGGCTGCTGGATGCCGGCCTTGATGCGGTCAAGATAGATGGGCTTGAACCGGTTGCAGCCGTGGCTCTCGATGCCGCGCTTATCGGACTCCAGCAGGACGGACGTGCACATCTCGGCGTCCTCGCGCGGGATCCCGTAGCCGACGAACGCGTCGGTCACGAAGTCGGTGATCAGGTTCCACGGACAAACTACTTTAGGCATTGGAAACAATCTCCTTTATATCGTTATTTTTTTATCAGGCATATTGTAGCACAAATAAAACTTTTGTCAAGGATTTTCGGGAATTTCCCCCGCTTTCGCGCGAAATCCGCGCCCCGTGTTTTTGCCGGACCGCGAAAAAAGGTCCCCAGAAAAACGGGGACCCGCGGCGGGTTATTTTTTTCGCCTCTTCTTGGCGTGGACGATGTTCTTTCCCTTGTTTTTCTTCCGTTTCTTCGTCTTCAGCGCTCCCAGCTTTCCGTCGAGCCACGCCTTGTTCCTGGTCTCGAAGAAGGCCGTTATGCGTTCGCCCCAGATCAGTACGGCGACCAGATACACGGCGCCAAGCACGAAGCCGATGATGCACTGGATATGATAGCCGGTCAGCCTGCCCCACACTGCGGGATAGTCGCCTCTCCAGAATTCGGAAATAAACCGGGAGCCGCAGTACATCAGCATGAACAGCGGATACAGCAGGCCGGTTTTCCTGTTTTTCCTGCGTCCGACCAGGATCAGAACGATGAGCATCACTACGGCGCAGGCCATTTCGATGAGCTGGACCGGGACCTGATACTGCGCCTGATTCTGATTGTAGCAGAATGCGGGGAAGGGGCCGGGGCCGGACAGCTCCACACCGTTGCAGCAGCCCTGGAAGTAGCAGGCGAGCTTCACGATGATCAGGATGACGAGCCCCAGCGGCGCGAAATAATCCTCCAGCTTCAGCGGCGAGACCCTGAGCAGCACGCCGAAAACGAACAGCAGGACCGGCACGAAGAACATATAGGGGAAATAATTTGCGGAGCGGTCTCCGAGAAACAGCAGGGAAAGGGGATTGTTCAGCGCGGCGGTGACGGCGGCCGTCAGGGCGAAGATCACCAGCGCCTCAAACCCGCAAAACAGCCACCACGCGAAGGAGAGGGGCTTTTTTAACAGAGCCTTTTCTGCGGCAACGGGGAACGTTGAGAACGTACGGTAGGTTTTCAGGCGGCAAATCAGCACGATAAGCGCCGCGACGTAGGCGATCGCGTTCAGCGGGTCGTAAAGCGCGACGGAATGCCCGAACAGGTTCAAGGTCGGATACATAAATCAGCCTTCTTTCTCGTCGTCGGACAGCAGCGTAAAGAGCGTGTCCGCTTTTTCGGTTTGAAAATAGTGGGAATCGCACGCAATGAAGCGAATATCCCCCACGCCTTCGGCGTATCGGCTCCAGCGGTCCGCCGCGCGGCGGTAGCCGCGGGTAAAGGGATCAGTTTTGCTGAGGATCAGCCGGACCTGCACCGGCGTAAGGTCTGTTTTTTCGCTCGCGTAAGCAAAGAACTGCGCCGTATCCCGTCGGAACCGGCGAAGCATCTCCCGGGACCGGTCCTCCGGCAAAGCGTCGTCGGATAAACCGGCGCGCCGCAGAAAGCGCAGGATCCGGCCGTCCGGCAGGGCTTTCCAGACGTTGACGGCGGTTTTTCCGGGCTTCGGGGGGACGTTGCCGCCTGCGGTCCAGTCCGTTACGACGGGACGCTCGCGGTTCAGCAGGTCCAGCAGCCGCATCGCGGTCACCGCGCCGGCGCAATGGGAGTAGAACGCCGTGGGAAGCGCGGCGGCAAGCGACCGGATCTCGTCGGCGGCGGCCGGATACGCCTCGTCCGGCAGCCACGGAACGTAAAACAGCGCGGTAGGGGACCGCTTTCTTTTATATACCGCGGTCAGCGCGGTGAAGGCGGCGGCGTCGCCGCCGGCGAAGGAAAAGAGCAGCAGCGCCCTTTCTGCGTTCTCCGGCCGGTACAGCGGAACAAGATAAGTATAATCCATTTTCCGCTCCCCGTCAAGTCTTTTCGCAAGCCCCGCGGGCGTGGGGTCCGCAAGGAAGTCCTCGGGCGTCAGCGCGTCCAGCGGCGGGCGGGAGAGCAGGGAGATAAGCTGCAGGCTCGTGCCGCCGAGCTCGTAAAACCCGTCCAGGCGGCCCACCTCGGGAACGCCGAGGCATTTGGCGAACGCGGCGCAGATCTCCTTTTCCGTTTCGGTCTCGGGCGGGCGGAACGCCGTTTCCGGCGCGTCCGGAAGGGGAATCGCGTCCAGCGCTTTTCGGTCGGTTTTGCCGCTCGCGTTCACGGGCATGGCTTCCAGCCGCATCAGGACTGCCGGGACCATATAGGCGGGAAGGCGCTTGCCGAGCTGCGCGCGTACCGTTCCGGGGTCTGCCTCTCCGGTATAAAACGCGGCCAGACGGTCGGGCGACCTCTTCGGCAGGACAGCCGCCTGCAGAACGCCGCAAACGTCTTTGATCGCGGCCTCGATCTCGCCGGGCTCGATCCGCTGCCCGTGGAGCTTGATCTGAAAATCGTTCCTTCCCGCGAAGATGAGGTTGCCGTCCTCTCTCCGGTACCCGAGGTCGCCGGTCAGATACATTTTTCCCTTCCCGTATGGGTCGGGACGGAATTTTTCCGCGGTCCGCTCCGGGTCGCCCAGATACCCCTGACCCACGTTCATTCCGGCAATGCAGATCTGCCCCGTGACGCCGGTGGGGACGGGCCGGAGATCGCGGTCCAGAATATAGATCCGCGTATTGTCGACCGGCTTGCCGATCGGCACCGGATCCCCGATCCCCGGCTCGCAGGCGAAGAACGTGACGTCCACGGCGCATTCCGCCGGTCCGTAAAGGTTATGGAGCTTTGCGCCGTTCGGCGCGAGCGCGTAAAAGGCGTTGACCTCCGCGGCGTGCAGCGTTTCGCCGGATAAAAATACGTTTCGCAGTGTTTTCAGCCGATCGCCGCGCGCCGGCGCCGTCTGAAGGAATTCCAGAAAGCGGTCGAACACCGTCGGCACAAAATGAAGATCTGTCACGCCGCCTTTGCTGATCGCGTCCAGCGTCGCGCCCATGCGGTAATGGTCGCCGGGCGGCAGGATATACAGGGAAAACCCGTACATGGCGAAGCCGAAGATCTCCCACACCGAAACGTCGAAGGTATAGGGGGTCTTTCGCATCACGACCGTGTCGCGGTCGAAATACTCGTTCGCCATCCAGCCCACGCGGTTGACGATGGAGCGGTTCGTCACCATCGCGCCCTTTGGCGTACCGGTGGAGCCGGAGGTGAAAATGACGTAAAGCGTGTCGTCGGGGACTGCGTTCGGCGCGGGGACCGCGTCCGGCAGGGGAGAAGCCAGGATCTCTTCGATCACCACCGCTTTCTCCGTCAGTCCGAGATATTTTTTCTGTCCCAGCACAAGTCCGCAGCCCGCCGTTTTCAGCAGAAGCTCGACGCGCTCCTTCGGGAAATCCGGGGAGAGCGGCAGATAGGCGTTGCCGCCGCGCACGATCCCGTAAATCGCGGCAAGCTCGGAAAAGCCCCGGTCGCACAGTACGCCGACCACCTGTTTTTTATCCCCGAGCCGCGCGCGGATGAACGCGTCGGTCTTCTCGGCGGCGGCTTGCAGGTCGCGGTAGGCGTAGTTCCTTCCCCCGTCGGAAATATGCGGCGCGTCCGGATCTCTTCTGACCTGTTCTTCAAATAAAGCGTAGACGCTTTTTTCCGGGACCGGGACCTCGCGGAAGTCCACTTGCGCCGCCTGCTCCAGCTCGTCGGGCGGCAGCGTCCGGAGCGCGGAAAGCGGTCTGTCTCCGTCCTCGACGACCTGCTCCAGCAGGTAGAGAAAGCTTCGCAGGAGCCGCAGGACCGTTGCCTCGGGGCAGCGGTCCCGGTCGTAAACGGCGCGGACCGTATATTGCCCGTCGTGCGGATAGACCGTCAGGTGCAGACCGAATTCCGTTTTTTCCCGGAAGGATACCAGTTTTGCGTGCAGCGGCGCCGGCTGCCGGTCGGGCGAAGCGACGGCGTAATTTTCAAATACGAACAAAACGTCCGGGGCGGTCCCGCCGAGACAGTCGCCGACAAGCTCGGCGAAGGGCAGTATGCCGAACCGGTCCGCGTCCACGGCGCCGTCCTGCGTCCGCCGCAGGAAAGCCGCAACGGTATCCCCGGGACGGGTGACAGAGCGCACGGGAACGGTATTGATAAACGGGCCGACCGTGCGAAGGATATTTCCCCCGCCGCTTCTGCCGGAGATCGTTTTGGCAAACGTCACGTCGTCGGTCCCGGAAAACCGTTGCAGGGCAAGGGCGAAGCACCCCTCCAGCAGCGTATTCTCCGTCAGGCGTTCTCTTCTGGCGAAGTCCCGGACGCTGCGGCACAGCGATGCCGGGAACGGCAGCTCGGTCTGCCGCGTCTCGGAGGCGGTCGTTTTTTCCCGCCGCCCGAAAAAAGCGGCTTCTTTGTATGCGGCGAACAGCGTTTTCCAGTAGGCTCTCGCTTCGTCGCGGCTGCCGGAGCGGAGCTCCTTCACATAGGCGGAAAACGGCTTGCTTCCGGCTTTTTCCTGTATGATCTTTGACCGGATCTCTTCCTCGGTCAGACCCTCCGAGAGATCGCCGCAGTACCGGTTCAGATCCTCCGTCAGAACGGGCAGACTCCAACCGTCCAGAATGATGTGGTGTGCGTGAAACAGCAGGAACCGCGCATCGGTAAAATCAAGCACCGTAAAGCGCGCCAGCGGCTCGTTCGTGAGGTCGAAGGGACGCGTCGTCAGCGTGTCGAAGGCCGCCTCCGTCTCGGACGGCGTATACGCGTGCCCGAACCGCTTTACGGTGAATTCCGGTTCCCGGTCGCCGAGCACGACCTGTTTTGCGGCGCCGCTGGATCTCAGCACGGCAAAGGCCGTTTTGAGCGCCTCGTGACGTTCGGCAAGCAAAGAAACGGCCCGCCCCAGCAGTGGCAGAGGAAAATCGGAGGAAACGCGCAGCAGAGCAGAGACGGCGTAAAGCGCGCCGTCTTTTTTCAGCTTATCCTGGGCCAGAATGCCCTCCTGGACCGGCGTCAGTCCGTAAACGTCCCGGATCTCCGACACGGTGAAGCCTCCTTAAAACAGGTCTTGCAGTTCCTGCAGTTCCGCCGCGGTCAGCGTGTCGTCCGAATAGCCGGAAGCCCGGACGCCGTCCGTTCCCGCGAGTTTTTTCAAATATACGGGGATCAGCCCCGCAAGCGCTCCGGCGGTCCCGCGCGGCGCGGCGCCGGCGGGCTGGAAGAATTCGAGCTGCACGCCATCCTGCGTCAAAAAGCAGTCGACGGCGATTACGCCCGGAAAGCGCGACTGCCCGGCGATCCGGCAGACCAGACGGCCGCCAAGCGTTTTTTCAAGCGTTGCGTTGTTATAAAAATTGAACAGGATCCTGCAGGACGCCGGAAGTCCCGTCTCCCGCAAAAGGCGGGCAAAGCCCGGGTCCGGCCCTTTCCGCAGCGCTTCGGCAGCGGTAAAACGCGCTTCGGCGCAGTCGGGACTCCGGAAAACGACGGGGATCAGCTTCGTGAACCAGCCCACGGTCCCGGAGACCTCGGGGGTCCTGCCGTGGCTTTCACAAAGGATCACGGCGTCGCCGCCGAGACGTTCATAAGCGGCGAGCCCGGTCGCGGCCAGAAGCGCGTCCCGGAGCGTCTGCGGACCGTCGTTCCCGCGGAGGAAGGGCTCCAGCTCCGTACGGGGCAGAAGCGCGGCGCGCGCTTCCTCTTCCATGGTCACGTCCCGAGGGAAGGCCTTTGCCCCGCGCACGGCGGCTGCCGGGAATGCGGACTCGTTCTGCGTTTCTTCGGTCGCCCAAATTGCGTAGGGAAGCGTCGGTTCGGGCAGCCGGACGGCCCGTCCGGCCATCAGCGCGTCGATTACGGCGAACAGGTCTGTGAGCAGGATCTCCCAGGAAACCAGATCCGTGATGAAATGATGGACCGTCAGGCGGCACAGCCCGCCCGTTTCCCGGGGGCAGAACAGCACGTCCGTCAGCGGACCGTTTTTTAGATCGAACCGCACTGTCCGGTCCTTCAGGAAAGCGACGGTCTCCGTTTCGTCGCCCACGAACGGGACGCTGCGAAAGCGGTAGGCTTCCGCACTCCCGTCTTCCCGGATCCGGAAACCGCTCTCCTCCGTGACGGCGCGAAGCATATCGTGCCGGCCGGCGACGGCGTCCAGCGCGCGCCTGAGCAGCGCTTCCTCGCAGTCCACCCGCAGAACGACGGCTTGGGAAAAGCCCTCCGCGTCGGTCGGCGCGTTCCGGAGATAGGCGCAAAGGATGGGCGGGAAGGGGCAGCGCTCCGGCGCTTGCCTGCGGACCGGTTGCGCCGGTCCGTTTATCGGGATCATTTTTTTTGCGAGGGTCCCCAGCGTCTCGCTTTTCATAATATCCGGGACCGCGACGCGATAGCCGCGTCTTTCCAACATGGAAGCCAGATGGATCGCCTTGATGGAGTCGCCGCCGAGAGAGAAGAAATTGTCGGAAACGCCGACTGCGGTCTCGCCGGTCAGCTCGGCGGCAGCCTGACAGAGGACGGTCTCCGCCGCCGTTTCGGGCGGCTGAAGGCCGACGCGTGGCGAAACCGTCTCCAAAACGGTATCGGACAGGGCTCTGCGGTCTGTTTTACCCGAGACAGTCAGCGGCATCCGGTCGAGATGCGTAAAAGAATGCGGGATCATATAGCCCGGCAGGGTGACGGACAGGGCGCTGCGCAGGTCATCGACCGGTCGTTTCTCCCCGGTATAAAACGCGCAAAGGAGCTGTTCGCCGTCCTTTTCCAGAACGGTCGCCGCGGCGAGGTCGATCCCGTCCAGCGCGCGGAGGGCTGCCTCGATCTCCCCGGCTTCGATGCGCTGCCCGCGGAGCTTCAGCTGGGTGTCCAGTCTGCCGATATAGGCGACGTTCCCGTCTTCACGCAGGGCGGCAAGGTCCCCGGTGCGGTAGAGCTTCCCCGTCCCAAAAGGATTATCGACGAATTTTTCCGCCGTTTTTTCGGGGTCGCCCGGGTATCCCGCGCCGACGCCGGCGCCGGCAAGGCAAAGCTCTCCCGGGACTCCGACCGGGACGGGCTGCAGATATTTATCCAGAATATAGGCGCTCGTGTTGGCGATGGGACGCCCGAGATGTACGTCGGTTCCGGCTTCCCGCCGGAGCTCACCGCCGAGATCCCAGACCGTGCATTCGCTCGGCCCAAGGGGGTTGAAGACGTCCGCGTCGGGGGAGCGCTCGAAGATCCTTTGCAGCAGCGCCTTCGGAAGCGGCTCGCCCGAGGAGCAGACCACCTGCAGAGCCCCGAGCGCGCTGTGCGCCTCCTCCCCCTCGTAGTACAGCGAAAGCCGCGTCGGCGTGGTCATTAGGACGTCGACCCCGTATTCCGCCGCGCGGGCGAGAAACAGCTCCCGCCGGAGGCCTTCCTCCTCCCCGAACAGAACGACCGTATACCCGTTCAGCAGCGGCAGCAGGGACTCCGCGATGAAATAATCGAAGGAAACGCTGTTGACGCAGGCGAAAACGCGGTGGTCCTGTTTTCTCAGGGCAGGCAGCGTATTGTTGTTGAGACAGAAATTCAGCAAGCCCCGTTGCAGCAGCAGGCACCCCTTGGGTTCGCCTGTGGAGCCGGAGGTGTGGATGATATACGCCGCGTCGCGGACCGCCTCCGGCGTGGGGCCCTCGGGCGAAACGGCGGTCAGCTCCCGGAGCGTCAGGACGCGCACGCCGTCGATTTTCGGTTTTTCGGGGTCGTCGCAGAGCAGGAGCTTCACGCCGCAGGCGCGGCACAGCCGGCGCAGTCTTTCCGCGGGGAAGCGCTTGTCCGTCGGCAGGAAAACCGCGCCGCGTTTCAGGACCGCGAGCTGGAGGATAAAAAGCGCTTCGCCGCGCTCCAGCCGGATCGCGGTTACGTCTCCGGGACCGATCCCGAGGGCGGAAAGCCGATCCGCGGCGGCGTCGATCCGGTGCAGCAGCTCCCGGAAGGACAGCCGTCTGTCCCCCGCGACAAGCGCGGTCCGAAGCGGCAGATGCTCCGCCGTCTCCCGGAACGCCGCGTAAAGGCTTTTCTCCGGGATGGGTGCTGCCGGTCCCTCGGCGTATCGGCGCAGGAAGGCGGGCGCGTCCGGTACCAGACCCAGCCGCGTTAAAGGCAGGTCCGGCGTTTCCAGAAGGATCGCCGCGGCGGTCGTCAGGCAGGCGTGGATACGCCGGACCTCGTTCTCCGTCAGCAGAGCGGTGCGGTAAATATAATCGAGGACCAGTCCGTCCTCACCGTTGCGGTGGTTGAACACGAGCTGCAGGGTCTCCGCCTGGCAGCGGCGGGAATACTCCGTCGCCAGCATATCCGCGTCGGCGAAGATCTCGTCGGACTGGAAGTTGACAAGCACGTCGTACAGCCTGTCGGAAAAGCGTCCGGCGGCGCGGAGCTCGCGCAGGAGCTGCCCGTAGTTATAGCGCTGGTGGCGGAAAACGGACAGGATCTCGTCCGAGACCGCAAGCAGATTGTCCCGCAGGGAGGCGCGGTAGTCCGGTCGGATCAGCACCGGCGCGGTATTGACGTACATCCCGACGGTATGAAGGTCTTTTTCCGAAACGCGGCCGAGCACGGGCATACCGATGAAAAAGGCGTCGGGGCAGCCGCGGTATTTGGCGAAAAACAGGGCGAACAGCCCGAACAGCAGGGCGGTCTCCGTCATATCGTTTTCCCGCGCGAAGGCGCTCAGCGCGCCGCGCGTTCCGGCGGACAGGGCAAGGCGCAGGAAGGCAGCGTCGTAGTTTTCGTCCGATTTCCCGGCAAACAGCACCGGCTCCGGGCAGCGGTCGAACCGTTCCAGAAAGTATGCGCGGTCTTTTGCGCAGCGTTTCGAGGTCAGATATTCATCGCGCGAGGCGGCGTATTCGACGAAGGAATACCGCTCCGATTGCTTGCCCTCAATAATTTCGTTGAGCTGGGTCCCGATCAGGGACATGGACCAGGCGTCGCCCAGCAGATGGTGCACGCGCAGCACGATCCCGTAGCCGCCGGGATAGACCACCGCCCGAAGGTCGCTCAGGGGGCCCTTCAGGTCAAAGGGCGTTACGGCTGCCGCCTGCCCGATCGCCTCGAGTTCCTTCACGTCGTCGACGCGCACCACCGGGATCTCCCGCGCTTCGGGGTCGGTCATATAAAGGACGGGCTCGTCCCCGGTATCGTCCAGACGCAGGTTCAGCGCGTCGTTCGTGCGGTAGATCTGCCGGATCGCGTCCACGACGCGGGCTTCCGGGCAGGGGCGCTCCACGGTCATAACGCCGCACATGACCGAAACGCTTGAGCCGATATATTTTTCCGCGTCGTAGATCAGACGCTGCGGGGCGGTCAGTTTCATAGATTTCTCCGTTTTCGGGCGATAACACGCCATGTTATTATTTTATTATAATCTGCCGCGGGAACGATGTCAAGTGCAGAAAGGGGATTGTTTTTTTTTAAAAATAATGATATTATATAAAAAATGCAGGAAAGGAATCTGATACTTATGGACTATAAACGCGTGAAACAGGATTTCCGCGATGCCGACGTGACGCTGTTCGGCGCTTTGCGGGCGGCGGCGGACCGTTATCCGGGCGCGCCGGCGATCGGCTTTTTCGGCAAAAAGACGAGCTTTGCCGCGCTGATCGAGGACGTGGAGAACACCGCCCGCGCGCTGCTGAAGGCGGGCGTCGCGCCCGGGGACGCGGTGACGTTCATGCTGCCGAACTGCCCGCAGGCGGTCAGCGTGTTTTACGCGATCAGCCGCATCGGCGCCACGGCGAACATGATCCACACGCTTTCCTCCGAGGAGGAGATCGCGTATTATCTCGATAAGGCGGACAGCCGGTTCCTGGTCACGCTCGACAGCTTCTGCCGGAAGGTCGAAAGCGCGGGCGCGCGGACGAAGGCCGGGGTGACGGTCCTGTATACCTCCATAGCGGAGCGGATGCCGCCGCTGATCAGAATCGGCTTCGCGCTCAAAAACCGGAAAAACAAAACCCCGAAGCCCGTCGGGGCGCGCTTCCTGTCTCTCAAGGCGCTCAGGGCGGAAGCAAAAGGGCTTTCGCTGCCGGAGGTCTCCTACGACCCGGCGCACGTTGCGGCGATCCTGTATTCCGGCGGCTCCACCGGGCTGCCGAAGGGTATCTGCCTGACGGACCGGAATATCAACGAGCTCGGCATTCAGGTCGCGGACGCGGCGGGCCACCGCATTTGCCCGGGGCTCAAGTTCCTGTCCGCCATGCCGCTGTTCCACGGCTTCGGGCTGGGCGTCGGCATCCACACCTTCATATGCAACGGCGCGCAGTGCGTGCTGGTGCCGCAGTTCACGCTGGACGCCTATGTGAAAACGCTTCTGAAGGAAAAGACCAACATGCTCGCCATCGTGCCGTCCATGCTGGAGGCGTTCCTGCGTACGGACGCCTTCGACGGCAAGGACCTGTCCTTCCTCAAGGGGATCTTCAGCGGGGCGGATTCCACGCCCGTGGCGCTGCAGGAGCGCATGAACGCCTTCCTGAAAGCGCACGGCTGCGGGGAGCAGGTGCGCGAGGGCTACGGCCTGACGGAAACCGTGACGGCCTGCTTCCTGAATCCGATCGAGCGCGTGAAGGCCGGCAGCATCGGTCTGCCGCTCGGCGAAACGAAATACCGGATCGTAAAGCCCGGCACGTTCGAGGACCTGCCGGTCGGGGAAAACGGCGAGCTGATCATTTCCGGGCCGGTGGTCATGCAGGGGTATCTGGGCGATCCCGAAGAGACGGCAAAGACGCTGCGCACCGAAAACGGCGTGACCTGGCTGTTCACGGGGGATCTCTGCCGCCGCGATGCGGACGGCTACGTCTTCTTCGTGCAGCGGCTCAAGCGGCTGATCATCACGGCGGGCTATAACGTGTCTCCGGTCCAGGTGGAGCAGGCCGTGAACGCGGTCCCCGGCGTAAAGACCTCCTGCGTGGTCGGCGTAAAGGACAAGCTGACCGGGCAGCGCGTCGTCGCCTGCGTCGTGCCGGATGCGGAGGCGGACCCGAAAAAGCTGAGGGCGGAGATCCTTGCCGCCTGCCGGACGCGGCTGGCGCAGTACGCGGTCCCGACGAAGATCGAGTTCCTGAACGAGCTGCCGCTGACGAAGATGGGAAAGGTCAATTTTACCCAACTCGAAAAAGAACAGAATGAAAGGACGGAGAAGCAGAGTGTTTGAGACGCTGCGTGAAATCTATCTTGACATGACCGGGAACGAGGATCGGGACATCACGCCGAAAACCAGGATCGCGGACGGGCTGGGGCTGTCCTCCTTCGGCAAGGTGCAGCTC
>CACZGD010000057.1 GCA_902780565.1 Oscillospiraceae bacterium
ATTCGCATCACTGCGCTGGAGCCGGAATTGCAGAAGATGGTCGATGAGAAGAGGATAGCCCTCACACCCGCCGTGGAGCTTTCTTACCTGCCGAAGGAAGCGCAGCGGGATCTCATCACGACCATTGAGAGCGAGGAAGCGACGCCGTCTCTTTCACAGGCGCAGCAGATGCGAAAGCTTTCCGAATCCGGCGCGCTGGATATGGACAGGATCTTCTCGATCATGACGCAGCCGAAGCCGAATCAAAAGGAAACGATCAAGGTTTCTGTGGAATACGTGCGGCAGTTCCGTCCGAAGGATTCGATCAGCCAGCTTCAGAAGTTTATTCAGGACGCCTGTGCGCACTACGCAAAATACTTGCGAAACCGCGACCGCGGCGCAAGGTAAACCTAAAACGAAAGAAGGTTATGGTCAATAATATTCAACTTTTAATCATTCAACAGAAAACCATAACCTCCATTTAGAAATTCATGGAAATGGAGGAAATAAGATGACGAAAGGTGAGATCAAGGAATTATATCAGGTCATGTTTACAGAATATCCTGATATCGTCGGAGTGAAGGATTTGCAGAAAATGCTGGGGATCGGCAAAAATCTTGCATACTCCCTTGTTTCGGACGGTTATATTCACGGTATTATTGTAGGCAATAAACTGAGAATTCCGAAAATCAACGTCATTCATTACGCTTTGGAAGCCAAGGCGTAATTTCATTATTTGATCCGCTTCGCAGATTTGACAGGATAGATTCTTTCCTTTATAATCAACTTACCTTGTCGTAATCTGCGAGCGGTTCTTGTAATTTAAGTCAAATTATGGAGGTATAAAATGACGGCAGGACGCTTACAGGAAAAAAACGGGAAATGGTATATGGTTCTATCCTATACCGATCCCAAAACGGGAAAAAGAAAACAGCCTTGGTTTGCTACCGGGCTCCCCGTAAGAGGCAACAAGAAAAAAGCTGAGGAGATGCTCTCTGAGCTGCGAAGCACGTTTGTGATTCCTGAATCAAGTGAAGGTGAAAGCTTTGACGGAAGCATGGATTTTGCAAAATTCATGTTAGAGTGGTTATCTTTTGCCGAACACACGATTGCGAGGACGACATATGCGTCTTACCAAAACATGGTGATGAAAAAAATCGTTCCTTATTTCAGAGAACATCCCGTTACGTTAAAGGCGCTGGAGCCCAAGCATATTCAGCAGTTTTATATGCACGAAATGAAATCTGTCAAAGCAAATACGGTAAAGCATGAACACGCAAACATTCACAAAGCTCTGGAGTACGCGGTCAAAATGGATTTGATTCCTTACAACGTATCAGACCGCGTTGAACTGCCAAAAGTGGAGAAGTATGTTCCCGAGTATTTCAAAGAATCGGAAATCCTTGATTTTCTTGAAAAAACGAAGGATCATAAGCTGGCGCTTCTGTTTCAGATCGCAGTCTTTTATGGTATGCGCAAAGAAGAGATCATTGGACTTACGTGGGATGAGATCGATTTTGACAATAACTGTTTCACGATTGGAAATACAGTAAAAAAGGTTTCGATCAATGGCAAAAGAGAGCTTCTCATCGAGCGAAAAACAAAGAATCGATCCAGCTACCGAACCATGCCTCTGAACCCCGTCATAAAAGAAAAACTGCTGATTTTAAGAAAGAAACAGGAAGAAAACAAGAAGATCTGCGGAGATTGCTATGATTATACCTATGACGGATACGTATTTGTAGATCCTATGGGGGCTTTATATGAGCCGGATTACGTTTACAATGCGTTTAAGAAGGTGCTGAACAAATACGGTTTTAAGAATATCCGCTTCCATGATCTGCGTCATTCCTGCGCTTCTTTGATGGTTACAAAGGGCGACGGTATCAATAACGTACAAAAATGGCTCGGGCACAGCGATATCGGCACAACGGCCAACATTTACGCGCATTTGGATTATCAATCGAAAGTGGAATCCGCTGAAAAGATGAGTGGCATTTTACCGATTCCGGCTGATATTCAGAAATCAGATTGGTGATCAGAAAATAAGGAAATCGGCAAGCAGAAAACCTGCTTGCCGAACCTTGGCGGAGACGGTGGGAGTCGAACCCACGTGCCGGCTCATCACCGACAACTCGATTTCGAGTCGAGCTCGTTATGACCACTTCGATACGTCTCCGTGTATTCAATTGAAGGAAAAATGCAAGAAATGTATGCAAGATATGCTGAATTCCGGAAAAATTTGAACCGGGCAAATCCCTTGTAAAACAACGATTTTCAGGGGGACAAAACGGGAAACGCAATACTGCATTTCGAGTGCCGCACCTTCGACCACTCGGACAACTCTCCGTGTATCTCAACTGTTTTCCGTGCGCTGAGAAAAAGCAAGAAAAACAGGCAAGAACAATATGAAATTATAAAATTTGATCCGGCGAAAACCCTTATAAATCAAGGATTTTCAGCGGAGAAAACGGCCAGAGCCAACGCGCATTTCGAGTCGAGCTCGTTATGACCGCTTCGGTTTGTCTCCGAGTATGCAATTGAAGGAAAAATGGAAGAAAACTCTTCATATATTCCTGACAAACATCCCAGAAAACCCAACCTGTGGATCAATCACACCGGGCGATCTCGGCGAATGCTTGACTATCATAACAGATTTGAACGGATTTGTCAATCTTTTGTTGCCTGATTTTCAGACATTTTTCGAAATTCAAACAAAGAAAGAATCAGGAATTCTCTGTGAATTCTTATTGACATTGTCAAAAAGTTTATATAATATAATGGTAATCAAACAAAGGAGACTCTTATAAAAATGCTTCTTGCCATTGATATCGGAAACACAAACGTCAATATTGGATTGTTTGACGGAGAGGAGCTATTGCTTGTTTCGACCCTTGCAACGGATACGACCCGCACGTCGGAACAGTATGCGATCGAAATGAAGGCTGCGGCGGAGCTGCGCGGGCAGTCTTACGCAAAAGCAGACGGCGCGATCATCAGTTCTGTCGTCCCTTCGCTGACGTCCACCATGAAAAGAGCCGTGAAGCTGCTTTGCGGCACAGAGGCGCTGGTCCTCGGTCCCGGCGTCAAGAACGGACTGAACATCAAAACCGATAATCCGGCGCAGCTCGGCGCGGATCTGGTCGCGGGCGCTGTCGGCGCGTTATCGCGGTTTCCGACGCCCTGCCTTGTGCTGGATCTCGGCACCGCAACAAAGATCAGCGTATTGGATGCGGAAGGCGCTTATCGTGGCTGCACGATCTCCGCAGGCGTCAAGATCTCACTCGGCGCGCTGGCGGACAAAACCGCGCAGCTGCCCTCCATCGATCTCAGCGTGGCCAGCTGCCCCGCGTTCGGCACAAATACGATCCACAGCATGCAGGCCGGGATTCTGCTCGGAACCGCCTCTATGCTGGACGGCCTTTGCGACCGGATTGAAAAAAGTCTAGGGGAACCTGTTGCGTCCTTTGTTGCGACCGGCGGCCTTTCCGGTTCCATCATCGTGCACTGCGAACATAAAATCGAACACGCGCCGCACCTCATTCTGGAGGGCCTGCGCGTGATCTACGACAAGAACAGGAAATAAGCATTCTGCTTATACGACCTGAACGATATAAAACTTCAGGTACTGTGTTTCGGGAACGCCGAGCAGGACCGGGTGATCCTTTGCCTGCTGACGGGCTTCGATGATCTTCAGCTGTACTTTTGCCTCGATCGCAGCCTCAAGAAGCATTTTCCGGAACAGCTCGTCCGTCATGAAATGGGAACAGGAGCAGGTCGCGAGATATCCGCCGCGCGGCAGCAGCCGCATCGCCTGCACGTTGATTTGTTTGTAGCCGTGGTATGCGGCGTTGACGGTCTTTTTACTTTTTGTGAACGCGGGCGGATCCAGAATGATATAGTCAAACGGATGCTGCTTCTGCGCAATCAGGGAATCAAGATACCCGAAGACGTCCGCGCAAACAAACCTGACGTCCGTCATGCCGTTGAGCAGTGCGTTGCGTTCGGACTGTCGGATCGCATCCGCGGAGATATCGACGGCGGTCACACTTTTTGCGCCGGCCTTTGCGCAGTTCAGCGCGAACGCGCCGGTGTGCGTAAAGCAGTCAAGCACGCTTTTTCCTGCGGCGATCGAAGCGGCGGCTTGCCGATTGAACTTCTGATCGAGGAAATACCCGGTTTTCTGTCCATTGACGTAATCAACGGCAAATTCCAGTCCGTTTTCCGTAATTACGACTTCGTTCGCGTCCGGATCGTATTCCGGCAGAAAAGGGGAGACGTAAGCGCCTTTTCCGGTCGCGAGGCCTTCTTTTTTGCGGACCTCCACGTCGTTTCTTTCATAAATACAGGTGATCTGCTCCCCATATTCGCGCAGCACGTCGACCAATGCCTCAAAAATCACGTCTTTTCTCTGCTCAATACCGAGGCACATGATCTGTGTGACCAGAACGTCGCCGAATTTGTCCACGATCAGTCCGGGCAGCATATCGGCGTCCCCGAAGATGAGACGCGTGTTTGACAGGTCGCCCTGCATCACGGTCCTGCGGTAGTCGATCGCGTACCTGACGCGGCGGCGGAAGAAATCCGCGTCAAACGTATCGTTTGCGTTTACGGACAGGATTCGCACGCTGATCTTTGAATGATGATTATAAAACCCGGAACCGAGGTACTTGCTTTTCTGAGAATACACGTCTACGACCTCGCCGTCGGCAATCTCTGCGTCGCCGCCGACGATTTCTTCCCCATACACCCAAACGTGCCCCTCGGCTAAAAACGCCTCGCATTTTTTACTGACCGATACCTTTCTGAACGTCCGCATAATATCCTTTCCGCCTTCTTCCTGAATTCCCGGATATTTTACATGATTTTCCCGCTGAATGCAAGAGCGTTCGGGCGTTTCTGTCTGAATTCTGCGAAAAAACCGTTCCGACAGGTTGAAAAGGGGACATCGGATATGATATACTATACGTAAATCAAAATAAGTAACGGAGAAACGCATGCTTGAAACAAAGCTCGGGATCGACTTCGGTTCCGCAAATATTACCGTATACGCTGAAAACAGAGGGATCGTCCGGAGAGAACCCTCTGTTGTTGTCTGCGACCGCTATACCGGGCAGGTCATCGCGCAGGGAGAGGAAGCCGACCGCATGAAAGAAAAGCTTCCGGCGTCCATGAAAGTGATCTATCCGATCAAGGATGGAATCGTACAGGATTACCCGACCGCGCTGTACTTGCTCCGCAATTATATGAACGCTGCATGCAAGGGGCGGCTGCTCCGTCCGAGCGTTCTTATGAGCGTGTCCGGCAACGTGACCGAGCTTGAAAAAAAAGCGCTGTTCGATCTTGTGACCGCAGCCGGCGCAGGGCGCGCCTGTTTTATTGAAGAATCTCTTGCCGCAGCAGCCGGCGCAGGGTTCGATCTGAAGCTGCCGCGGGGCTCCATGATCTGTGATATCGGCGGCGGCACGACGGAATGCGCGGTGCTGTCCATGGGCAGCGTCGTCGTGTCGGAAACCGTGCGAATCGGCGGCAATGATCTATCCAACGCCATCAGCGATTATATCCTGCACGAGCATTCCATTTCCATCGGCCGTTCAACAGCGGAAGAGATCAAAAAAACCGTAGGCACGGCCGTTTACCGAAATGAGGAAGTCGCCATGATCGCGGCAGGTAAGCACAGAGATACGAGCTTCCCCGTGTTTTTTGAGATCAGCTCTACGGAGATTTACTGGGTCTTGAAATCATACATGGATGAGATTCTGCAATGCGTCAAAAGCGTACTTGAGAAGACGCCGCCGGAGTTGGTAGCGGATATTTCCGTGGAAGGCCTCGTGATCTGCGGCGGCACGTCTGCGCTGTACGGGATCGACCGCTATCTTGAGTGGAATCTTGGGATCGCAACATCAATCGCAGAAAATGCGCCGCACTGTGCGGCGCAGGGCCTCGGCAGACTGCTGAAGAACCTGAAGGAGCTGGAAAACAACGGTCTGATCTTTGCAACGGCCGAGGACGAGAGTGATGACGATGAATGAGAATACAGATAGAATACAGCTAACGGAAAACCTCAGCGGTTACGTGGAAGACGTCGTCTTTCAGAATCCGAACAACTATTTCTCCGTTCTTGAGATCAACGTAAAAGGCGAGATCTATACCGCAGTCGGTGAAGTCGCCGACGTCGCACAAGGGGAGGAAGTCATTCTGGAAGGCGTCTGGACGTCTCATCCGACCTTCGGCAAACAGTTCAAGTTTACGTCCTGCAAACGGAATATGCCGGATACGACCGCTAAGCTGTTTCGGTATCTTGCGTCCGGCGTTGTAAAAGGAGTCGGACCGAAAACTGCCGCAAAGATCATCAAGGAATTCAGAGATGAGAGCTTTGACGTTCTGGAGCATGACCCTGAACGGCTCACGGTCATCCCGGGGATCTCCAAGAAAAAAGCCGTTGAGATCAGCAATGAATTTAACCTGCGTTATGCGCTGCGCCGCATCATGCTGGAGCTGGAAACTTATGGCGTCACGCCGACGGAAAGCGCCGCGATCTATAAAGTATTCGGGATCAACGCTGTCACGCTGATCAAAGAAAACCCCTACCTGTTGTGCGATACGGTCAACGGGTTTTCTTTTGAACGCGTGGAAAAGCTTGCTTCAGCCATGGGGCTGCAGCCGGATTCCGGTTATCGCAACGCGGCAGGCGTACTGTATATCCTTTCGCATAATCTTTACGCCAACGGCCACACCTGTATTCCGCGCAAAAAGCTTTACGCGCCGAGCCGGGAGCTTCTGGGGATCGAACGGGATGGAACGGATCTCACCATCGACGCGCTTCTCGGGGAAAAACGGTTGGTTTCTTACATGTTGAACGAGGAGGAGGTCCTGTTCCTTCCTGCGATTTACGAAGCGGAACGGGGTATTTCGGTGCGCCTGCGGCGCGCGATCCGGCATGCGTCCGCCTCAACGGAGACAAAAGAGGCGGATATCCGAAAAATTGAACTTCGCGAGGGGATCGAATACGCGGACAAACAGAAAGAAGCCATTCGAATTGCCGCGGACAAGGGGCTGCTCATTCTGACCGGCGGTCCCGGTACCGGCAAAACGACGGCGGTCAAGGGAATTATTTCAGAGCTTGAGCGTCGGAATATCCAGATTCTTCTCTGCGCGCCGACCGGCATGGCGGCGAAACGAATGAGCGAGGTCACAGGAAGGGACGCAAAAACCATCCACCGTCTGCTTGAGGTCGAATGGTCGGAGGACAACAAGCCGGTATTTCGCCGCAACGCCGGGAATCAACTCGGCTGCGGCGCGCTGATCGTGGATGAGGTCTCGATGGTCGACGTGGAGCTGATGGCGTCTCTTCTGGACGCGCTGCCGATCGGCTGCAGGATCATCTTGGTCGGCGACGCGGACCAGCTTCCGAGCGTCGGTCCCGGGAACGTCCTCGGCGACCTGATCGCCTCCGGCGTAATGCCGGTCGTTTGCCTGACGGAAATCTTTCGTCAGGCGCAGAAAAGCATGATCGTGATGAACGCGCATCGTATCATCGGCGGTGAGTATCCGGTCATGAACCGCACGGACAACGATTTCTTTTTTATGCCGCGAGAAACCCCTGCGCTGACCGCGGATACCGTGACTGCTCTCGTCTCGAAGCGTCTGCCCGACGCCTATGGATTTTCTCCGATGACGGATATTCAGGTCCTCTGTCCTTCCAAACGAGGGGAATGCGGCACGCAGAATCTGAATAAGCGTCTGCAGGCGGTCCTGAACCCCGCGGATCGCAATAAAAACGAGCTTCGCACGCCCGGCGGCAGGATCTTCCGGGAAGGCGACCGCGTGATGCAGATCCGCAATAATTATAACATCCACTGGGAAAAGGGCCCGGAAGTGAACGACGGCATCTTCAACGGCGATATCGGTATCATCCGAAAGATCAACTACCTGACCGCTACAATGGAGATCGATTTCGACGGCAGGATCGCGCAGTACCCGAACGATAATCTGTCCGAGCTTGAGCTGGCCTATGCGATCACCGTGCATAAAAGTCAGGGCAGCGAGTATCCGGTCGTGATCATCCCGCTGATCGACAGTCCCCGGCCCTTGTTGTATCGGAATTTGCTTTACACCGCCGTGACCCGCGCAAAGAAAATCCTGATCATCGTCGGCGACGCGGATCGCGTAATGGGTATGACGGACAACAACAAAACCCACCTCAGATATTCCGCGTTGCGGTCATTTTTACAGGAATAGGGTATTTACAAAACGATTTTTTGATGTTATAATATCTTAAATATTGTCATTTGGTCATCCGAAGGAGAACATCCTATGCGAAAAGAACTTGAGAAGGTATACGATCCCGGTCGTGTGGAGGACCGGATCTATCAATTCTGGCTGGACGGGAAGTATTTTCACGCGAAACGTGAGGCTGAGAAGCCGACGTACACGATCGTGATCCCGCCGCCCAACATTACCGGTCAGCTCCACATGGGGCATGCGCTGGATAATACCTTGCAGGATATCCTGATCCGCTATAAGCGGATGCAGGGTTTTGATACGTTATGGCTGCCCGGAACTGACCACGCGTCCATCGCGACCGAAGCGAAGATCGTGGAAGCCATGCGCAAGGAAGGAATCAAAAAAGAGGACATCGGCAGAGAAGCCTTCCTTGTCCGTGCATGGGACTGGAAAAAACAGTACGGCGGACGGATCATCGAGCAGCTCAAGAAAATGGGCTCCTCCTGCGATTGGGACAGAGAACGCTTCACGCTGGATGAAGGGTGCTCCAACGCCGTCAAAGAAGTGTTCGTCGGCCTTTACGAACAGGGACTGATCTATCGCGGCAACCGCATGGTCAACTGGTGCCCCTGCTGCAAGACCTCCATTTCCGACGCGGAAGTCGAATATGAAGAAAAGAATTCCAATTTCTGGCACCTGCTTTACACGGTCAAAGAGACCGGCGAAAAGCTGGAGCTTGCCACTACGCGCCCGGAAACGATGCTCGGCGATACTGCCGTCGCAATCAATCCGAATGACGAGCGGTATAAACACCTGCACGGGTGTCATGTGATCCTACCGCTTCTCAACAAGGAGATCCCGATCGTACTGGACGAGCACGCGGACCTTGAGAAGGGGACCGGCGTTGTGAAGATCACGCCGGCGCACGACCCGAACGATTTCGAGGTCGGCCGCCGCCACGATCTGCCGATCGTGCGTACATTTACCTACGACGGTCACATGACCGGCGAGGAAGATAAAAAAGCAGCAGACGAGTATATTGCCAGCGGCCGCGCCGCAAAAGGAGAGCCCGAGGTCCTGGACTGCGGCAAATACGCAGGAATGACGACCAAAGAGGCAAGAAAAGCGATTCTTGCGGATCTGGAAGCCAGAGGCTATCTCAAAGAGATCGAACCGATCAAGCATCAGGTCGGCACCTGTTACCGCTGTCATTCCGATATCGAACCGATGGTCTCAAAGCAATGGTTCGTAAAAATGGACCCGCTTGCCGGTCCCGCGATCAAAGCCGTTGAGGACGGAGAGATCCGTTTCGTGCCGGAACGCTTCACCAAAAACTATATCAACTGGATGAAGGGCACCCGCGACTGGTGCATCTCCCGCCAGCTTTGGTGGGGCCATCGCATCCCCGCTTGGTATTGCGACGATTGCGGACATACCGTCGTTGCGAAGGAAGCGCCTGCCTGCTGCCCGAAATGCGGCGGCGCGCTCACGCAGGATCCCGACACGCTGGATACCTGGTTCTCCTCCGCCCTGTGGCCGTTTTCTACCCTCGGCTGGCCGGAAGACACAGAAGATCTTCGTCATTACTATCCCACGAATACGCTCGTCACGGGCTATGATATCATCGGCTTCTGGGTCAGCAGAATGATCTTCTCCGGGCTCAGATATACCGGGAAGGCGCCGTTCAACACGGTCCTGATTCACGGGCTTGTCCGCGACGCGCTCGGCAGAAAGATGTCCAAGTCCCTCGGCAACGGCATCGATCCGCTGGAGATCATCGATCAGTACGGCGCAGACGCGCTTCGCTTTACGCTTGCGACCGGCAACGCGCCCGGCAACGACATGCGCTTCTCCGATGAAAAGGTGGAAGCCTCCAGGAACTTCGCAAACAAGCTCTGGAACGCGGCAAGATTCATTCAGATGAACCTTGCAGACACGGATACGGTCCTGCCGCTGCCCGAACACCTGAAGCTGGAGGATCGCTGGATCCTGACGAAATACAATATCCTTGTCCGCGAGGTCACGGATAATCTGGACAAGTACGAACTCGGCATGGCCGTCGCGAAGCTCTATGACTTTATCTGGGACGTTTTCTGTGACTGGTATATCGAGATCAGCAAGATCCGACTTTCTTCCGAGGATGAAACGCAGAAGAACGAAGTGCGCGCCGTGCTCGTGTTTGTTCTTTCCAATACGCTCAAGCTTCTGCATCCCTTTATGCCGTTTATCACGGAGGAGATCTGGCAGACGCTGCCGCATGAGGGCGAATCCATCATGGTGTCCTCCTGGCCGGGATTTGACGAGGCGCTTAACTTCGCAGCGGAAGCGGATCAGATGGAAAGCATTATGACCTCCGTCAAGGCAGTCCGTAACCGCCGTGCGGAAATGAATGTCGCGCCCTCCAAGAAAGCGCACCTGAATATCTCCACGCAGGAAAACGAGCTGTTCTCCGCCGCAGCGCCTTACTTTATCCGACTTGCTTCCGCCTCCGGCGTGACAGTCGGGCTGGAAGCGGACTTCGACACGGAAAAATCCGTTTGTGTGATCACGGATAAGGCAAAGATCTTTATTCCGATGAACGAGCTTGTCGATTTCGAGGCGGAGCGCAAACGTCTGACCAAAGAGCTGGAGGATGTGGAACGCAAGCTGTCGTCCATCAACGCCAAGCTTTCCAATCAGGGCTTCCTTGCGAAAGCGCCGCAAAAGGTTGTGGACGAGCAGAAGGAAAACCTGAAAAAGTTCAACGAAAAGGCGGAGCTTCTTCGCGAAAGCATTGCAAAACTGGGTTGAATAATGACAAATCAATTTGACGCCGTTTCTTATTACCATTCGCTGAATCGGTTCGGCGTACAGCCGGGACTGTCCAGGATCTCCGCGCTTTGTAAAGCGCTCGGCGATCCGCAGAAAGCACTGTCCTGCGTCCATGTAGCCGGAACGAACGGGAAGGGGAGCACCTGCACCCTGATCGCTTCTGTTCTGCAGGCTGCCGGTTTTCGGACCGGGCTGTACACGTCGCCGTTTGTCCTGGACTTCCGGGAGCGGATCCGTCTGAACGGGGAAATGATTTCTTATTCGGATCTGGATGAAGTTACTTTGCAGGTACGGCAGGCAATCCTCAAGCTGAACGAAGAAGGCGTCTTTCCCACGGAATTCGAAGCCGTCACGGCTGCGGCGTTCCTGTATTATAAATCGAAAAAGTGCGACGTCGTCGTTCTGGAGACCGGGCTCGGCGGCAGATTTGACGCGACAAATCTGATCGAAAAGCCGATTCTGTCCGTGATCACGTCGATCTCGTTCGATCACACCGCCATTCTCGGCGATACGATCGAAAAGATCGCATGGGAAAAAAGCGGCATCATCAAGTCCGGCATTCCTGTCGTTGTCAGCAGAGCGCAAGATCAGACGGCGCTCTCTGTGATCCGCAAGGACGCATACGCGCAGAACGCGCCGCTGCTCCTCAGCGATCCCACGCGACTGCTGATCTGCAAAAGAGCATTGACCTGCACCGACGTTCTGTATCATTCCGCCTTGCTGCATTGCCCCTTCCCGGGCGCCCACCAAATCGACAATCTCGGTCTTGCGCTTACCGCGATCGAGGCCCTGAGGGGGAAAGGCTGGCGCATCCCGACGGACAGTATCCGTTCCGGCATTGCCGCCGCTTTTATTCCCGCCCGCACGGAGGTCCTTTGCGAAAAACCGCTTGTCCTACTGGACGGCGCGCATAATCCGGACGGACTTCGTGCGCTTGTTTCCTTGATCCGTTCTTTTATGCCGAACGGCAAACTGTTGGGCGTCGTCGGTATGATGGAAGATAAGGACCTTGCATCCGCCGTGCAGCTCCTTGCAGGCGTTTTCCGGGATGTGATCACCGCTACGCCCACCAACCCGAGGGCGATCCCTGCATCCCGTTTCGCGGAGCTGTTCCGTCGGCACGGCGTTCGCGCCGATGCGCGGGATCTGCCGGAAGACGCGATCAGAACCGCCTTGGAACGCGCGCATGAATATGACGGCGTGATCGTCTGCGGTTCGCTGTATCTTGCCGCGGACGTCCGACCGATACTTTTACAATCCATAGAATCCATATCGCATTCATAAAAGGGAGGAACTCAATCATGACTATGACCGTTGACGCTGCGATCGTCAGCAGAAAATCCCCCAAGCTTGAGTATAACACAGATGGGGTTAACGCCGCAGGCAAAGTTTGGCCGCGGGAAGTCGTTCATTCGGAAAAAGGGATCCGTGCCGCCGGCATCAGTAAAGATCGCCCCTATTACGTGCTTGCCAGTTCCGCGTATAAAGGCACAGCCGAAAGCGCAGCCGATCTGTTTCAGAACTGCGTAGAGGGCTTCCGTGACGACGGAACGAATTTTGCGGATATGCTTGCGGAGTTCTTCCGTGCGTTCGCTAAGGTTCTTGTTGAGTCCGGATTTGATTCCTCCGCCTGCGATTTCTCCATCTTTGTCGGGAAAGAGGATAAAGTCTATCTTGCAAAAATGGGCAACGCCAGGCTTTATCGCATCCGCGACCTGTTCTGCGAGGTTGTTGAACCCGTAAAGCATCTTTTCCCGGACGAGCAGTCCTCCTTCGGCATCGCCGAGATCGACGACGTCCAGGTTGACGATACGTTCATTCTTGTTACGGAACAGGTTGCCGCCGCCCTGAACGAGGACCTGATGGAGGCGATCTACCGCAACGCCGAAGGCGACATCAAAAAGATCGTCGCGCAGCTTGCGTCGCAGGCTGTCCGTTTCGGCTGCAAGGACGCGATCTCCGCACTTGTTGTCAAGATCATGGAGGTCGGCGAACCCGCCTATTCCTTTGCGCCCGCAGCAGCGCCGCTTTTCCGCACCGAGGATGAATTTGTCGCTCCGCAGCATTCCGAAGATGCGGAAGTCGCTGAACCCATGCCGCGGGAGGATGCGGAGGATGACGAGAATACTGTCCCTGTCGGTAAGGGTAAAAAAGCCGCTTTCCTGATCGTTACAACGATCCTTGTTGTTCTTCTTCTCGCTATCATATTCTTCGCGGTCAGCTCGCTGTCTTCGTTCAGAGATAAGAACGCAGCGACCACAAATCCGGCGATCGAACCTTCCGCGACGAATACGACGGAGGCGGAAACCGAATCCACGACGGAACAGGAGTCCACGACCGAGACCTCAACGGCTGAGGAATCCACGACAGAAGAATCGACGACCGAAGAGGCTATTACGGAAGCCGCAACGGAAAGAACAACCGAAAGACCGACTGAGCGCACAACCGAACGAACCACCGAGCGGACGACTGAGCCTACGACCGAGCCTACGACGGAACCTTCAACAGAACCCACAACGGAGCCTACAACTGAACCCACAACTGAACCCACAACGGAGCCCACGACAGAACAGGAACAAAATCCGGAGCCGGAGCCTGAACCGGAACCGGAGCCGGAACCTCAGCCCGCCTCCGAGACGTAATAATTGGTTTTACGGTGACTCAATAAAGCTAAGAAAGAATTCGTTTCCTTTTTTCGTGACCTATTGATTTTTTCTGGATTTCATGTTACAATTAATTTGTAAATATCAAAATGAAAGGGTAGATGATTATGGAAGGTATTTTGGATAGAATGGGACCTGCGATTCAAACGCTTGCCGCTTATGCATCTTTTTTCGTTTCGTATTTCAAAAAACTTCTTTCGCTGTTCAGATTTGCGACCGGGATCGATATCGTTCCCGACGAGCAGACCGACAACGGTTGATCATTGCATCGAAAGAGACCTCATTTGAGGTCTTTTTCTTTATATCGTATAAGAACAATTTTTATCAAAAACTATTGAGATAAAAGAAAAAACATGTTATACTTAAATGACTGTTTGAACGGAGTGTAGAAATGATCATATTAGGGATTGACCCCGGTTACGCGATCGTCGGCTACGGGGTGCTCGAATATCAGAATAACCGTTTTCGTATTCTGGACTTCGGCGCGATCACAACGCCCGCAGAAATGGAATTTTCGCTGCGCCTGAAAAGCATTTACGGCGATATGTGCTTTTTACTGGATAAATATCATCCGGATGCGATGTCGATCGAAAAGCTTTTCTTTAATACGAATCAGAAAACGGCGATCGACGTTGCCGAAGCGCGCGGTGTGATCCTGCTCGCGGCTCAGCAATATAACGCGGAAATATTTGAATATACGCCCCTGCAGGTCAAACAGAGCGTCGTCGGTTACGGCAGAGCTGAAAAGAAACAGGTGCAGGAGATGACGAAGTCCATTCTGGGGCTGAATCGCGTGCCGAAACCAGACGACACGGCTGACGCCTTGGCGCTGGCGCTTTGCCACGCACACTGCAGCGGCTCGCTGTTCTCCGCGATCAAGCAGTTGCCGAATTAAGTTAACCTCACAGGCAGGTACGAATATGTTTTATTCCATCACAGGCAAAATCATCAGCACGGAACCGACCTTCGTTGCGGTCGACTGCGGCGCCGTCGCTTATAAATGTTCCGCTTCCTTAAACACGATCCGCAGGCTGCCGCCCAACGGAGGCACCGTCACGCTGTATACGCACCTGATCTTCAACCAGAACGCGACGGCAAAGGATGAGCCCTTTGAGCTGTACGGTTTTTTGGATCGGGACGAACTGGCATTCTTTAAGATGCTTGTCAGCGTATCGGGCGTCGGGGCGAAAGCCGCGATCTCCATCTTATCCACAGCGTCTCCATCGGCGCTGGCGCTTTCAATTGCGTCGGGCGACGTCAAGGCGATCACGAAAGCGCAGGGCGTCGGTCCCAAGATCGCGCAGCGCGTCGTGATGGAGCTGAAAAGCAAGGTCGCAAAGCTTGCGCCGTCCGAGATCTCACCCTTGTCTCCCTCGGGTTCGGCGCGGCAGACGCTCAAAAAGCCCTCGCGGGCACAGATCCCGAGCTTCCCGTGCAGACGCTGATCAAAGAGGGACTCAAAAAACTATCCTGGGGAGGTTAATCTGATATGGCGATCAATTCGTTTGAAGACGGCGATTACAGAATGGCGTCGCCGGAGTTTTCCGCCCCCGACGTGGAGATCGAAAACAGCCTGCGCCCCAAAACGCTGGATGATTATATCGGACAGTCAAAAGTCAAGGAAAATCTGAATATCTATATGCAGGCTGCGCTGCAGCGCGGTGAAGCGCTGGATCACGTGCTGCTTTACGGCCCGCCAGGACTTGGCAAAACCACCCTTGCGGGAATTATCGCCAATACCATGGGCGCGCAGCTCCGTGTAACCTCCGGTCCCGCAATCGAAAAGCCTGGCGATCTTGCCGCGCTGCTCACGAACCTCAGCCCCGGCGATATCTTATTTATTGACGAGATCCATCGCCTCAGCAGAAGCGTAGAAGAAGTGCTGTATCCCGCAATGGAAGAGCATGCGATCGATATCATTATCGGCAAAGGTCCGTCCGCCAGAAGCATCCGTCTCGATCTGCCGCCCTTCACGCTTGTTGCCGCAACAACCAAAGCGGGGTCCCTGAGTGCCCCGCTGCGCGACCGTTTCGGCACGGTGGAAAGACTGGAGCTTTACAGCCCTGAGGATCTGAGCAAAATCGTGACGCGAAGCGCCGGAATCCTCGGGATCGATATTGACCCCGAGGGCTCCATTGAGATCGCCTCGCGTTCCAGAGGCACCCCGCGCCTTGCAAACCGCTATTTGAAGCGTGTGCGCGATTTCGCGCAAGTGATCGGCAGTGGACGCATTACGCTGGAGGATGCCCAGCTTGCGCTGCGCAGAATGGATATCGACGAGCTTGGGCTTGATAATATCGACCGCAGAATGCTGACGACGATGATTTATAACTATAAAGGCGGCCCCGTCGGACTTGAGACGATCGCAGCGGCAATCGGGGAAGAGGCCGTCACGATCGAGGACGTTTATGAGCCGTATCTGATGCAGATCGGCTTCCTCGCAAGGACCCCGCGCGGCAGGGAAGTCACGAACGCCGCATATATCCACCTCGGGATCCCCGTCCCGCAGAATTAATGATTGCAGAAAGAGGCACAGAACATGGGAAGATTATTCGGAACAGACGGCGCGCGCGGCATTGCGAATACAGAGATCAGTTGCGAGCTCGCAATGAAGATCGGCCGTGCCGCCGCAATGGTCCTTGGGGAAAATAAAGGAGACAAAAAGTTGAAGATCCTTGTCGGCACGGACACGCGGATTTCGGCGGATATGCTGTCCAGTGCGATCGCCGCAGGGTTTTGCTCCGTCGGCTGCGACGTGCTGCAGCTCGGTGTGGTACCTACGCCCGCCGTTGCATTTCTTGTCAAGGAATACTCATACGACGCCGGCGTCATGATCTCCGCGTCGCATAACCCCTGCGAATACAACGGCATCAAGATCTTCCGTTCCAACGGCTATAAGCTGCCGGATGAAATGGAAGAAAAAATCGAAGCGATCATTCTTGACGAGATCCTGCCGCCTCCCCTGAAGGTCGGCGGCGAAGTCGGCTCCATCACATCAGGCAAAAACGCGGTGAAGGATTATATCCATCATATCGAAAACACCGCCGTCGGACATTTTTATGGGATGCGCATTGCGATCGACTGTGCCAACGGCTCCGCCAGCGAAACGGCGAACGAACTGTTCCGTCGCCTCGGTGCGGAGTGCACAGTCATCAACTGCCGCCCGGACGGCGTCAACATCAATAAAAACTGCGGCTCCACGCATATTGAGATCCTGCAGGAATACGTGCGAGAGAACGGCTTTGACCTCGGACTGGCGTTTGACGGCGACGCGGACCGTCTGCTTTGCACCGACGAAGAGGGCAACCTTGTTGACGGCGATAAGATCATGGCGATCTGCGCGAAGCATATGAAGGAGCACGGTCGCCTGAACGCGAACACGTTGGTCGCTACGGTCATGAGCAACATGGGCCTGTTCAAGTTCTGCGAAGAAAACGGCATCAATTGCGAAAAGACAAAGGTCGGCGACCGCTATGTGCTGGAGCGCATGCTTGAAAAAGGCTTCCACATCGGCGGCGAGCAATCCGGACACGTGATCTTTCTGGATCATGCGACGACCGGCGACGGTCAATTGACTGCCGTTCAGCTTCTGAACGTCATCCGTGAATCCGGGAAATCCCTGAAGACGCTCGCCTCCGAGATCGAGATCTTCCCGCAGGTGCTCAAAAACGTACGCGTCTCCTCTTTGGGCAAATTAAGACTGTTTGAAGATAAAGAGATTAAAATTGCGATCGAAGCCGCAGAAAAAGAGCTCGGCGACAGCGGCCGCGTTTTGGTCAGAGCTTCCGGCACGGAACCGCTGGTCCGCGTCATGCTGGAGGGGAAGGATAAGGAACAGATCGCCCGGCTTTCCGAACAGATCGCGGAAGTCGTACGGGAAAGGCTGATATAATGAGGATCGCATCCGGTTGGAACCAATATGAGCTGATCGACTGCGCAGACGGCGAACGTCTGGAGCGGTGGGACCGGTATATCCTGATCAGGCCGGACCCGCAGGTGCTTTGGCAAACGCCGAAGCTTGATCCGCTTTGGAAAAAAGCAGATGCCAGATATTCCAGAGCCAACACCGGCGGCGGTCATTGGGACGTTTTTACAAAGCTTCCGGACGAATGGATGGTCGGCTACCGAAACCTGTCCTTCCACGTAAAGCCCATGGGCTTCAAGCATACGGGGATCTTTCCGGAGCAAGCGGTCAACTGGGATCTTATTGCGGATCTGATCCGCTGCTCCAACCGTCAACTTCGCGTTCTGAATCTGTTTGCCTACACCGGCTGCGCCACGATCAGCGCGCTGCACGCCGGCGCAGCCGTGACCCACGTGGACGCCTCAAAAGGCATGGTGCAATGGGCGAAGGAAAACGCGGCGCTCTCAGGCGTTGCCGACAGACCGGTGCGCTGGCTTGTAGACGACTGCATCAAATTCGTCGAGCGCGAGCTTCGTCGCGGCAACCAATATGACGTGATCATCATGGATCCGCCGTCCTATGGGCGCGGACCCGGCGGCGAGATCTGGAAGCTGGAAAGCGAGATCTATCGTCTGTGCGAAAAATGCGTCGGTCTGCTGAGCCCTGATGCCAAGCTCTTTCTGATCAATTCGTATACAACGGGACTTTCACCGTCCGTTATGGCATATATACTCGGCGCATTGGTGATTCCTTCGCACGGAGGCTCCGTTTCCGCAGATGAGATCGGGATTCCCGTGACAAGATCCGGACTTGTTCTGCCATGCGGGGCGTCCGCGATCTGGACAAGATGATCCCTTTACAGAGGATGTTTTCTGCTTTATGAATAAGAAGGAACTGATATCCTTTCAAAACGTATCCTTCAGCTATGAAACGGATACGGAAAATCCGAAGACCGTCCTGCAAGACATTTCCTTCTCAGTCATGGAAGGGGAATTCCTTTGCATTCTCGGGCATAACGGCTCCGGGAAATCCACAGTCGCAAAGCTTTCAAACGCGCTGTTGCTGCCGGATCAGGGGCGGATCCTCGTCGACGGAGTCGACACAGGGGACGAAGAACAGCAGATCGAGATCCGGAAAAAGATCGGGATCGTTTTTCAGAATCCCGATAATCAGATCGTTGCTTCCATTGTAGAAGAGGACGTTGCCTTCGGTCCCGAAAATCTTTGCCTGCCGCGGGAAGAGATCCGATCCCGTGTGGACGCGGCGCTCAAGGCCGTCGATATGTACGACCGCCGTTTTCATGAGACGCACAGACTGTCCGGCGGGCAGAAGCAGCGCGTTTCGATTGCAGGCATGATCGCAATGCGCCCGAAATGCATCTTCTTTGACGAGCCGACCGCGATGCTGGACCCCAAAGGCCGAAGATCGATTCTGAACACGATTCACCGGCTGAACCGCGAATATGGGATCACCGTGGTCTATATCACGCATTTTATGGATGAAGCCGCCGAAGCGGACCGCGTAATGCTTCTCAGCGACGGCAGGATCTTAAAGACCGGAACCCCAAGCGAAGTATTTACGCAAACGGATCTGATCGTCCGCTGCGGACTGGAGCTGCCGGATCCCGCAAAGCTTAGTTTTGAACTCAGCGAGCTTGGGATCCGTCTGACGCCCGGCGTCCTTACCGAACAAGATTTTATCGACGCGTTTCAGCGTTTTATGAAAGAGTCACAATAATGCCCATCCTAGAAGTCAGAAATATATCGTTCGGCTACGGTCTGCACACGCCTTTTGCCGTGCAGGCCATAGATAACGTTTCCTTTTCGATTGAGAAGGGGGAATGCGTATCCGTGATCGGGCACACCGGATCCGGCAAATCCACCCTTATGCAGATGCTTAACGGTCTTTTGAAACCGGACCGCGGGCAGGTCCTGCTGAACGGAAAAGATATCAACGAAACAAAGAAAACCGCTGCCGCCGCGCGGTTCCGGGTCGGGCTCTGTTTTCAATATCCGGAATATCAGCTTTTCGGGGAGACCTGCGCCGCGGATATCGGCTTCGGTCCGAAAAATATGGGACTTGCCCCTGATGAGATCCGAGCAAGAGTTCAGAAAGCTGCCGCCATCGTCGGACTTCCGTCCGAGAAACTGGAAGCATCTCCGTTCGATCTTTCCGGCGGGCAAAAACGCCGCTGCGCCATTGCGGGCGTCATCGCCATGGAGCCCGAGATTCTGATTTTGGACGAACCGACGGCAGGACTGGATCCCGTCGGAAGGGAAGAGATCCTGGATATGATCCGGCGCTGCCGCGCCGAACAGGGCGCAACGATCATGATCGTCACGCACAGCATGGAAATCGCCGCTTCAATCTCAGACCGGATCCTTGTTCTTAATAAAGGAAAGCTCCATCTTTCCGGCACGCCGCAGGAAGTGTTTGCCGATACCCAAAAACTGCATGAGATCGGGCTGGACGTTCCCTCCTACACGCGTATTCTTCGGGCGCTCCGCGACAAGGGCTTCGATCTGCCGGACGCCTACACGCTCCCGGACGCCGCAAAACTGCTTTGCAGATTACTGAAGGAGGGCGGACGGACATGATCAAAGATATCACGATCGGGCAATTCTTTCCCGGCGAATCCTTCGTGCATAAACTCGATCCGCGCGCTAAGATCCTGATCCTAATCGTTTTTATCGTTGTATTATTCATTTGCAGAAATTTCTTTTCTTTGCTTCTCATGCTCGTCTTTTCCTTCACGGCGGTGATCCTTTCCCGGATCTCTCCGAAAATGATCTGGAAAAGCATGAAAGCAATCGTCGTTCTTGTGATTTTTACGGCGCTTTTGCAGCTGATCTATAATGACAAAGGCGACGTCTGGTGGAAACCGTTTCCAAACGGCTCTTTTGTGATCACAAGCGGCGGCGTATACGGCGCGATCTTTCTGATCGTGCGTATCATCACACTGATCCTGTTGACGTCCCTGCTAACGTATACGACCTCCTCGACGCTGTTGACGGACGCGATCGAAAAGCTGTTGACGCCGCTCAAATGGCTGCATGTTCCGGTGCATTCGCTCGCCATGATGATGACCATCGCGCTGCGATTCATTCCGACCCTTCTGCGGGAGATCGATATCATCATGAGCGCGCAGAAAGCACGCGGCGCAAAGCTTGACACCGGCAACCTCGGGCAGCGGATCAAAGCGCTCGTATCTGTATTCGTGCCGCTTCTTGTGTCGTCATTCCGCCGTGCGGCGGAGCTTGCCACCGCCATGGAGTGCCGCTGTTATACGGACGGCGCGCATCGCACAAGACTCCGCCGGATGCGCCTTGGCTGGCGAGACTGGCTTGCCGGCGGCGTTCTGCTCCTTGTTTCCGCGACCGCGGTGTTTACAAGCTTTTATCCGATCGGCAGCACGCTGATCTTCCAAGCGGTGATCTCATGAATTATTTATTGACGCTCATGTTCGACGGCTCTTTTTTTCACGGTTGGCAGACGCAGAACAACGCCTATTCCGTGCAGGAGGATCTGCAAGGCGCCGTGCAGAAGCTGTTCGGGGAACGCGTCCACGTGCAGGGATGCAGCCGAACAGACGCCGGCGTACACGCCCGTGATTTTCACGCGAACTTCAAGACCGATAAGGTGCTGCCGCCTGCTGCAGTGATCGGCGGGCTGAACTTCTATCTGCATGAAGCGATATCTGTTATTGACTGCAGGGTCGTCGATCCCGCCTTCAACGCCAGATTCGACTGTGAATCGAAAGAATATCATTACCAGTTTTATATCGGCAGGCAGCGCAATCCCTTCTACGCGAACCGCGCCTGCCAGATCAAACACGAGCTTGACGCCGGGCTGATGGATGCTGAGGCGAAGGACTTTATCGGGACGCATGATTTTTCGGCGTTCTGCGCCGCCGGATCCTCCGTTTTATCTAACGTTCGGACCGTCAAGGACGCCGGGGTCTTCCGCAGGGATGAGCTTGTCGTCTTCCATGTTGAGGCCGACGGGTTCCTGTATAACATGGTCCGCATCATGGCGGGAACGCTGCTGTATATCGCGGAGGGGAAGATCCCGGTGGGGCAGATCCCGGCGATCATCGATTCCGGCGATCGGACGCTTGCGGGGAAAACCATGCCGCCGGAAGGCCTGTATCTGAATCGGGTCACATATAAGGAGGGGAAGATGTGAAAGAAGGAAAAGATTTTCAGTATCTTGAGGATCTGCTGAAGGATCCGGAAGAGATCCTGAAGGACGAAGAGAATAAGCGTGCGGAAAAGATCGCAGCGATCGAAAAGGAATCTGATCTGATGCCCTCCGCCGGAGAAACGAAGGAACCGGAAGAGCCGGAAGGAGAGGAACCAAAGAAAAAAAACGCACACAGGCGTCGCCGTTCCGCCGGTCTCGCGATGACAAGGATGAAAACGGCGCTGATCTCTCTTGTCGCGGTCGGGATCATCATCGGGGCGATATTCGGCGCATCCGCCTTGATCGATCAGGCGAACTCCTCTTTTATCAACGGCGCGAGCATTTTTTATCCCATTGCCTCCGACAGCGTTATCTCGCTGAATCCCTATCCGGAAGGGATCGCGATCACCACGGGCAATACTGTGGAATACGTTGACCATACCGGAAAACTCATCGCGAAGAACTCGCACCTTTACAATTCTCCCGTAGCAAAGAGCGCGGGGAAGCATCTGCTTCTTTATGATAAAGGCGGCAAAGAATTGCGGATCGAAAAGAACGCGCGCGTGGATACGGTCGTCAAAACGGATGCGGAGGTCGCAAACGGCGCCGTTGCGCCGAACGGAAACTTTGCTTACGTTCTGAATGCGGACGGCTCTTATCAGACGCATGTTTTTGTGCGTTCCGCCAACGATAAGCTGCTCTTTGAATGGGGAGGCCCTGATTATTTACTGGACGTCTCGCTTTCCGATAACGGCAAAAAGATCGCGTTCAGCATGATTTCCGTTAAAAACGCCTCTTATACTACGACGGTTTACGTTTTCGATATCGCATCCAGCGATAAAAAACAGCTGGCGGCGTGTACCTTTGAAAGAGAAGCCGCATTTACCGTTCGTTTCATCTCCAATAAGGAAGTCGGCGTGCAGACAGACAGCGGGGTATACCTGATCGATTCACAGGGGACGCTGAACCAGATCACCGCATTCTCCCCGAACGAGCTGAAACATACCACACCGCCGTCAGACGGATTATCCTGTGTCGCGCTGAATCTTTTCGGGAATGAAAAGAATACGGAGCTTCGCTTTTTCAACAAACGTCTGGATCATATCTTTACCAAAAACTTTGATGAATCCGTATATGGAATGAGCGCAGACAGACACTGTACGGCGTTGCGTTTTCAGGACAGGGTCTGCGTCTTTGACGCCAACGAGACGGAGATCGGATCTTTCCAGCTGCACGAGTCCTCTTACCGCCTCCTGGTCAATGACGAGCGGATCTATCTGTTGACCGCCAACGGACTCAAGTGTTATGAAACGGATTATCATTCCGCAGAAGATCAAACGCCGGAGGTGGATTCTGAATGATCATCGATATCGTATGTTTGCTGCTGATCGGCCTGATCGTATGGATGGGCGTTCGCAAGGGGATCTTTATCACTGTCCTGCATATGCTTGCTTACGTTCTTGCCGGTGTTATATCCAAAGTCGGCGCGCAGCCGATCGCTTCGTTTGCCTATCAGCGTTTCCTCCGGGAGCGCGTCATGAACAGTCTCAACGCTGCGCTGCCCTCCGGTTCGGTCGGCGGAAGTGTGAACGAATTCATTGACGCTGCCGTGCAGAGCATACCGGAGCAGCTTCGCGCGATCGCACAGTCGCTCGGACTGCTGCCGTCAGAAGAAACAAAAAGCACGATCTCGCAGGTCCTGACGACCACACAGCTCGAGCAGGATTACGTTTCACCAATAATAACAAAAGTTTTAACTTTTATTACAATGGTTTTGCTCTTTGTGGTCATTTCTGTTATACTACGTTTGGTCGCAGTATGGGTCAATTCGGCGCTTTTCGATAAGCGGGAGGGCGGCATTCTGTCCACCGTCAACAAAATCGGCGGCGGTGCGCTCGGCCTCATCAAGGGGGTTATTCCGATCCTGTTCATCGGGATCCTGTTGATCCTGATCGCTCCGGCGATCAGCAACGCCTTCCTTTCGGGGCAGGTCGAACAGTCCTATCTCTGCACGTTCCTTTCAAAACTTTTAGTATAAAGGGGTTAAGGCAATGAAAAACAACACAGAAACGAAGCAAAATAAATTACAGGAAGGGCTGTTTGACAACGTTTGGACGATCCCGAACCTGCTGTCTTTTCTGCGCATTCTGATGATTCCCGTTTTTGCCGTGCTCTTTTATAAGGGGCAGCACGAATCGAAAGGGATCTATCTGCTTTGGGCTGTCGTCGTGCTTGCGCTTTCCGGTCTGAGCGATTTCTTCGACGGAAAGATCGCGCGCCGCTTCAATCAGATCAGCGCGCTCGGCAAGCTCCTTGATCCCATCGCGGATAAGCTGACGCAGGCGACCATTGCGGTCATGATGTTCCTGTCCTTTTATCAGGCGGAGAATCCGACGCTTCACCTGTTTGCGTGGGTCTTCCTCCTCTTTATCGTCAAGGAGCTCGTCATGCTCATCGGCGGTCTGCTGATGCTTATGTTCGGTATCCGTCCCGGCGCCGCCGAGATCTTCGGCAAAGCTGCCACTATGATCTTTTATCTTGTGATGGTCGCCGTTATGGCGTTCGGTCCCGAAGTCGGCGCGTTCAGTGTCAGGGAGGGCTCGATCATTCAACTGTTTACCTTACCGGACACGGTCATGATCGTTATGGTTGTGATCGCGCTGATCATGACGTTCGTCGCGTTCTTCAGCTATATGCCCGAAACGCACCGTCAGGTCCAGGAGCGCTTTTCACCTGAAGGAAAAGCCCGCGCGAAAGCGGAAAAGGAAAAAAAGGCAGCGGAAAAGAAAGCCGCAGAATAAGGAAGGATGTTTATGAGACTGTGTTCAAGATGCAAAAAGAATCCGGCTGTGATTTTTATCTCCAAGATCGAAGGAGATAAAACGACGCAGGAAGGTCTTTGCATCAAATGCGCAATGGAATTGAATATCGGTCCAATCAAAGACGTTTTGAATAAAATGGGCGTTACGGAGGATGATATCGACAGTCTGAACGAACAGTTCGGGCAGGCTTTCGGATCCGACGAAAGCGGCTTTGAAAGCGGAGGCGCACCCGCCTTTCCGTTTTTGCAGGGGCTTTTCGGCGGCAACGGAAGCGGCAATTCCATGACGACCGGCAATGAGGACGACGACGTCGATCTGCCTGCACAGGCTGTGGACGGCGACAAAAAGACAAAAAAAGACCGTCCCGGCCGCAAGAAAAAAGAAAAGTCTTCCAGAAAGTTTTTGGATCTCTACTGCAACAATCTGACGCTGCGCGCGAAGGAAGGCAAGATCGACAGGATCATCGGCAGGGAAGAAGAGATCTCCCGCGCGATTCAGATCCTGTGCCGCCGCACCAAGAACAATCCCTGCATGATCGGAGAGCCCGGCGTCGGCAAGACCGCGATCGCGGAAGGACTGGCGCTCAGGATCTCCAAGGGGGAGGTCCCCGCCAAGCTGCGCGATAAGGAGATCCATCTGCTGGATCTGACCGCGCTTGTCGCTGGCACACAGTTCCGCGGACAGTTCGAAAGCCGCATAAAGGGGCTGATCGACGAGGTCAAAGCAGACGGCAACGTGATCCTGTTCATCGACGAGGTGCATAATCTCGTCGGTGCCGGCGACGCGGAAGGGTCGATGAACGCGGCAAACATTTTGAAGCCTGCGCTTTCCAGAGGCGAGATTCAGGTCATCGGCGCCACGACCTTTACCGAATACCGCAAGCATATAGAAAAGGACGCCGCGCTCGAGCGCCGTTTCCAGCCTATCAAGGTGGAAGAGCCTTCGATCGAGGATTCCTACAAAATGCTGCTCGGAATCAAGGATTACTACGAAAACTACCATCGCGTGCGTATCTCCGACTCCCTGCTATATAAGGTCGTTTCATTTTCTGAGCGCTATATCACGGAGCGTTTTCTCCCAGACAAGGCGATCGATCTGCTGGACGAAGCCTGCACCTGCGCGAACCTGCGCAACAAGGCGATCGGCGAATATGAGATCGCGCTCAAAGAGCTGGAGGAAATGCAGGCGGAGGAAAACGAGCTGACCGCCAACGAGAATCCGGATTATGAAAGTATTGCGAAGCTTCGCTCCGAGATCATTCAAAAGGAGCTCAGCGTCAAGGATCTGCAGGAAAAGGCGAGCGATAATTACGTCACGGAGGACGACGTCGCCCACGTGATCAGCCTTTCCACCGGTATTCCGGTGAATAAGATCGTTGACAGCGATATGAGCAAGCTTCGCTTCATGGAGGAGCATCTGAAGGAACGGATCATCGGGCAGGATGAAGCGGTGGAAGCCGTTTGCGCCGCGATCCGCAGAGCGCGCGTCCAGCTCAGCCCGATCAAGCGTCCCGCCTCGTTCATCTTCGTCGGACCGACCGGCGTCGGCAAAACGGAGCTGGTCAAGCAGCTCTCCAAGGAGCTTTTTGATACGCCGGAAACGCTGATACGGCTCGATATGTCCGAGTTCATGGAAAAACACAGCGTGTCTCGGCTGATCGGGTCCCCGCCCGGTTACGTCGGCTACGACGAGGCAGGCCAGTTGACGGAAAAGGTACGCAGAAAGCCCTATTCGGTCATCCTGTTCGATGAGATCGAAAAAGCCCATCCGGACGTGATGAATATCCTGCTGCAGATCCTCGACGAAGGTAAAACGAACGACGCACAGGGCAGAACCATCAGCTTTGCAAACGCCGTGATCATCATGACCTCGAATGCGGGCAGCGAACGCAGCGAAACGCTGCTCGGCTTCGGCGCGGATAAGAATACCGCGAATAAAGAGAAGACGATGAAAGCATTACGTGAATTCCTGCGGCCCGAATTCATCGGACGCGTGGACGAGGTTATCGCCTTCAATTCGCTGACGCCCGAAGATTATGAGCGGATCGCCTATATCCTGATCAAGGAATTCGAGTCCTCGCTGCGCGACAAGGGGATCCGTCTGCAGATCGGGGAAAACGTCGCCAAAACGATTGCGGCGCAATCCGCCGGCGGCGTTCGCGGCGCAAGAGATCTGCGGCATACGATCCGCCGTCAGATCGAGGACCCGATTGCGAATATTCTTGTGGACCGTTACGATCAGGACGTCAAGGAAATCTCGATCACCGTCGGCGATAACGACGCGATCCGTGTGGATTATAAGCTTTGATTTCCTACATTATTTTGAAAATATGTATGATGTAAAATGATGTGAACCAAAAAAAAGAGAAGTTCAGACTTTGGTATGGTATAATTAAGTTACCACACAAAACCAACCAGCCAAAGGAGAAC
>CACZGD010000058.1 GCA_902780565.1 Oscillospiraceae bacterium
TCTTTGCCTTGACGGCGGAGGGATGAATCCCGGCGGGATATGTTGCTGGAAAACGAAATCGGTATAAACCGGGATGATTCCCTCCCCGGCAAGGGGAAGAACGCGAAATATGGTGGATATGATAGGATCCGGCGATTCGGCGAATATCCCAATAATAACATTGTATCGTCATTATACCCGGTCCGTCGCCCGGACGTCCTGCGTCACCGGTACCATATCCGTCGGTTGCCCCTTGCCGGGGAGGGCATCATCCCGGATATTCACATTGTCCGTCATCCGATAACTGATCCCGCCGGGATGAAACCCTCCCGCAGCAAGGCACAAGAACGGCTGTGGGCAGCCGTACTACCGGTCGGATTGGGACGCGGTATACGGTACATATGACCGAATCCGGCGATTCGGCGAATTCCCCAAAATTAGCATTGTATCGTCATTATACCCGGTTCGTCGCCTGAACGTTTTGCGTCGCCGGGAACATATCCGTCGGTTGCCCCTTGCCGGGGAGGGCATCATCCCGGATATTCACATTGTCCATAATCCGCTGCCGAATTCCGCCGGGACGACGCCCTCCCGCAGCAAGGCACAAAAACGGCTGTGGGCAGCCGTACTACCGGTCGGATTGGGACGCGGAATCCGGTGCATATGACCGAATACGGCGAATCGGCGAATTCCCCAAAAAACGCAGTCGGGGAATAGGACAGGGCGAAAATCACAATGCCGTACTACCGGTCGGATCGGCGCGCGGATCACATTCCCCTGCCAAAACCTGACAGCAAGGGTATTGACTTTCCGGCAATTCCGACGTAAAATGGAAATCGGTGATACATATGCCGCATGCAAAACGGGGCTATTATTTCAAGGCGCAGCACAGACTGAAAAACTTTGATTATTCCTCCTCGACCTCTTATTTCCTGACGTTTAACACGCGCGGCGGTCAGAAGATCCTTTCGACCATTCGCAAGGCGGAAGACAGCTTCGCCGCGGAGCTCACCCTGACCCCGATCGGCGAGATCGTGGACAAGCACATCCGCCGCATTGAAGAATGCTACGCCGCCACGCTCGACGCATACGTCATCATGCCGAATCACGTGCATCTGCTCATCACCGTACATGTCGCGCCGGCGGCTGACGCACAGGTAAATTCCGCTGTCGCAAGGATCGTCCGCTCCACCAAAACCATGATCACCAAGGAGCTCGGACAAAAAATCTGGCAGGATGATTACTACGACGTCATCGCCGACTCGGACAGGCTCTACGACCGCTGTTGGGACTACATCCGCGACAACCCCGGCGTATGGCTGCAAAGCGGCGCGGAACCGGTCACTATTTTATCATTATAATAAAGGAGAATCCTTATGAAACAACTTGCAAAAAAGCTATGCAGTCTGCTGCTCTGCGCGGTCCTGCTGTTTGCCATGTTTGCCGTCGGTGCGGGGGCGGTCTCGGTTTCGGAGGGCGAAGCGGCTCTGCGCCGGCAGTGGAAGCGCGGCGAGGGGCCGAGCGCCGGGGGCTACAGCCTCGATTACAGCTATTTTGAACCGGCTGCCGCCGCGAACGGGAAGCTGCCGCTGTTCGTCTTTATGGCGGGCGTTGGCGAAGGGACCACGCCCGGCGAGGAACTGACCGCGAATTCCTTCTGCAACTGGTCCAGCGAAGAATTCCAGGCGCGGGTGACGAACGCGAAGGGCGCGTATCTGCTGATCCTGCGCGCGCCGGAGCCGGTGTATTTCGATACCTGCCCCACGGCGAGCGTGCACGCGGCGATCACTGATTTCGCGGCGAAGCACAACGTGGACGAAAAGCGCATCTACGTGCTCGGCTGGTGCGTGGGCGGGAACGGCGCGGTGCGGCTGGTGCTGGAGCACCCGGACGTTTACGCCGGGGTGGTGGCGTTTTCCATGCGCCGCTCCATTTCGGCGAATGAGGCCGCGAAGCTGAAAAACACCGCCGTGTGGCTGCTGGGCTGCACGAACGATTCCTATTCGGTCTATTCCATGTATACGTCCCCCGCGTGGGACAACGTGAAGGCCGCCGCCGCGGACAAATCCAAGGCGCGGCTGACCTCCTGCACCTCCGCGCCGGACGCTGGGCTGCTGTTTAACCATCACATGTGGCTGCTGGGCGAGGAGGATTACGCCGGGGCGGTCGGGCGCTATTCAAACCTGAAAACCGAGGACGCCGCCGGGAACGAGCTCGGCGATCCCGATTTCATTGCGTGGCTGAGCGCCTGCACCCTTTACACCCCCGGGACGACGCCCGCCGGAGAGGACGCGCCCGAAAGCTGCGGCTGCGAATGTCACTCGAACAATCCCTTCACAAGGATCCTGTGGTTCTTCCGGACGCTGATCTGGCGCATCACGGGAAACAACGCCCGCCGCGTTTGCGCCTGCGGGAAAAAACACTGGTAAACGGAACATCACCAACGCAAAAGGAGGAGAAATCCATGAAGCATCCGTTGAAAACCACCCTGTCCCTGCTGCTTGCGGCCGTGCTGCTGCTTGCCGCCGCCCTGCCCGCCTTCGCCGCCCCGCCCTTTACGGACGACGTGACCGTGAGCGTGCTCACCGGCTCCGACTTTCAGGACGCCGGGACCGCCGCCTATGAACGCTTCGGCGCCGTGCTGCGCCTGATGCAGGCCGACGGGCTGCAGACCCCGCACTCCATGCTGGTGGGCGGCGACTACACAAAGCTGCTGTTCGACTACGCCACGCCCGGCGTGGAGCTGATCCGGCAGCAGTTGACCGCAGCCTATCCCGACGCGGACCCCGACAGCGTGGTCTGCATTCAGGGCAACCACGACAACCCCGTGGCGGGCTTTGCGAAGACCGGCCTTTCCGACATGGGCGCTTACGCCCTGTACGTCATCAACGAGGACGACTTCCCGTGGCTGCAGACCGTGCGCCCCGACTGGTGCGTCAAAAAGGTCGCCGCCGACCTGAAGAAGGCGCTGGACGGCATGATCGCGTCCGGCGACCGCCGCCCCGTGCTGGTGATGACCCACCTGCCGCTGCATCACTCCGACCGCTCCCTGTACGGCGAGAACCGCTACGCCTCCTACCTCTTCGACGTGCTGGACGAGGCGGGGAAGACGCTCGATATCGTGTTCCTGTTCGGGCACCAGCACTCCGGCGACTATGACGATTACATCGGCGGGTCCGTGAACTTCATGGCGCCCGGCGACACGATCCGCGTGCCGAACCCCGGGCTGCCCAGCGCAAACGCCTATACCGAACGGACCCTCACCTTCACCTATACGAACTGCGGCTACATCGGCTATTCCAACAATACGGTCAGCGAGACCTCTACGAACGCGCTGACGCTGGGCGCGGTGCTGTTCACGCCCGAGACGCTGAAGATCGTCAAATACGGCGAGAACGGCTTCCTGCGCGCGGACGAGGTCGCCCGCAAAAACGCCCCGACGGACGCGGAATCCCTGCCCGCCGGGACCCCCGCGAGACAGAACGAGGACGTCTGGCGCGTCGAGCGCGGCCTGATCGTCCGGCTCATCGAGCTGGTCCGGAAGCTCGTCGCCTTCTTCAAACGGTAAAAACCACATAAAAAAAGCCCGCTTACGCGGGTTTTTTTATTGCAGGAGATAGCTTATTTCACAGCGTTTTTCAGCGCGGCGCCCGCCTTGAACGCGGGGACCTTCGCGGCCTCGACCTTGAGGGTTTCACCCGTTCTGGGGTTACGCGCCTCTCTTTCGGCTCTTTCGCGCACCTCGAAGGTGCCGAAGCCGGTGAGCTGCACCTTATCGCCCTTCGCGAGCGCCTCGGTCACAGCCTCGGTCAGAGCCTTCAGCGCTGCCTCCGTATCCTTCTGAGAAAGATTCGCCTTCTCGGCGGCGGCCTTCACAAGCTCAGCTTTATTCATGATTTTCCCTCCTTTTCAAATTACTCTATCCAAAAGCGTTGCCGCTTATGTGCCTTTAACGGGACTTTGCCTCGTCCCAATAGCCGTCCAGCTCGTCCAGGGAGCAGTCCGCCATCTGCTTGCCCGCCTCGGTCACGCGGCGCTCCACGTAGGCGAAGCGGTCCGTGAACTTATCGGACGTGTGGGTCAGCGCCTCCTCGGCGTCCACGTGCGCGAAGCGGCAGACGTTGACGACGGAAAACAGCAGGTCGCCCAGCTCGTCCAGCATACGGTCGTGATCGCCGGACGCGACGGCCTCCTTCACTTCGGCAGTCTCCTCCGGGATCTTGTCCAGCGCGCCGGAAACGTCCGCCCAGTCGAAGCCGACCTTCGCCGCCTTTTTCTGGATCTTCTGCGCGCGCATCAGCGCCGGGAATTCCCGCGGGACGCTGAGAATGCTTTCGGTCGTGGTCTTCTGGTGCTTCGTCTCCATTTTGATGACGTCCCAGTTTTTGAGCACCTCGTCCGAGGTTTCCGCCTTCACGTCCCCGAACACGTGGGGATGGCGCACGATCAGCTTTTTGCAGATCTCGTCTGCCACGTCGTCGAAATCAAAGGTCCCGTTCTCCCGCTCGATCTGGGCGTGAAACACGACCTGCAGCAGCACGTCGCCCAGCTCCTCGCGCAGCATGGCGGGGGATTTTTTGTCGATCGCTTCGATCGCCTCGTAGGTCTCCTCAATGAAATCCCGCCGGATGCTCTCGTGCGTCTGCTCGATATCCCACGGGCAGCCGCCCGGGGCGCGCAGGATCGCCACGATCCGCACAAGGTCGGAAACGGTATAGCGGTCTTTGAAATCAAAGTTGTCGATCATGGGAGCCTCCGTGCGTTCGTTTGCCGCGCGGCGCGTTCGCCGCGGCGGATATGGGCTGACAGCCAAACGCTATTTTACCCTATCAGTCCCCATTTTTCAAGTCTTTTTGCAATTTTTCTTCCTTTTGGCAGCATAATTACGTCTTCTTTTGTAATTGCGCCGAAGGCAAACAGCGCCACGGCGTAAAACAGCACCGCCGCCAGCACGCCCACGATGCACGCGATGTTGTCGCTGGTCAGCCGCCAGTGGATGGACGTGAGGCCCGAGGACGGCAGGAAACGCTCGAAAATGGCGTTCGTGAGGTAGGCGCCCGCGCCGGAGGCCAGCGCCGCCAGCAGCGGACGGATGAACAGCGAGCCCCAGTGATAATGCAGGCCGGTCTCCTTTTTCAGGACGATCAGGGCGTAAGTGACCATGATGATATTGCACAGCGCCGAGCCGATGACCGCGCCCTGGATGTTCACGGACGGCATACTGACGAACACGAAGTTCGCCACGATTTTGACCGCGGCGCCGATGCCCATGGCCTTGATCGGCACGTCCTCACGGTCGATCGCCTGCAGCACCGAGACCAGCGGCTGATCGAGCGCCAGAAAGATGACGGACACGCCGTAATACGCCATGATCGGTGCGATATAGGGGATGGCGGGGGCGTTCGCGGCGGAGCCGCCGAACAGCAGGAACAGCAGATCGTCCGACAGGGCGATCATGCCGAGCCCGGCGGGCAGCGCGATCAGCATGGAGAGCCGGATCACCGACTCCACGCTTGCCCTCACGGTTTCCATGTGCTTCTGCGTCCACGCTTCGCTGAGGATCGGAATGCCCGCAAGCCCCAGCGTGATCGTGAACGTGGGGACCATGTTCTTGATCTCCAGCACCATATCGTAGGAGCCGAACAGATAGTTCTTGAACGCGGAGACGGAGTCGGGCGTGAAGCCGCGCGCCTCCACAATGCCGGGGTACATGGCCGCGAGCTTGTCGAAATCCGTTTCCAGCACGTGGGCAAGGCGGTTCTGCACCGTGATGTTGTCGATGAACGTGGTCAGGTTGAAGATCAGCGCGGAGACCGCGATCGGGATCGAAAGCACGATCAGGCGCTTGCCGAGGCGGCGGCTACTTTCCGCCGCGGGGGAATTTTCCAGCATCTCCCTCGTGATGCCGTTTCCCCGGCTGAGCTTCGCGCGCAGCATGAGATACAGCAGGCCCATCAGGGAGCCGACCGTGACGCCCAATATCGCTGCGGCGGAGGCGTAGGCGGAAGCCCTGTCGTCTATCATATTCCCCAAAAACGGGATTCTATCCGCAAATTCCAGCGTGGAGCCCGCGACGAGGTTGATGAACACGTAGCCGAACACCAGCTTGCCCGCCGCCTCGAACACCTGCGAGATCGAGGTGGGGTTCATGTTGCGCAGGCCCTGATAATATCCGCGGTAGCCGGACATGACGCAGCAGAAAAACAGCGACGGGGCGATCGCGATGATGGAGGGCAGCGCGTCCGTAGCGTGCACGATTTTGGCGTAGGGATAGGCCGCGAGCAGGATGACCGCGGTGCCGACGAGACCCGCCAGCGTGAAGATCAGATTCGAGACCCGGAACAGCTTTTTGACGTCCCGGAATCTGCCCTGCGCGGCAAGGGTCGCCACCATTTTGGAGACCGCGACGGGCAGACCCGCCAGCGCAATGGAATAGATCGGGGTATAGATATTATAGGCGGTGGCGTAAAGCCCCGTGCCGTCGTAGCCGATGCGGTTCGCGACGTAGAGCTTGAAAAACACCGAAATGATCTTGACCAGTATGACCGCCGCGGACAGGATCGCGGCGCCGGACAGCAGGGATTGTTTTTTCGTCTTGGACATGGACAGGACCCCTTTGGAGATGTTGGTTGTTGGAGGGAGGCGCGCTCATATCCGCGAATAGAACGCGCGGACTTCGTCTTTGCGGGCGAGCATCTCGTCGAAGCGCGAGATATATTCATAGGGATATTTGAAATTATACACCCGCGTAAGCGCCTCGGAGCGCGGGTCCTTAAGCTTTGTGACCGCGCCGGCGCCGACGGCCAGCACCGTGTGGATCTCCTCCATCATATAAATATTATACAGACAGTCGAAGCCGGGTCTGGTCCAGCCCACGTTTTCGAGGTTGCCGAGGGATTTGGACTGCCGGTACATGTAATAGGGCGCGTAGCCGCCGCCGGAGAGCAGGCGGTTCGCGGTTTCCACCATTTCGGCGGTGGCGGCGGCGCTTTCGGTGCGCGCGTTTTCGGTGACAAGCCGCGCCGCGGTCTTGAGCGCGAGGGTGTGCACCGTGATATTTTCCGGGGCCAGCGCCAGCGCGGTCGACACGCTCTCCCGGAAGCTTTCGGGCGTGTCGTCCGTCAGCCCGGCGATAAGATCCATATTGATATTATCAAAGCCGAGGGACCGCGCAAGGCGGAATTTTTCAATGGTCTCGGCTGCCGTGTGTCTGCGGCCGATCGCCTCCAGCACGCGGTCGTTGAAGGTCTGGGGATTGATGGAAATGCGCGTGACCCCGGCGTTTTTCAGGGCGCGGAGCTTGCCTTCGTCCACCGTATCGGGCCTGCCCGCCTCCACCGTGAATTCCCGCACGGCGGAAAGGTCGAAGGACGACCGCACGGCGTCGGTCAGCGCCGTCAGGTCCTCCGCCGACAGACTGGTCGGCGTGCCCCCGCCGAAATAGACGGTTTCGAGCCGCAGACCCAGCTCCCGCGCGATGGCTCCGGTGTACGCCAGCTCCTCGGCCGTGCGGCGCACGTAGTCCGGGATCAGCTTTTTTGCGGACGCGATCGAGTGCGACACAAAGGAGCAGTAGGCGCAGCGGGTGGGGCAGAACGGGATGGACACATACAGCGAAAACGACGCGGGCGAGGAGAGCGCCACGCCGGCGTCCTCCGCCTTTGCGACGGACAGAGCGAGCGCCGCCTTGTCGGGGCGGACCATGAGGTCCTGCTCGAAGATCTCCCTTGCCGTTTGTTCGCCGTGCCGCCGGATGAGCGACCGCATGAGCTTGGAGGGCCGCACGCCGGTCAGCACGCCCCACGGGGGCATAACGCCGGTCAATTCCCCGAGCGCCAGCAGGATCACCCGCGCCAGAGCCATCTCGCGCGAGATGCGCAGGGCGGCGGCTTCTGCCGTTTCACTTTTCTCGGCGGTCCTGCCGCCAAGCGAAGCCCGGCACGAAAAGGTGAGCGTCTCCCCTGCCTGCGTGATTGCGGCGGCGACGCCCTCCCCGCCGGGATCCGCGCCGGTGCGGACCTCGAACCTTTCCGTCGGGAAGAAGACCCGGCAGATCTTTTCGCATTCATATGTATATGTGGGGTCGGGACAAATTATCAGCATCGTTTTTCCTTCGCGGGCGGTTCAGCGCCGCATAAACGGATTGTTCCGCCGCTCGCTGTCGAGCGTGGATTCGGGGCCGTGACCGGGCAGGACCCGGTAGTTCCCGGGCAGCGCCCGGAGTCTGGAGAGGGACTGCAGGAGCGTGAGCGTGTCGCCGCCGGGCATATCGCTGCGCCCCATGGAGCGGTAAAACAGCGTGTCGCCGGAAAACAGGCAGTCCCCGAACAGATAGCACACGCCGCCGCGGGTGTGGCCGGGCGTGAACAGGACTTCGATCTCCCCGTCGCCGAAGGGCAGCCGGTCGCCGTCCGACACGGCGACGTCCGCCGTGACCGGGGTCTGGACCCCGTAGCTCGACCATGCGTTCAGCGACAGGTCCTCACGCTCGAGGCAGCGCTTGTCGCCGTCCGAAATCACGATCTCGCCGCCGTATTTCTCGCGCAGCGCGCGCACGCCGAGGATATGGTCGAAGTGCCCGTGCGTGAGCAGGATATAGCGCAGCGTTTCGACCCCGTGAGCGCTGAGGAACGCGTCGAACGCGGGATCGAAGACCCCGCAGTCCACGACCGCGAAGTCGCCGCCGCTTTGCAGCAGATAACAGTTTGTGGCGTAGGAGCCGTTTTCAATGGAATAGACGTTCATATTATTTCCGAAGATATCAGGGTCCGCTTATTTCGCCCCGAGCCACGTATCCGTATCCATACAGATGGTCACGGGCCCGTCGTTGAGGAGGCTGACCTGCATATCCGCGCCGAACACGCCGTGCTCGATCTTTTGCACGCCCTCGTCGCGCAGTCGGGTCATGAAGTATTCGTACAGCCGCATCGCCTTGTCCGGCGCGGCGGAGGGGGTGAAGGAGGGGCGGTTGCCCTTTTTGATATCGGCGCACAGGGTGAACTGCGACACGACTAAAATCTCGCCGCCGATCTCAAGCGGGGACAGGTTCATTTTGCCCGCGTCGTCCTCAAACACGCGCAGCCGCGCCACCTTGCCGGCCAGCACCTCCGCCTCCCGCAGGGAGTCGGTCTCCATCACGCCGAGCAGGACCAGAAACCCCTTCCCGATCTGCCCGACCACCTGCCCGTCCACCCGGACGGCGGCCTCGGTCACTCTTTGGATCACTGCGCGCATGGTTTTCTCCTTTCAGCCGCCTCAGGCGGCGACGGACGTTTATGAAAAGCCGTCCTCACTTCGTATGGTTTCTGTTTTTCGGGGCTGTCATCCGTTTGTCTGGACGACAAACCGATATTTTCCTTTGCCCATACCGCTGACCGGCTCGAGGATCCCGGCCCCGGCAAGTTTTTTCAAGAGCGCAGACGCGGGGGACGGCGTGAGGTTCAGGACCGCAACGACGTCCGTTCTGCCGAAAAACCGGTTGACGCCGAAGGCGTCGTAAAGCGCGATCGCGTTCCCGACCGTTTTGCCCGAAATCCCCGCCTTTTGCATTTTCTCAGAAAGTACGGTTTTGCGGTCAATGTCCTGTTTTGATTCTTCAATGTCCTGTTTTTCGTCGCCAATGTCCTGTTTTACGGCTCCGCTGACGTGCAATGTCCTGTTTTTCAGCGGATGGTCTTCCCCGAGCAGCAGATTGCGCAGGAACAACTCCAGATATTCCGTCGTTTCATACACGCCCTTCTGCAGATTCGTATAGTTTGCGCGCACCATGGCGTTGCGGAAATACCACGCGTTTTTCGCAAAAATGTCGTTCGTGACGTTAAATCCCAGCGACTGCAGATATTTGATAAAAAAGACCGCCGTGGTTCTGGTATTTCCTTCTCCGAAAACATGGATCTGCCACAGGCGTGAGATAAACGCCGCAAGATGCTTTATCACTTCGTCCATGGTAAGCCCTTCATAGGAAAACTCTTTTTCCGTCCGGATATCATATGCAAGGGTTTCCCGCAGCTCTGCCCAATTGCCGTAGGTAACGGTATCGCGATCCAATACCCATTCTTCTTTTGTGATGTTATAGTCGCGGATTTTCCCAGCATGGGAATAGAGCCCCTCAAACAGCCGCTTGTGGATCGAGAGATACTGCGCCGCGGAAAGCGTAAAGCCCTTTTCAGAGAGCAGCGCCGCAATACGGGCGGACACCTTATCCGCCTCCTCGGTTCGGTTTTCCTCTTTTTTGCGGGGTTGCTTATAGTAAGAATCCACCAGCTTTTGCGCGTCGTCCAGCGTGATCTCGCCGCCGATATTTTTTCGGGCGATCTGAATCAGATAGTCGGACGGTTCCAAGCCGTCTACCGCCTGTAACCCGATTGCCGTATACCAGGCGCAGACGCGCTCCCGTTCGGAGGGGTCGCCGACTTTTCGGTATGCTTCAAACGGATCCTTATCGGCAGGAAGCTTCGTTTTTTCCATATGCGCAGATCCTTTCCGCAATCAACGTTTCACATTGCCGCGCCGCGCGCGGCTTATGATCGGGTAAGGGCGAAGCCCTTCCTTCATTTTTCTTTTTTATTTTTTCACTTTATATCCCGTGCACCCGCGCACCCGTGTCCCCCATGCGCCCGCCGGGCGCAGCCCCGCTCAGATATCCGCGCCGGAGCGCTCCACGTTCGTCACGCCGCGGGTCTTTTTGAGCTTGGCCATGATGGACTTGAGGTGTTCCACGGAATTGGCGGAGATGGAAAGGTTGACGAGCATGCGCCCGTCCTTGGTAGAACGGGTGTTGATGCTGCCGACCGCCACGTGCATGGCGTTGAGGGTGTTGAAGATCTCGTTCATCGCGCCGCCGCCGGACAGACAGGTCAGCAGCAGGGACGCCATAAAGTCCCGCTTTTCGCTTTCCGCCCAATAGACCGGCATCCAGCGTTCGGGCTCGGCGGCCTCGGCAATGACCCGCGGCACGTTGGTGCAGTCGCGCTTATGGACCGAAATGCCGTGCCCGCGCGTGATAAAGCCGATGATCTCGTCCCCCGGGATAGGGTTGCAGCAGCGCGAGAGCTTGATAAGCACGTTATCCACGCCCTCCACGACCACGCCCTCCGACGAGACGGTCTTGGTCTGCTTGAGGATCTTGGGCGCCTTTTCCTCCGGCACCGCGGTGAGCTTGTTATATTCGTCCTTGACCATCGGGAAGATCTTGGACAGGATGATGCCGCCGTAGCCGAGCGCGGCAAAGAAATCGTCCGCAGTGGGCAGCTTCTGGCGCTCCGCAAGGATCTTCACAAGCTGCTCCATCTGCTCGTCGTTCGGCGTCATATTGTTGCGCCGAAGCTCGCGCTCGAACTCGTTTCTGCCCTCGAGGATGTTCTCCTCCCGCCGCTCCTTCTTGAACCAGGTGCGGATCTTGGTGCGGGCCTCGTTGGTCTTGACGATCTTCAGCCAGTCGCGGGACGGGCCCTTGCCGGGCTGCGAGGTGGTCATGATCTCCACGATCTCCCCGTTTTTGACCTGATAGTCGAGCGGGACGATGCGCTTATCCACCTTCGCGCCGGTCATGCGGTTGCCGACCGCAGAATGGATGGAATAGGCGAAGTCGATGACCGTGGCGCCGACCGGCAGACAGATCACGTCGCCGCGCGGGGTGAATACGAAGACCTCGTCCGAGACGAAATCGTTTTTGATGGTATTGAAAATATCGGAGACCTCGCCGGATTCGTTCTGCGCCTCCAGCAGGTTCTTGACCCAGCCGATGCCCTTTTCGATGCGCTTGTTGGATTCCGCGTCCTTGAGCCCCAGCTTATATTTCCAGTGCGCCGCGATGCCGTATTCCGCGGTCTTGTGCATTTCGTAGGTCCGGATCTGTACCTCGAACGGGATGCCCTCCTTGCCGAGCAGCGTGGTGTGCAGGGACTGGTACATATTGGGCTTCGGGGTGGAGATATAATCCTTGAAGCGGCCCTGAATGGGCTTATACATATCGTGCATGAGGCCGAGGCAGGTATAGCAGTCGGAGACCGTGTCCACGATAATGCGCACCGCGTAGATATCGTAGATCTCCTCGAAGCTCTTGCCGCCGATATACATTTTGCGGTAAATGCCGTGGACGGACTTGATGCGCCCCTCGATGGTGGCGTTCGACACGTATTCCCGCACGCGGTCGCCGATCTTCTGCTTGATGCTGTTCAGAAAGTCCTTGCGCTGCGGCTCCTGCTCCTCCAGCGCCCTGCCGATCTCGGCGTAGGCGACGGGGTCCAGAAAGCTGATGGCAAGGTCCTCCAGCTCCTCCTTGACGGGACGGATACCGAGCCGGTGCGCAATGGGCGCGTAGATCGAAAGCGTTTCCTTCGCGGTGTCGCGCCGCTTCTGCTCCGGCACGAATTTCAGCGTGCGCATATTGTGCAGGCGGTCGGCGAGCTTGATGATGATGACGCGGATATCCTCGCTCATCGCAAGCAGGAGCTTGCGCAGGTTTTCGGCCTGCTGCTCCTCGCGCGACGCCAGCGGGATCTTGCCGAGCTTTGTAACGCCGTCCACCAGGAAGGCGACGTCCGCGCCGAACAGCTTGCGGATCTCCTCGCTCGTGACGGGGGTATCCTCCACCACGTCGTGCAGCAGCGCCGCGGTCACGGACTGCATATCCATGCCGAAGCCGAGCAGGATCTTCGCCACCGCGACCGGGTGGATGATATAGGCCTCCCCGCTTTTGCGCTTCTGTCCCTTGTGGGCCTCGAACGCGAAATAATAGGCGCGCTCGACCGTGGCGGCCTCCGCGGGCGAAAACTGCTCCCGGATCAGCGCTTCGATCTCCTGAAAATATTCATAGCCTTCCGGCATAACGATCACCTTGCTTTTTTCATTTCAGTCTCTGCAGGAGCCGGCTGTCCGCGAGATTCTTTTTGCCGCTGTCCGTCGGCAGGTAGGCGCATTTGTAATACTCCAGCACGCCGACCTCGGTCAGCGCGCCGAGAACGGTGAGGACCTTGCCGTATTCACGCTCCGGCACGCCGAGCGCCCGGGCGATCTGCTCGTCGTTCGTGGCGAACGAATCGTTTTTCACGTGCGTGAACACGCGCTCGAACAGCGCGCGGTCCGGCCGCAGGCGGTCCTTTTCCTCCGGCGTGAGGGGTTCGTCCCGCTGGAGCTTGTGGAACAGCGCGATGCTGTCGTATAACACCTCGTCGTCGGTCCCGGCGGGGCGCACGTCCTTGACGTAGATACCCACGCCCACGTTCCCGCGGTATTCGCTGCGCTCCAGCGTGACGGCGAGATCCACCGTGTCCCCGATGCGGAAGGGGAAGCTTTCCGGCGGCATATTGAAATACACGGCCTGCAGCGTGACGCCGTCCCGGGAGAGCTGCAGCCGGATGTGTTTGTTCTGAGAAAGCGGCGTGAACACGTCGATGTGCATGCCGAAGAGCCCGAAGACCGGCGCGGGGTTTTCCGCCCCGAAGGGCTCGAGCATCGCCAAAGAGTCCAGCACGCCGACGTTGATGTTGCGCGGGACCAGGCGGCAGTCGATGCGCAGGGTCGGGAAGATCTCCGGGAACCCGGCGGCGTATTCGTTGATGCGGCGGCGGAACTCGTCGATCCGGCGGTCCTGCACCGCAAAGCCCGCGGCGCCCGTGTGCCCGCCGAATTTCAGCAGCGTATCGCTGACGGCGGAAAGCGCGTCGTAGAGCGAGAAGCCCTCCACGCTGCGGGCGGAGCCGCGCCCCACGCCGTTATCGCCGAGGGAGACCACGGCGACCGGCTTCTGATAGCGGTCCACCAGCCGCGCGGCGACGATGCCGATCACGCCCGGGTGCCACTCATAGCCCACCACGACCAGCACGCGGTGGGAAGCGATGCCGAAGGACTTGATGTAGCCCTCCGCCAGCTCCAGAATGCGCGCCTCGTTCTCCTGCCGCTCGGCATTCGCCTCCAGCACCTTGAAGACGCCGTCCTGCGCGGTGAGGAAATCCTCCTCGATCAGGAGCTGCAGGGCGGTATCCGCCGTGCCCATGCGCCCGGCGGCGTTGATCTTGGGCGCGATGCCGAACGCGACGGTGGAGGCGTACAGCTTTTTGTTTTCCAGATTCGAGAGCTGCCGGAGAGAGACGAGCCCCGGGCGGTCCGTGTTTTCAAGCGCGGGCAGCCCTATGGAGACGATGGTGCGGTTTTCGCCGGTGAGCGGCACGATATCGGCGATGGTGCCGATGGTGACGAGGTCCAGAAAGTCGCCGAGCACCGCGTCGTAATCGCCGTCCTCCAGCGCGGCGCAGAGCTTCATGGCGACGCCCACGCCCGCCAGCTCCTTGCAGGGGGAGGGATCGTCCCGCCGGTGCGGGTCGATGACCGCGCAGCAGTCCGGCAGCGTTTCCCCCGGCTGGTGATGGTCCGTGACCACCAGATCCACGCCGTTTTCTTTGAAATAGGCGGCCTCCTTCACGCTCGAAATGCCGTTATCCACGGTGATCACAAGGTCGAAGCCGCCCTCCACGATCCTCTTCGCGGTGTTCTCGGACAGGCCGTAGCCGTCCCCGAGGCGGGAGGGAATGTAATAATCCACCTGATCCGTGAGGGTCTGCAGATAGGAATACAGCAGCGCCGTGGCGGTCACGCCGTCGCAGTCGTAATCCCCGTAGACGAGAATGCGCTCGCCGTTTTCGAGCGCCTGCCGGATGCGCGCGACGCCCTTGTCCATATCGCGGAGCAGGAAGGGATCGCTGAGCTTCGCGGTCTTCGCGCCGAGAAAAGCGGTCAGCTTTTCGGGCGTGTCGCAGCCGCGCGTGAGCAGCAGAAGCGCCGCGAACGCGTCCGTGCCGGTCTCATCCGCCAGCGCGAGCGCGCGTTTTTTGTCATACGTCACGATATCCCATTTCCTGCGGGGCATCTGCGCCCTCCTTTCCGCGGTCAGGCCGCTATTTTTCCACTATAATATATCAGTATATTTCCACTATAATATATCAGTATACCATAGCGGAACCGGAATTGCAAGTTTTTTATAGGCTCCCCGTCCCCGCCGCAGCAAAAAACAGCGATAAAAAAAGCCGGAGCGCTTGGCTCCGGCGAAAGCTGCCTGATAATCGGCCCGCGTTACGGCTCGAGGCCGCCGGCGAGATCCGTCATGAAGGAGAGCAGGTTCTTCTTGGTGTAGCCCTTCGGCGGGAAGGCCGGGAAGTCGGTGGAGACGGACTCCACGCGCATCACGGACACGCGCTTGCCTGCCGCGTCGAGCTGCTCGATGGCGACGAGCTTTTTGCCCTGCAGATACACCTTCGTCTGACGGCCGTCCTCGGCGCTCACGAAGGTATACACGGTGCAGGCGGCGCCTTCAAACACGGTCGCTTCGGACAAGGTCGCTTCGGAAAGCGCGGGCAGGGACGAAAAGCCGCTGCTGTCGATCTCCTTGCTGATCGCCTCCA
>CACZGD010000059.1 GCA_902780565.1 Oscillospiraceae bacterium
GGATGCGCTGACCGAAAGCATCAGAGAACGCGGCGTTATGACGCCGATCCTCGTCCGCGAACGAGACCATGACCCTTACAGGTATAATATCATAGCAGGTCACCGCAGAGTACACGCGGCAAGAAAGGCAGGGCTGAAATCGGTCCCTGCCTTTATTTGTAATGTCTCGCGAGACGAGGCGGCGATCATGGTCGTTGACAGTAACCTGCACCGCGAACGCATCCTCCCCAGCGAAAGAGCAAGGGCGTATAAGATGTGGTACGACGCGAAAAAGCGTACCGCGGGACGTCCTCCGAAAAATGTGTCTCAACTTGAGACGAATATTCGCACGGATGAAGAAATGGCTGTTGAATTCGGCGAGAGCCGCGCGCAGATCCAGCGTTATCTCCGGCTGAACGAACTGATCCCCGAATTGCTCGATCTGGTGGACGAGGATCGGATCGCGCTGAGCGTGGGCGTTGAATTGTCCTACCTTCCCGACGAGCTGCAGTATATTGTACTCGGACAGATCGAAGAACTCGATTGTACGCCGTCCTACGCACAGGCGAACCACATGCACAAGGAAGCCGCCGCAGGAACGCTGACCGAGGCACGCATATCCGAAATGATGAGCCATGAGAAGCCAAATCAGAAGGAAAAGATCACGATCCCTATGGAAAAGCTCTCCGCATATTTCAGAAAAGACACCACGCCGAAGGATATTGAGGCATATATCCTGAAGTTGCTTGAGGACGACCGCATCCGAAAGCGGAAAGCCCGTGACCGGGACGCGAGATAAAGGAGGGATCGGTTATGTCACAGAAAGAATCGGAATCCATTTATATGGCGGATTATGTGTTCCCATCAAACGGCAGGCTGAACCATGATCGTATACGCCGTTTGGGTGAAGGCTGCTTTTCACTGAAGATCGGTGGCACGACCTATGACGTATCCACGCACTACAACCGCGACGGAAATCAATGCATCCTCGACCAGTTTCAACGGCTGATCCTCGCGGAAAACCTGATCTGACGCCGCACATTTGAGAGATTACGCCGGGCATGGTAAAATACAGATGCTTTTGCTATGCCCGGTTATCTCGGAAAGGAGCTAAAGAATAATGCAGATAAATAATTTAAACGGGCAAGAAGAAAAGATCACCGCGCTTTACTGCCGACTGTCAGTTGAGGATATCAAAGACGGCAAGGACGGCAGAAAGAGCAAGGAAGAGGAATCCAACAGTATTTCCAACCAGAAGCAGATCCTTGCGGATTACGCGAAGCGGAACGGCTACAAGAATACCAAGTTTTTCGTTGATGACGGCATCTCCGGCACCAGCTTCGAGCGCGATGCGTTCCAACAGATGCAGCGTATGGCAGAAGAGGGCAAGATCGGAACGATCATCGTAAAAGACCTTTCCCGTATTGGACGCGAACAGGTGGAAGCCGGGCGACTGACGCAAATCGTTTATCCTTCCCTCGGCATCACCTTCATTTCCATTCAGGAGAACGTAAACAGCACAACCGGAGAGGGAATGGAAATGATGCCGTTCTACAATATCTTCAACGAATGGTATGCGGCGCAGACGAGCAAGAAGATCCGCGCGGTCTGGCAATCAAAAGCGGAACACGGCAAGCGTGTTTCTCCGACAGTCCCCTTCGGATACGTTAAGGATACGGTCGATAAGGAAAAGTGGCACATTGACCCGCCCGCGGCAGAGGTCGTAAAGAAAATATACGCTTTATGCCTTGCGGGGAAAGGACCCACGCAGATCGCGAATCAGCTAGAAACGGAGCAAGTCCTTTCACCGACCGCATACTACGCCTCCATCGGCCGCAAGCATTCCAACAAGGTTCCAGACAATCCTTACAGATGGGATCAGAAAACCGTCGTGGGCATTCTGGGAAACCGACAGTATACCGGATGCGCCGTGAACTTCAAATCCACGACCGTCAGCTACAAGGTACACAAAACGATCTACCATCCTGCCGAGGAACACCAGATCATCCCGGATATGCAGCAGCCGATCATCAGAGAAGAGGAATGGCTGCGGGTTCAGGAATTGAGGGAACACCGACGCAGACCCACTGCGACGGGAAGAACCAGCTTGTTCTCAGGTTTGGTCTACTGCCCGGACTGCGGCGCAAAGCTGCATTTCTGCGCAGCGAAAAGTCTTAGCCGGAATCAAGAGTTCTTTCGCTGTTCCAACTACAAGGACGGCAGGGGCAAATGCCAGATCCATTATATCCGCGACGTTGTGCTTGAGAAGATCGTATTGGAGGCAATCAGCGACCTATGCGATTTTGTCCGTTTCCATGAACCGGTATTCCTGTATATGATGGCAAAGAAAAATAACGCGATCCAACAGGCGGAATACAAGAAACTGAAGCAGACAGTTGAAAACGGCGCGCGGCGCATACTTGAACTGGACAGGCTTATGGCGAAGGCATACGAGGATAACGCCCTCGGAAAGCTGAGCGACGAGCATTACGTGAAATACACCCACGCTTACGAAGAAGAGCAGCGGCAGCTCAGCGTCACCGTCGCAGCAGGTCGGGAAAAGCTGGAGAATACGGAACAGCAATCCGTGGATATGCGGCTGCTTATCAAAATGCTGCGGGAAATGACAGACGTTAAGAAACTGACGCCGACGCTGGTCAATTCCCTGATTCAGCGGATCGAGGTCCACAACAACAACAAATACGACGGGCATTGCCATGTAAAGGTGGATATCTATTTCACCGCCGTGGGCATGATCACCATTCCAACGGAAAAGGAAATTCATGCGATGATGGAGGAGATCAAGAAAAATCCCAACGCATTCAAACTGGTCGCTTAACATTATATTAGATACAAGAAACCGTGTCAACGACCAAAAGAATACGGTGTACCCCATTTTCTGAGATACACCGTACCTTACATAAATTACTGCCTTACGGGGCCTGCCCAAACGGACAGCCTGATTTTTTGTATTTATCTGCCGAACAGACTCCCCAGCATGTTGAGGAGGTTCAGGATGAACGCCCACAGGGAATTGAAGAAGCTCTGCCTGCCGGAGCCGCCGGAATTGCCCGAATCACCGGAATTGCCGCCGGGATTCTCGCCGGGGGTCAGGGTCGCGCCGCAGCGATCGCACTTACCGTCGGCATTGGCGTCGGCGTGGCCGAGGGGATCCACAAGGTCGCGGATGAACTGGCTGTCGCCGTGGGCGCAGGTATAGGTCGTGTAGCCGGAGGCGGTGCAGGTGGGGGCGGTGACGGTCATGGAATACTCATGCCCGGTCGCGGGGATCGCGGCGGTCTCTTCGGAGATCGTTTCGCCGCACACCGCGCATTTCACCGTGACGCGCTTTTCACCGGCTGCGGTGCAGGCAGCTTCGCGCACGACCGTTTCGGTCGCGTCGCCGGGGGTGTGTTCGCCGGTCGCAGGGATGGCGACGGTCTCTTCGGACAGGGTCTCGCCGCAGACGGCGCACTTCACGGTGACGAGCTTGCCGCCGGGTCTGCCGCAGGTGGCTTCCGTGACGACCGTTTCGGTCGCCTCGCCGGGGGTATGTTCACCGGTGGCGGGGATTTCAACGGTCTCTTCGGACAGGGTCTCGCCGCAGACGGCACACTTCACAGTGACGAGCTTGCCGCCGGGTCTGCCGCAGGTGGCTTCGGTGACGACCGTTTCGGTCGCCTCAGCGGGGGTGTGTTCGCCGGTGGCGGGGATTTCAACGGTCTCCTCGGACAGGACTTCGCCGCAGAGAGCACACTTCACGGTGACGAGCTTGCCGCCGGGTCTGCCGCAGGTGGCCTCCGTGACGACCGTTTCGGTCGCCTCGCCGGGGGTATGTTCACCGGTCGCGGGGATCTCCTCGCCCGCGTCCAGCACCTCGTTACAAAGGGCGCAATAGGTCACGCCCGTGAAGCCCGGCTTGCCGCAGGTGGCGGCAACCGCGCCGGAGACGACGGGGGAATGGTCGGTCTTCGGCAGCTCCACCTTTTCGGTCAGCGTGGTTCCGCAAACAGCGCAGTAGCTCCATGCCTCCCAGCCGTTTTCGATGCAGGTCGCCGCCTGCGCGGGGACCTCCACGGGGGTGTGCCCGGCTGCGAGCAGGACCTCGGTCTTGCGTTCGCCGCAGGGGCAGGCAAGGGTGCGCCAGCCGTCCTCGGTGCAGGTCGCCGGGACCGTCTTCGTCGCGGTGAAGTGGTGCTCGTGCGTGCCGTCGATCTCCATAAAGCGAAGACCGTTGTTGTCGGCGTAGGTCTGCGCCGTGGACCCGGCGTAGCCGTAAATGGTGGCGTTGGCGGGCGTGGCGCCGGAGGAAATGGTACAAGTCGGATTATAGAAATAAACTGACTCCAGCGCCGTGCAATCGGCAAAGCCGGAAGAAGAAACAGTCTTGACGTTGACCGGAAGCTCAATGGAGGTCAGGCTTGTGCAGTCGGAAAACGCATGAAACAAGATGTCCGTCACGCCGTTCCCGATCGTGACCGAGGTCAGGCTCGTGCAGTTATAAAACGCGGAAGATCCGATGTTCGTCACGCTGTCTGGGATCGTGACCGAGGTCAGCCCTCGGCAGTCGGAAAACGCGTAATCCCCGATGCTCGTCACGCCGTCCGGGATTGTGACCCAGGTCAGGCTCGTGCAGTGGGAAAACGCGTAAGACACGATGCTCGTCACGCTGTCCGGGATCGTAATGGAGGTCAGGTTAGTGCAGTCGGCGAAAGCCCAAAACCCGATGCTCGTCACGCCGTCCGGGATCGTGATGGAGGTCAGGAGACTGCAGCCGTCAAACGCATATCTGCTCACAGTCGTCGTCCCGTCCAGAATCACGGCGGAACAGACGTAACGATACAGCGCGTTCCACGGAACGTCGTCGGCGGAAGCAAACGTGGGCATGACGCCGACGCATTCAATCGTCAGCGTCCGGGTCAGGCGGTCGATCGTCCAGCTCAATCTGCCGACGGAACCGGAAATGGTGTTTTCCTCCGCGGTGCCGTCCAAAAATGCGTAAGCAACACTTTTTTCCTCGGCATAGGTCGCCGCATAGGCGTTCTTGTTGCAAAGGATCAGGGTGCCGTCGGAAAACGCGACACTCCCGATGCTCGTCACGCTGTCCGGGATCATGACCGAGGTCAGGCTTGTGCAGCCGGAAAACGCGTATTCCCCGATGCTCGTCACGCTGTCCGGGATCGTGACCGAGGTCAGGCTCGTGCAGTAGTAAAACGCGTACTTCCCGATAGTCGTCACGCCGGGTTCGATGACGACGGTTTTGACGCGCTGAACTATCTCGGCAGAATTGCCCCACGGCGCAGTCGTGTAGTTAGAGGGGAAAGAATAGGAAGAGGAATAACCCTTCATCGCTCCCGTGCCGCTGATGGTGAGGGTACCGTCGCTGTCCAGCGTCCACGTGAGGTTTAGGCCGACGCCTTCGCCGCCGCAATAGCCGGAATCCACGATCTCGGCGGCGGTGGCAAACGTCGGCAGGAGCGCCAGCAGCATCGCGATGCAAAGTACAATCGAAAATGCTTTTTTCATACGTTTTGTCCTTTCTGTGATAGAATATTTGTATTGCAGCATCCCAAAAACGGCGATACAACCCCTTGGGAACCAAATCGCGGATTCCGGGAACGAAATGATTTTTTGTGTCAAAAATTCCGGTCGGATTCTGTGCAGCCTGCACAAATGTGTATTCTTTTGCGATATCATTCTGTATTCTGATTGTATCATATTTAATATGCGCTTGTCAAGATATAATGGATATATCAAATGACAGCGAGGTGTGTAACGTGACGAACGAGCCACTGGTCCTGAAAAAGCGCGGCGACGATGGGACGAAGATCATCACGGTCCGGCTGCGCGAGGACACCCTGACGCGGCTTGACCGGCTTGCCGGGGAGCTGAACTATTCCCGGAACGAACTGATCAACCTGATCCTCGCCCACGGCGTGGAGAACGTCAAGATCGTGTGATCGGCAGAAGAACAGATGAAAAAGACCTCCGGGCAAAAACCGGGGGTCTTTGTGCTGCCGGGGGGATTCGTCGATTCGCCGGGTCCGGTCATGTTTACGCTGTTCCGCGCGGGGCGGAGAGGGTGCGGGTCGCCGGGGGCGACCTCTGCCGTCAGGCAGAAGCACCGACCGAGGCGGCAGCCGAGACCCGCCGCCCCCTACGACGTGACCCCGCCCGGCTCCGGTTCGTGAAAAAACGGGACGCCGAAGCATCCCGTGATCACAGATCTTTTTCACTTTTCGTTCCCTCGGCCCTTGTCCCTCGGCCCTTGTCCCTCGGCCCTTGTCCCTCGGCCCTTGTCCCTCGGCCCTTATTTATGATACAGCTTATTCGAGAACGTGAGCGGCTCCTGCGTCATGTGCACGCCGAGGCGCTTGAAGGTATCGGCGTCCGAGGAATTGAGGATGACGGAGGAATGCGCCTCCAGCCCCTTCAGCTTCGGGAGCTGCTCCAGCGCGCGCTTGGCCATGGGGTTGGTGGCGGCGCAGATGGACAGGGCGATCAGGACCTCGTCCGCGTGCAGGCGGGGGTTGCGGTTGCCGAGCGCGTTGACCTTCAGGTCCTGAATCGGCTCGATGACCGCGGGGGACAGCAGCGGGATCTCATCCGGAATGCGGGCAAGGTGCTTGAGCACGTTGATGAGCATGGCGCTGCACGCGCCGAGCAGGTCGGACGTTTTGCCGGTGAGGATTTTGCCGTCCTCGGTCTCGATGGCGGCGGCGGTGTCGCCGGTTTCGGCGGCCTTGTCCAGCGCCGCCTTGACGACGCGGCGGTCGTCCGTGGAGAGATCCATGGAGTTCATCAGCAGCTCGATGCGGTGCACGACCTGCTTATCCCCGAAGCCGAGCTTGACGTTGCAGGCGGCCTCGTAATAGCGGCGGATGACCTCCTCCTTGGCGGCCTTGCACACGACCTCGTCGTCCGCGATGCAGTAGCCGATCATGTTGACGCCCATATCCGTGGGGGATTTATAGATGGATTCGCCCATGATGTTCTTCATGATGGCGGAAAGCACCGGGAAGATCTCGACGTCGCGGTTATAGTTGACCGTGGTCACGCCGTAGGCCTCGAGATGGAAGGGGTCGATCATGTTCACGTCGTCCAGATCCGCGGTGGCGGCTTCGTAGGCGACGTTGACCGGATGCTTCAGAGGCAGGTTCCAGATCGGGAAGGTCTCGAACTTCGCGTAGCCCGCCTTGTTGCCGCGCTTATACTCATGATAAAGCTGGCTGAGGCAGGTCGCCATTTTGCCGGAGCCGGGACCGGGCGCGGTGACGACCACCAGCGGACGCGTGGTCTCGATATAATCGTTCTTGCCGTAGCCCTCGTCCGAGACGATGAGCGGGACGTTGGCGGGGTAATCCGGGATCTTATAGTGCCGGTAGACGCGCATGCCGAGCGCCTCGAGGCGCTTTTGGAACTGCACGGCGCCGGGCTGCTCCGAAAAATGGGTGATGCACACGCTGCCCACGTACAGCCCGAAATCGCGGAACGCGTCGATCAGGCGCAGGGTATCCGCATCGTAGGTGATGCCGAGGTCCCCGCGGCGCTTGTTCTTTTCGATATCGTCCGCGGATACGACGATCACGATCTCCGCGTCGTCCCGCAGCTCATAGAGCATGCGGATCTTCGCGTCCGGCTGAAAGCCCGGCAGCACGCGGGACGCGTGATAATCGTCGAACAGCTTGCCGCCGAATTCCAGATACAGCTTGCCGCCGAAGCGCGCAATGCGGTCCGTGATGTTTTTGGTCTGGAGTTCCAGATATTTCGCGTGATCGAAGCCCGGTTTCTTCATGTTGATACCCCCGTCAGATAAATTCTACGGGAAATAAGTATAGCACGTTTCGGCGGCGTTGTCCATAAAAATAAAAAGATTTTCCGTTCGGAATTGTAATTTCCTTTTCCATTTGCTATAATGAAAATAAGATCAAAGCGGGAGGCGGCTATGACAGATCAACGACCCACAAAGGGACAGCTTACCTTTCTGGATTGGGAATTCGGACTCTTTTTTCACTTCGGGATCCGCACCTTTCACGCGGGTCACAGCGACTGGGACGGCGTTTACATGGACCCCGCCGCCTTTGCGCCGCAGTCCCTCGACTGCCGTCAGTGGGCGGAAACCGCCAAACGCGCGGGGGCGAAATACGCGATTATGACCGCAAAGCACCACGACGGCTTTGCCCTTTGGAACACAAAAACCACCGACTACGGCGTGCGGAACACCCCCTGGCGCGGCGGCAGGGGCGACGCGGTGCGCGACTTCACCGACGCCTGCCGGGAACAGGGGCTGAAAACGGGGCTTTACTACTCCCCCGCCGAATTCGGCAGCCGGGAAAAGAGCGCCAAGGACTATGACGACTATTTTATTGCGCAGATCACGGAGCTGCTGACGAATTACGGCAGGATCGACTACCTGTGGTTCGACGGCTGCGGTGCGGACGGCCACAGCTTTGACAAAAAGCGCATCACGGACACGATCCGCAGGCTGCAGCCGGAGATTCTGCTGTTCAACCTCTGGGACCCGGACGTGCTGTGGGTCGGCAACGAGGACGGCGTTGCGCCGGAGGACCTTGCCCCCGTGCCGGAGCCGGAGGACGGCAACGACGTAAACGCGCGCGGGCGGCGCTTTATGCCATACGAATGCGACTGCAAGCTGCGTCCCCGCAACTGGTTCTGGACGCCGACCGACGAAGACAGCGTGCGGGACGTTGCGGGCGTGATGGGGCTTTACGACCTTTCCGTCGGGCACGGGGCGAACCTGCTGCTCAACGTCGGCCCCGACGACCGGGGACTGCTCCCGGAGCGGGACGCGGCGGTGCTGGCGGCCTTCGGGAAGGCGCTCACAAAACGGTTTGCTTCTCCCCTGCCGGCGCGGGTGACGGCAGAGGACGGCGGCTTTCTTCTGTCGCCGGAGGCTCCGGGGCTGACGCCCGCGGATACCCTTGTGCTTTCGGAGGATCTGGCCGACGGCGAACGGGCGGGCGGATGGACGCTCGCCTACCGTACCGGCGGCAGGGACTTTCCGCTGGCGTCCGGCAGCCGGGTGGGGCATAAACGGATCGTCCGACTCCCGCGGCTTCTGCTGGGAGAAGGACGGGAACTGCGTCTTGTTTTTGACGGCGGGGACGACCTGCCGCTGAACATCAAACTTTATCACACGGAGGCGTGACTATGAAGAAACTGCGTATTGTACTGTCCCTGCTGCTCTCGCTGGTCCTGCTTGTGAGCAGCCTGCCGCTTGCCCTTGCCGAAAACGCCGGGCGCGCGCTGACCGACGACGACTTTCTGACCGCGTCCGGGCGGAAGCTCGTCAACCGCCGGGGCGAGGAGGTGGTCCTGCACGGGGTGAATCTCGGCGCGTGGCTGATCTGGGAAGACTGGCTGAACCCCTATGAACAGGCGACCGACCACTACGACGTGCTGACGAAGCTGACCGACCGCTTCGGGGTGGAACGCGCCTATGCCCTGATGGATACCTATTACGACAACTTCATCACCGAATACGACCTTGACGAGATCGCACGCATGGGCTTCAACTGCGTCCGCGTGCCGTTCTGGTACCGCAACTTCTATTACGACGACGAAGGCACGAAGATTCTGAACGCGAACGGCGAATGGGACTTCCACCGGCTGGACTGGGTTGTGGAGGAGGCCGGGAAGCGCGGACTCTATGTGATCCTTGATATGCACGGCGCCGTGGGCTTTCAGAGCGACGCGCCCCATTCCGGCAAGGGCGGCGCCTGCGGGCTGTACCTCAAAAACGAGGAGGGCGAAAAGAACCGCCGCCTGACAAAAGAGCTGTGGACCGCGATCGCCGAACGCTTCCGGGGCAACCCCGCCGTGGCGATGTATGACCTGCTGAACGAGCCGATGTGCGACGTGGACGCTGGCGAAGTCAAACGCCGGATCAACAACGAGGGCATCTACACCGAGCTGTATGATACCGTGCGCGCCGCCGACCCCGACCACATCATCACGCTGGAGTGCATCTGGACCGCCGCCGCCCTGCCGCACAAGTGGGTGAAGGGCTGGAAGAACGTGGTCTATCAGGTCCATTTCTATCAGAATTCCAACTTCATCTTCAACCTGTTCGTCTATCTCACGCGCCTGTATTATTTCGACGCGCCGCTGTTCATGGGCGAATATTATCCCCACAAAACGACCACGTGGGAAAACTGCTTCAACACTATGCGCAAGACCCACTTCGGCTGGACGCTGTGGACCTATAAGGCGACCGGGCACGGCATGTGGTCCTCCGACTGGTGCCTGAAGGGCTCGAAGGACGGCTTCTGGCGCGCGAAGATCGAGACCGACTCCTATGAGGATATCGCCCTCAAGTGGGGCGAGCGCCAGCGCACCGAGATCGGCTTTCAGGATACCGGGCATTATGAGGCAAATGTGAAAGCGTTTGTGTGAATGCAAATCAAGGGGCCAGGGACCAGAGGCCAGGGGCCGGGGAATCATACAAAACCATATAATGAAGCCGGGGGTCAACCGAACCTCCGGCTTTGGTTTTTGGATATTGATCCTTCGGCAGCGCGGCACCCGTCCCCTCTGCCCTTATGATCCCGTGCGCCCGCGCACCCGTGCACCCGCCGGGCTGCCCCCGGCCCTCGGCCCCCGGCCCTAAAAAAAACGACCGTCTTTCGACGGTCGGTTTTTTTGTAATATCCGATCTTACTTGAGTTCGACCTTACCGCCGGCCTCTTCGATCTTCTTCTTGAGCTCTTCAGCCTCTTCCTTGCCAAGGGCTTCCTTGAGGGTCTTGGGAGCACCTTCGACAGTCGCCTTCGCCTCAGCAAGGCCCTGGCCGGTGATCTCACGGACGACCTTGATGACCTTGATCTTGGCGGCGGCGTCAAAGCCGGTCAGGACGACGTCAAACTCGGTCTTCTCTTCGACGGGAGCGGCAGCGGCAGCGGGGCCGGCAGCGACGACGGCAGCAGCAGCGCTGACGCCGAATCTCTCTTCGACTTCTTTCACAAGCTCTGCAAGCTCCAGAACGGAGAGAGCAGCAACTTCATCAACAATTGCAACGATCTTTTCGGATGCCATTATAATTTCCTCCAATTAGTAATTTTTGATAATGCCGGTTTATTCGGCTGCAGCTTCCTCTGCGGGAGCCTCGTTTCCTTCGTTCTGCTTGTCGATGATCGCCTGAATGGCTCTCGCGAACGAAGACATGGGTGCTGCGAATACGTACGCAACCTTGGTGAGCAGTTCTTCCTTGGACGGAAGCTTGGCCAGCTCGTCGAGCTTGTCGAGCCCGATGACGGCGCCGTCCATGAAGCCGATCTTCAGCTTGAAGTTATCGTGCTTCTCGGCGAACTTGCTGAGGATACGGGCGGCTGCCACATAGTCCTCGGCGCTGGTCGCAAGGGCGGTGGTGCCGTTAAGCTGATCGTCCATCTCGGCGAGAGCGGTGCCGTCGATCGCGAGACGGATCAGGGTGTTCTTGGCGACCTCGTAGTGCACGCCCGCTTCTCTGAGCTCCTTACGAAGCTTGGTATCGTCCTCCACGGTGATGCCCTTGTAGTCCACGACCACACCGGCGACAGCCGCGTCGATTCTCTCCTTCAGAGCGGCGACCTTGACCTTCTTTTCTTCTAATACCTTTGCGCTTGGCAAATTGTTTCACCTGCCTTATCTACGACTGTTTTCGGGCAAACGAAAAACCCTCTTCGCCAAAGGAAGAGGGCATAAAACCACAAGGATCTCAGCTCCATTCCTCGGCAGGCGGACAGAGTCCTTACGCGTTTGCACCTGCTGTCTTTAGAACAGCACTTTGTTATACTATCACAAGACCGGCGTCTTGTCAAGTATTTTTTTCGGCGAAACCGAAATTATTCAGCGGTCTTCAGGACCTTGTTGGGGTTGATCTTGACGCCGACGCCCATGGTGGAGGCGACGGTGCAGGAACGGATATACTGACCCTTGGCAGCGGCGGGCTTGGCCTTGATGATGGCGTCAAGGAGCGTGGCATAGTTCTCATAGAGCTTGTCAGCGCCGAAGGAAGCCTTGCCGATGGGGCAGTGGATGATGTTGGTCTTATCAAGACGGTACTCGATCTTACCGGCCTTGGCGTCGTTCACAGCCTTGGCGACGTCGGGCGTCACGGTGCCGGCCTTGGGGGAGGGCATCAGACCTCTGGGACCAAGGATCTTACCGAGACGGCCGACCAGACCCATCATGTTGGGAGCGGCGATCGCCACGTCGAAATCAAGGAAGCCTTCGCCCTGGATCTTGGCGACAAGATCCTCAGCGCCGACGATCTCAGCGCCCGCGGCGGTTGCGGCTTCCGCTTCCGCGCCCTTGGCGAAAACGGCGACTCTGACCTTTTTACCGGTGCCGTTCGGCAGGACGACGGCGCCTCTGACCTGCTGGTCCGCGTGACGGGAGTCAACGCCCAGACGGACGTGGACTTCGACGGTCTCGTCGAACTTGGCCTTTGCGGTCTTAACGACCAGATCCAGCGCGTCGGTGGACTCGTAGAGCTTGGAACGGTCCACGAGCTTGGCGCTGTCTACATATTTCTTACCGTGTTTCATCTTCTGTTACCTCCCGCTCAGTCTACAACGGTGACGCCCATGGAACGGGCGGTACCGGCGATCATGCTCATCGCGGCTTCGACGCTGCCGGCGTTGAGGTCGGGCATCTTCTGCTCAGCGATCGCTCTGACCTGCTCCTTGGTGATAGAGGCGACCTTGTTCTTGTTCGGGACGCCGGAAGCGGTCTCGATGCCGCAGGCCTTCTTGATGAGGACGGCCGCGGGGGGCGTCTTGGTGACGAAGGTAAAGGAACGGTCGGAATAAACGGTGATGACGACCGGGATCACAAGACCCATGTCCTTCTTCGTGCGCTCATTGAATTCCTTCGTGAACGCCATGATGTTCACGCCGTGCTGACCCAGAGCGGGGCCGACGGGGGGAGAGGGCGTTGCCTTTCCTGCGGGGATCTGAAGCTTGATAAAGCCAGTAACTTTCTGTGCCATAACTGCACCTCCAAAAAAATGTGGTAGTGGCGGGGATAGATGAGATTTGTCCCCTCCCACGCCGGGAGACCCGGCATAACAGACCGCAAGCGGTCACATTACCAAAAAATCAATCGACTGCGGACTCGACCTGATCGAGCCCAAGCTCAAGGGGCGTATCTCTGCCCATCATGGAAATGATGACGCGCACGGTATCGTTTTCCACGTCGATCTTGTCAACGATCCCGGAGAAGCCGTCGAACGAGCCGTGAATGATGGTGACGAGATCGCCGACCTCGTAATTCACGCTGACGCTTCTCTTTTCCACGCCGAGCTTATAGACCTCTTCCTCCGTGAGAGGGACGGGTCTGCCGTCGGGACCGACGAACCCGGTCACACCGCGGGTGTTGCGGATGATATACCAGATCTCGTCCGTCATTCTGTTTTCCTGCGCCTTTTCGTTATAGGAGATCGCAAGCTTCACGAGCACGTAGCCCGGGAAAATCTTGCGCTCGATCTCGCGGCGCTTTTCGTCCTTGATCTCAACGACCGTCTCGGTCGGGACGCGCACGTCTACGATCTGGTCATGCAGCCCACGGTTCTCGACGACCTTGCGAATGTTATCCGCAACCTTGTTCTCGTAACCGGAATACGTGTGGACAACGTACCATTTATAATCTTCAATCATATCTGTGTGTCCTTCCCAATGCTCAGATTGCGCGGCTTACGCCTCGGTGTTTTCGGACGTGGACTCCGCTTCGTTTTCGGATTCCGCCTCGGACGTGGATTCCTCCTCAGAGGTGGATTCCGTCTCGGACGTGGATTCCGCTTCGCTTTCGGATTCCGCCTCAGACGTGGATTCCGCTTCGGATTCGGTTTCGGTTCCCGTTCCGGACGCGGGCTCGGTCGCCTCATCCGTCACAGCCTCGGTCTCGCCTTTGTTGGCGGCAGCCTCTTCAACGACCTCGACGGTTTTGTTGAACAGCGCCTTCAGACCGGAGTCAAAGCCGAAGATCACAAGACCGACGACGATCACGGACACGAGCACGACAAGCGAGGACTTGACGACCTGCTTGGGGCCGGGCCAGACGACCTTTTTGATGGTTCCGGTGAAATCCTTCCAGAACTTCTTGATGGATTTTCCTGCGCGGGAAGCGGCACTGCCCTCTTTTTTCGGCTTGGAAGCTTTGATGCGTTCCTTTTTTGCCTTTTCGGCCGCTTTGGCCGCTTCTTTTTCAGCAGCGGTCTGGACCTTTTTTTCGGTATCTGCCATAAGTTTCCTTCCTTTCGTCAGAAGCGTTACGCGCCTTACTTGGATTCTCTGTGGAGCGTATGCTTTCTGCAGAATCTGCAGTACTTGTTCATCTCAAGTCTGTCGGGTGTGTTCTTTTTGTTCTTCATCGTGTTGTAGTTGCGCTGCTTGCACTCCGTGCAGGCAAGAGTGATTTTGACTCTCATAACGGCACCTCCATTTTTTCATGTAGCCTCCCTCATTTTTCCGGCGCAGATGATTTGCGCGCAAATCAGGGCACAAAAAAAGAACCCTGCAAAAAGAGGTATACAAAGTATACCGCATACGGGTCCGTTTGTCAAGCATTATTTTTTGCGAAAACGATGATTTTTGTTGAAGTAAATTCCCAAAGTAAGTTCCACAGTGGAAATAACCGTGGACGTTAGTGTGGGAAGAAAAAAGTGGTAGACTTTAGTCTGGGAAAAGGAGGTCCCA
>CACZGD010000060.1:0-3929 GCA_902780565.1 Oscillospiraceae bacterium
ATACGTGAAACAAAGTCCCGCGCACCCGTGTCCCCGCCGCGCTGTGCGCGGCTCAGACGCGGCTCTTTTCCGCGTCCTCCACGCAGCGCAGGAACGCGTGCGCAATATTGCTGCCGGTGCGCCCGCCCGCCGAGACGGATTCCTCATAATGCAGGGGCGCGAAGACGGAGCCGAAGTCGTTGTCCGGGATGATATAGGCGATCGCGTCGTTGCAAAGCCCGATCACGGAAAGGCGGCCCCGCACCGCGTCCTTGAGCGGCGGGATATCCCAGCTCTTTCCGGTGTAGCTCTCCTCCGCCGAATAGGTCCCGCCGAGCAGGATCTCGGGCGCGAGCTCCCCGGGGATCAGGGCGAGCTTCAGGTCCGCGCCGAGCTCCGCATAGCCGACCTCGGTGGCGAAGTAATAGTCCCACTCGTCCTTCTTGGGCTTTTTGGCGTTGGAGGTCGTGACGCGCACGATATTGTTGGAAACCAGCTTCAGCTTGCCGAGCAGGGTCATCAGGCTGTTGTCCACCGGCACGAAGGTCTCGATAAGCCGGACGTTGAGCAGCGGGACGATCGTTTGGAACGCCCCGTCCTCCGCCGCCAGCACGTATTTGCCGATGGCGCGGCCGTACTGTTCGATCCCCTGATGCCGCGTGGCGTTCTCGGTGGTGGACTTGCCGCGGTCCGTGGCGACCGCCAGCTCGTCGCTCTGGAAATAGGCGGCGTTGTAACCGCTGCCCTCCAGCTCGTCGCAGACGTAATAGGGGAAGTCGGCGCTGATCTGCTTCTGGCTGCCGCCGTAGTTGGTCGGGTGCGCCCCGAGGATCACGCCGAGGAAGGGCTTCGCGGCCTTGTCGTCCGGCGTAAAGCGCAGCACGGTCATCACGTCGTCCAGCACGTAGGGCGGGCGCTTATCGCGGATGAAATCCCCCGCTGGCAACAGGGCGTAGGCGAGCTCGCCGGGCCGCATATCCGCCACCGCCTGCATGATCGTTTCGGCGGCGGTCTCGATCAGGAAAGCCATCATATCCGGGTTCTTGCCGGAGACCGCGTTATCGAGTGTCTTTTTATTCTTGACCGCCTTGGGATTCTTTTTCAGCGCCTCGATCAGGTCGCCCCAGACGCCCTGCGTGTCCACGCCCGAGTGGCAGTGGGTGGCGCTGACGTTCACGGACAGAATGTTCTTCTCCCGGATGAGGGGTCTGAGGCGCTCCCGGATGCGGCGGATATCGTGATTCGAGATGCCCACGCAGTCGATGACCGCGAACACGTGCAATCCCCGCCCGCTGCCGTCGTCCAGCGCAATGGCGCGCACGAGCTGGTCGTTGAGCCTGCCGTTCGCCTTGTTCGGCGGAAAGGCGAGGTACCCCGCGATATACAGGTCCCCCGCGACCGTCTCGGGCAGGACGGAGGCCTTCGCAAAGCCCACGCGCCATCTCGCCCCTTCCTTCGGGGCGGAGAGGAAATAGCCGCTGCCCTCCAGAAAGTCGGCGTTGTCGTAGCGGTTCAGAAACGGCACGGTTTTGTCCGAGACTCTGCCCGCAATGGCGGAAAGCACCGTCTGTACCGCCGTATCTCCCTTGTCGATCAGCTTTTGTTTCAGGTCCTTTTCCTCGGCGAAGCGCAGCGCCTTGGTTTTGATCGCGTCGATCGGGTTCTTCATAGTCGTTCCTCCCTGATAGCAGTCGTTTTGTAAAAACCGCGCAAACGAAAAAATGTCATTCGATCCGCTCCAAGCGGAGCGCGGCGGTCTGGAAGCCGGTTTCGGGCTCCTCGATGTGCAGGCGCAGCGCGCCGTCCTCGATCATTGTTGCCGGGACGTGCAGCCGGAGCCGACAAAAGTCCGGCGGCAGATAGGGGTCCGCCTCGCAGAGCGTGAAGCGCCCGGCGTCTTTCGTCCCGCAAGCTACGGTATGGTTCCCGAAAAAGTGCGCCGGCAGCCGGTAGACCGTGAGCGTGAGCGTATAGTCGCCTGTCGCAAGCTCCCGGAAGCACAGATCCAGCGTATAGTGGTCAAAGGCGCAGGCAAGGCGCATGGGCAGGCTGCCGTTGTTGATCCCGGGGCGGTCGCCCAGCACGTTCAGGTAATAGTCCCCGGGCTGCTCCTCGCCGAGCGCCGCCACGCCGTGCAGGGACAGGCTCACGAACCGCCCATTTTCCGGCTGCGTGTTCGCCGTACGCTCGCGGGAAAGCGCCGCGGCAGGGTCCTCCCCGCGGGAAAGCGCCGTATGATAGACAAAGGATAAGCGTTGGAGGTCGGTGACGGGCAGGTCGATCGTTTCCAGCGTCGCGCCGCGCTCGACCCCGTAGGCGTGATAGCGCCCCACGTCGAGCTGCATGCCGATCTGCTCATACAGCGTTCCCGCCAGCGCGTCCAGCGCCTGCCGGGTCTCGCCTGCGGGACCCTTTGTCAGGGGACCGCCGGCATACGCCGCGCACGCGGCCGTCTCGCGCAGCCAGGTCTCCCTTAGGTGCTTCTGGCACAGCGCCAGAAAGCGCAGGCTGTTCAGCCGCCAGTTGCCGTCCCCGCCGTCGGACAGGGCGTAGAGGGCAAAGTCGTTTTTCGGGTCGGCGGGGCTCCGGTGATACGCGCGCTCCAGACTCAGGATCCCGGCGGCAATGCGTTCGGGCGCGGCTTCGGGGATATAGCAGCGGGCGTATTCCACCGCGATCGCTTCGGGCGTCAGCGTCGGGTCCCACTCCAGCGCGGCGAAGACCGCTTTGTTCACGTCGTCGTTCACGCCGTCCGAATAGGTCACGCTGCCGACCGTGTACGGCGAAACCGCCGTGTGCAGCGCTTTATAATCCACGGGCCGGGGACAGACGGATTCGCGTCCGAGCCCGTTGAGATACCCGTACCACACGTCCCGCAGCGGGTATTCGCACCGGACCGTGTGGCAGATATCGGGATAATAACGGATGGGGAGGGAAGCGTCCAGCCGCCGCCGGAGCTCCGGCAGGTCAAAGGCGCGGTTCGGTCCCTGAATGACCCCGGCAAAATGCTCTTTTTCACGGTGGACAGCGGTCAGGAATTCCTCGCCCCAATGCTTGTCGTCATGCGGCGCCTGCGCCGAGACCCAAAGCTGAACGGCAGGGTGGTATCGTCTTGCAAGCGCGCCGATCTTGACGGCGCGGACGATCATGTCCCCCGCGGGCAGGTCTCCGGGGTCCGCGCCCGGAATGAACACCGCGTCCAGCCGCGGCAGGCGGGCAAACAGGTCCTCGCGTTCGGCAAGCTCGGTCTCTTCGGCCCCGTCCCCGTTCGGGATCCAGACCGAGACCTCCAGGTCCAGCTCCTGCGCGGCGCGGCTCCAAAGACAGGCCGTTTCCACGGCGGAATGCGCCATCAGCTCGTTCTGTTCGCCGAGGGGGATCAGCTCCACGGTGTTGATCCCGAACAGCATTAATTCGGTCAGGTAGGCCGTAAACGTCTGCACGTCCCATTTGTCATAGGTGTTGGACAGCGGACGGCAGCCGATCTGGTGCCCGCGGATGAGCTTTGCGGGCGCGAAGGTACCGTAGGCTTCGTCCGGGAAGGTCAGCCCCTCGTCCGTACTGTCCGCTTCGCGCAGCACGCGCCCCACGGCGTAGAAAAAGCCGCGCGGTCTGCCTGCCGAAAGGCGGAGCCCCGTGTCAGTACGCGTCACGGTATAGGCGTCCTGTCCCCGCAGGGCGGGGTCGAACGCGAGCAGGAGCTCGCTGCCGGGAGCGGGGGCCGCATCCCCTTTTGGCGCGCGCCTTCGCAGCGCCGATTCCAGCGCCCGCACGGCGGCGGACGGGATCTCCCGCCCGGCAACGACCCGGACGGGGAAGCTGAGCAGCGGCATGACGGCGCCTCCTTTTCTTTGTCGTCTCATAAAAACTCACCCTATATTTTAGTATAAAATACCGCCGCCGTCAAGGCGTAAACGCGGGAATTCACAAACGGGTCAAAGTTTTCCGCG
>CACZGD010000060.1:3962-32014 GCA_902780565.1 Oscillospiraceae bacterium
GACAAAGTGCCTAAAACAGGGATAATCGAAGTGTGCAGGATTCACAAAAAATTCATTTTTCGGGAAAACCGTTGATTTTGTTTTTGATTTGATTTATAATGCTATCGAATAGAAATACTATGGAGGAAAATCAAATGAAAAAAGTATTAGCTGTTTTTCTTGCCGTGCTGATGGCGGTTTCCGCTCTCGGCATCACCGCGTTCGCCGGCTCCGAGGAGCCCGCAACGGATGAGATCGTCACCCTGCCCGGCGGCGAGGAAGAAACCACCCGCAACATCGTGTCCAACGACGGCACCATGGTCGTGCCGATCAACTTCACCCAGCTTAAGGATTCCTTTGTGTTCAAGATCATCGAGAAGATCATCAACTTCTTCCTCGGTCTCTTCGGCGGCGATATGGATAACATGTTCTCCGGCGGCATCAAGGATTTCGGCGACCTGATCGACGAAGCGATCTCCAACGCGGACGGCGCGCTGCCCAATCCGTAAGCCATACGCAAAACCAAAGCCCCGCCTGAACGCGGGGCTTTTTCCATGTGCCGGTTATTTATAAAACGCGTCGATGTATTCTTCCACGTCCGCCCGCGTCCCGGTAAAGGGGCCGGGCGTTTCCATTTTCAGCGAGACCGCAGCCGCGGCAAAGCGCAGGGCGTCGGCGGCGGGTCTTGTCAGGCGTTCGTTGAGGTAAACGGCGAACGTGGTGTCGCCGCGCCCCGTTCGTCCGATCAGGGAACGCGGCTTCAGGGGACAGGTCAGCACCTCACCGTCGGCGTACAGCAGCGCCTCGGTGTTGTGTGTGATCAGCACTTCCTCCGCGCCCCATGCGTGCAGCTGCCGTGCCGCCGCCGCGCGGTCGGTCGTCCCGGTCAGGATCTCGGCCTCGGCGGCGTCCGTTTTCAGATAGCGGATGCAGGGCAGCAGCTTTTCCTTATCCGCCCAGTCGGCGAAATACATCGCGCCCCCGTTTTCTCTGTCCACGTGGCGCAGAAAGCCCTGCACGTCCACCGCCACGCTGCCGCGCTGCGCCAGAAAGGGGATCATGCCGTCTGCATAGTCGCCGTAAACCAGCCCCGCAAGGTGATAGATCGCGGCTTCAAGCCCGGCGGGCAGCTCGTCCGGCGTAAAGGGATCGCCCTGCGCAGCGCACACGCTTTTGCGCTTCTCCCGGTCCGGGGTGAAGTAGGTGTTCTCCATGCGCGTGGTGGATCCGGAGGGGAGATTGATCACACGGTCCGCAGGCAGGGTAAACTCTGTCAGCAGATCCGCGTCCGCCGGGGCGGTTTTGGTCAGGACCGCCGCGTTCCCCCCGACGGCATAGGCCGCGGCGGAGGAATACAGCGCCGCGCCGCCCGCCCGGTATTCGGTAACGCCCAGATGGTCCGTGTTTTTGTCCCGGCAGATATGCCCGATAATCAACGTTGAATACTGCATTTGACGTCCTCTTTACACGTAAAACCGTTCGTAGTCGGTCAGGGTGAAGCTGTAGACCTTGAAGCGCTTTTCGTCCCGCGCCTCCAGAAACGCGCCGCCCATTTTCAGGAGCTGGTTGCCGGTTTTCAGCTCGAAGCGCACCTCGTCAAAATGGAGCTTCTCGCACACGTCGGGCGTGATGATGTCGAGCCTTGCGCCGTCCTCCGTCTTGCGGATCGAAAAGTTGATCGCCGTGATGGCCTCGCCGTTGACCTTCAGTTCCTCAAAGCGCTCCGGGGCGCGTTTTTTCTTTTTGTCCTTTTTCTTGAAAAGCATGGCTTCGCCCTCCCTCGTTCGGGAACATTATAAGGCAAAACGGCGGGGTTGTCAAGTAGAGCGTACTTTGGCGTGGGGAACAGCCGCATCCCATGCGGCGGGTGCGAGGGGGCTCACGCGTCCCCGCGCCCCCCGGCCGACCCTCTTATTTCCTTTTATGTAAATACTTTTCCTTCGTCGCCTGACCGCCGCGCAGATGGCGCTGCGCCTTGTTGACGTCCAGCACGTCGCGCACGTCCTGCCAGAGAGCGAAATCCACGTCGCGCAGCTTCACCGCCACGTCCGTGTGGACCGTGCTTTTCGAGATCCCGAACGCTTTGGCGGCGGCGCGGACCGTCGCCTTGTTCTCCACGATATACGTCCCGAGCTCTCTGGCTCTGTCTGTGCCGAGTTTGAGCATAGTCAGTCTCCTCTCAATGTCGTCGGTGAAGTATATGAGCGGGGAGACGGGATTATGACGGGCCGTTCCCGCCCCGTCCGTCGCGGCGGCGCGATCCTCTCGCCCGCCGGCTGCGCAAAAAAGAACGGGACGGCGCTGCGGCCGTCCCGTCCCGGGATGGAAAGAGAGAAAATCGGAATTCAGGATCGTTTCGATCTGTTTATGTGCGGGTTATTGTTCCAGCGGGATACGGGCGACGGCGAGGAAGCTGCCGTTTTCGCGCTCCAGCGAGAGCGCGCCGCCGATCCTGCCGAGGGTTTTGCGGACGTTGCCGAGCCCGAGGCCGTGGTTCTTTTTATCCGGCTTGGAGGTGCCGCGCACGTCGGCGTCCGGCGGCAGGGGATTCACAACGGTGAGCAGCAGATAGTTTTCCACCTGCTTCGCGTCGACCGAAACGCCGAGGCTTCGTCCTTCCGCCTCGGCGGGGACTTTTTCGGGGTCCTGCGTCCCGGCGGGATCGTTCTCCCCGCCGTCTCCTGTCCGGGAGAGTCCGGCAAGGCGCTCGACCGCCTCCACCGCGTTATCCACAAGGTTCGAGAGCACGACGCACAGGTCCGCGTCCTTGATCCCCGCCATGGGGACCGCGCCGCGAAAGCGAAGCTCCACGCCCTTTTGCGCCGCAGCAGCGCGTTTTGCGTTCAGCAGCGCGTCCGCCGTGAAATTCCCGGTGGAGATCGCCGCGCCGCCCGCAAAAACGGGCGCGCCGACGCTTTCAAGGTATTTTGCCGCCGCGTCCGCGTCGCCGTGCGACAGGAACGCGTGGATGACGATCAGGTTGTTTTTATAATCGTGACGGAAGCGCCTGAGCTCCTCGTCGCCCTGCCGCAGCGTCTCGCCGTAGCGCTCCGCGTCCGCCAGCCGCGTCAGGATCTCCTGCTGGCGGGCGGCGTAGGCAAACAGCCCGTAAAACAGGCGCACAAGGCACGCGATCACCGCGATCACGGCGACGCGGTAGAAGATCCGATACCAGCCGAGGCTTTCGCCGATCTCCCGGTAGTAGCAGGTAAACGCAAAGAACGCAAGCGCCGCGAACACCCATTTCGGCACGGTGCGAAACGCCCCGGGCAGCAGGGAAGGGGTCCCCCTGCGGCGCAGGATCAGCAGCCCCGCCAGCAGCAGCGCCAGCAGAAGGAGCAGGACCGCGGATTCAAACCAGAGGCTGTCCTGCCCCGCGAAGGCGAAAAGGGAATACAGCGTGTCAGCGGTCAGGTCTGTGAGCACGGCGGCGGCAAGAACCCCCGGCAGCGCCCGGAACGGGCGCCTGAGCTGCGTCAGCGCGCCGGTCACGATCAGGCAGAAGGAGAGCGCGTCCGTCCCCGCGCGCAGGAGTTCCGGGTCCTCGCCCGGCTGCAGGGCGGCAAGCGCCGCGTTCCCCGCAAGCAGCAGCAAAACAAGCCCGCCCGCGACAAGCCGCCGCTTTGCGGGCCGCAGCAGCACGTCCCGCGCCATCACAAAAAGCGCGGCGCAGAAAACGGCGTCACGCAGCAGATACAGCAGGAACGATAAAGCCTGCACGGGGATCCCTCCCTGGATGCTCAGTTGATCCGCGCCCGCAGGTAGCGGTTATAGGCGCCGTTGAAGTCGGCGGCACGGCGGCGGCTGATCTCCACCCGTTCGCCGTTCGCGAGGTTGGCGACGTTTTTTTCGATGGAGACGATATACCGCATATTGACGTAATAGCGCTTATGGGTCCGGAAAAAGGCGGGGCTTTGGATCTCGTCGGTATATTCCGCGAGCGAGCGCGTCGCCTCGTAGCTGGTCTCCGGCAGATAGTCGGTCCTTCGGAGACGGACGATCGCGTGCTTCTGCGCGGATTCGATATAGATCACGTCGTCCAGCCGCGCCAGCAGCTCGCCGTCCTTCGTCGGGATCGCGATCACCACGTTATGCTCGTACCACGCAAGAAAGCTGTTCAGCGCCTCCAGCAGCGCCTCCTCCTCAATGGGCTTGACGAGGTAGCGGAAGGTGCCGACCCGAAAGCTCTGGAAAACGTATTCCTCATAGGCGGAAATGAAGATCACCACGGGCTTGTCAGGCAGGCGGCCCAGCGCCTCCGCGACCTCCATGCCCGTGCCGTCCGGCAGACGCCAGTCCAGCAGCACAAGGTCAAACGCGCGGGTCTCCGCCGGGAAATCCGCCGCCGTCTCCCAGATCCCGAGCTCGCAGTCATAGCCGTGCCCGGTAAAAAAAGCTTCTACCCGCGCGGCGATATCCTCCGCGACGGGACGGTCGTTTTCACAAATTCCAATCCTCATGTTCAGCACCTTTGTTATTGTAACATATCTAACCCGATTTGCAAGCGTTGATTTTGCTTTTTTATCAGAATATCATTTTTTTCCGCACTTTGCAACGAAATCGGAATTTACGGCAAAAATCGGGAATAAACGGTTTCGGAAGGGCCGCCCGCGGCTTGCATTGCCGGAAAATCTGTGATAAAATAGAAACAAATCCAGACAGAAGGAGCGAGTGAAAATGAAAAAACTGCGCCTGATCCTGAGCCTTGCCGCGGCGCTGGCGCTGAGTATCCTGTTCGCTGTGTTCGCGTTTGCGGATACGCAGGGGATCTATACCTATACCGTGACGAACGGCGAGGCCGCGATCACGGCGATCAGCCCCACCGAGGCTGCCCCGATCCTGATCCCGGAGACCCTCGGCGGCGCGCCCGTGACCTCCATCAGCGGCAATGCGCTCGACGCCTCCGCCGTCATCGTGCCGGAGCTGCATTTCCCTGCGAGTCTGACTGCGATCTCCACGCGGCGCGTGTTTATGAACGCAAGACTTGCCGCCATTACGGTGGACGAAGCGAACCCCGCGTTCTCGGCGGAAAACGGCGTACTTTATAATAAGGATCGGACGACGCTGCTCGACTGCCCGCAATATACCTCGCTCGATAGCCTGACTGTGCCGGAGACCGTGACGGCGATCGGCTACGGCGCCTTCGCGAATCAGAAAAACCTGAAGCGCGTCGTCCTGCCGGAGGGGCTGACGACGATCGGGGAGCAGGCGTTTATTTTCAACGGCTCGACCGAGGAGCTCGTGATGCCGGATTCCGTGACGACCCTGCGGGACAATTGCTTTGCCTATATGTCTGCGCTGCGGTCCCTGACGCTGCCGGCGGGGATCACGCGGCTGCCGGGCGGGTGTATAACGGACTGCACGGCCCTTGAAAAGCTGGAGATCCTGGCGCCCATCGACACGCTGGAATACGGACCCATTGATAACCTCACGGCGCTGAAAACGCTGATCCTGCCCGGGTCCGTGACCACCGTGACCGCGAACACCTTCCGGAATTCCGCCGCGCTGGAGCGAATCCTGTTTGCCGGCTCCGTGGACGACTGGAACGCCGTGACGGTGGAAAGCGACAACACGCCCTTCCTGATCGCCGCGGTGCAGACCGATTACCCGGCGGAGACCTACCACGCGCTGACGATCCGCGAAAACGCGGGCGTGCTGGAGATCTCGGGGGAGGAAGCCCTGCCCGATACGGACCGCTACGACTATCATCCGTGGGACGATTACGCCGGAACGACGCACACGCTGGTGATCTCCGGCGGGATCCCGTCGATCGGCGGCAATGTCTTTGCGGATTTCTCCGCGCTTTCGGACGTGATCGTGCGCGCGCCGTCCGTGTGGATCTCCGACGCGGCGTTTACCGACTGCATGGCGCTTTCCTCCGTGTTTTTGTTCGGGGCGACCGGATGCGCGGCGGATCCCTTCCCCGGCTGCGGCACGTGGATCAACGTGTTTTCCGAATCGCCCCTCTCTCTGTCCTCGCCCGATCTGCATAACGTGACCGTCTCCTATGCGGACGGTACGCTGACCTATGCGGGGCTGGTGCGGCAGGACGCCTATGATTTCTTCGACGCGATCTCGGTCTTCGCCTCCGTGTATGGGGAGATCGACAGGCTTCGGGTGGAGCGTCTGCAGTTCGACGGCTTTTCCGTGTTTGCGACGGACCCGGAGTCCGGCGAACGCCGTCCCGTGACGGGGGATCTGGAAAACGCGGAGCTGACCGCGTGGCTGAAAAATGACACGGGGTATGCTTCCGTCACCTTCAACGCCCTGACCGCAGGGATCTCCGACGGAAGCATTACGGACTTCTATCTCTCCTTCCGGGACGAGACGCACCCGGAGGAGACCAAAACCGAATTCAATATCGTGGAGCGCATCGGCGAGTTCTTCCAGAAGCTGCTGCGCGCGATCATCACGCTGCTCAACCGCCTGCTGCGCTTCTTCGGCGGCTGAGAAGGAAAGGAGTATTTTATGAAATTTCAACGAATCGACAATCTTCTGTTTGTGCGCATCGACCGGGGCGAGGAGCTGCTGGAGGCGCTGAAGACCGCCTGCCTGTCTGCCGGGGTCAAGCTCGGCGCGGTGTCCGGCATCGGCGCGACGGATGATTTCACCGTCGGCGTTTACGATACGGAGAGGCGAGTCTACGAGCCGCTGTCCTATACCGGCGCGCATGAGATCGTGGCGCTCGTCGGCAATATCACGACCATGAACGGGGAATACTACGCCCATCTGCACATGAGCGCCGCCGACAGCACCGGGCGGGTCGTGGGCGGGCACCTGAACCGCGCCGTGATCTCCGCCACCTGCGAACTGACTGTCACAACTGCGAACGGCAGCCTGGAACGCTTCCGGGACGAAGGGTCCGGCCTCAACCTGTGGGATCTGTGACCGATAAAAAACGCCCGCCGGCGCCGCCGGCGGGTTTTTCTATGCTCAGTTGCAGCCGCAGCCGCAGCCGTTGTTGTTGCCGCAGCCGTTGTTGCAGCCGCTGTCGGTGAGGACCAGGATCAGGATGATGAACAGGATCCAGTAGTTGTTGTTGCCCATGAACATGAGATTCAACCTCCTTTCACCGGCAGTATATGCCGGGAGAGGGGATGTGTGAATCATCCGGATGCCGGGCGGCGCTGAACGCTGTACGCTTCCTGAAAGCGGCGCTTACTGTCCTCTTGAGAAGTCGATGTTCCTCAGAATATCGGCGATCTTCTGGAAGATATAGCGCAGGACGTTGACGAGCCGCAGCAGGAAATCCGGCTTCCAGGTATCCGCGATGTCGGCGGCGTCTTCCGTCAGCGGGGAAAGCTCGTCGTTCTGCAGATCATATTCCAAATACTGTGGGAGCGTTTCCGAATCAAAGACCGTGAAATAGCCGTCCGCATTCAGGATCTCGCCGAACACGTCGTTCACGCATTCGGGCATGCTGCGGTGCGCGAGATTCTTGATGAACCAGGTATGATCCGGCAAAATCCCGGTGGAGGCGTCGATGTGCTTGTCAGGGGACAGATATTTCGCAGTGCCGTTCTGCTCGGCCGCCTGCTGGTAGTCCTTGGAAAGCGTGCCCGTGATCGGGGCGGCGGTCGCGCCGAGCGTGGCGGAACAGACGGAAGTCAGCATATCGCCGTCCGTGTCGGCGTTGGTGATCACGGGAACCATGGGAACGCCGTATTTCGCCACGATGTGCAGCTTCGCGCCCTCGTCGATCAGCCCCTGCAGGATCTCCTCGGAGCGGACAAGGTTCTGATAGTGGAAACGGTCGATCTTTTCGATCAGCCCGGCGTAAACGTCTTCCTGTCCGCCGAAGATCAGCGCCTTTGCTTCCTCATAGTCGTCGTCGCCCACAAGGCTCCAGAAGGAGGGCATGCTGCCGTACATTTTGACGAGAAGTCTGGGGTACAGCCTGCCGTAGATCTGTTCATAGATCCGTTCCAGCGCGTTTGCGGGCAGATCGAGGGAGTGCAGGGTCACAGACAGCGAGACCACGTCCAGCACGACCTGCATCAGCTCCGCGTCAAGACCGCCGGTCAGATCGTCCATCTGTCCTGTGCTTGCGTAATAGTTCACAAAGCGGTTCACGGCGTCCGGGTCGATATCGACCTTTCCCGAAAACGCCCGGCTGACGACCTCCATTCCGTAAAAGCTCGGGCAATAGAGCACAATGTTTTCCAGCTCGTCCGCGCCGTACCGCTCCAGATACGCCATCAGAACCGAGGAGCCGATGCTGCGCCCGATCAGGTTGACTTTCGTTTCACCTGTGGCGGCAAGGATCTGCCCGATATAGACGTGAAGCTGATCGGCTGTGACGTAGGGGTCCAGCCGCCAGTCGTAGTTCGGCGTGTAGGCGTTCAGCGTGTAGGTCCCGTCTGCACGCCGTTTGTTGGCGCGCCCGGAGGAGAAGTTCACGCCGCTGCCGTTGGAGGCCTCGCCGTTTTCGTCCAGCGCCTGCTTTGCAAACAGCGGCTCCACCGCGTTCACAAAGGTATCGAGCCACTCGTCCCAGTCGTTCGCCGTCAACCCCTTCAGCAGGGGACGGATCAGGGATTTCGCCACGTCGCCGACGTAGCCGTCCGGCACGTTGATCTCGTGGATCTTTTCGGACTTGGTGTCGTTCTTGTCCGCGTAAAGGGTGAACCCCTGCCCCATCAAGTATACCGTGGGCAGCGGCGCGGTCTCTTTTTTGCTCAGGGCAGCGTTTGCCGGTACGAACAGCAGCGCTGTCATGATCAGGGTCAACACAACGGATATCCACTTTTTCATTTGTATGTCCTCCGATCTGAAAAATAGTAACTTTATACACATTATAACAATCGCAGCGGCGAAATGCAAGATGTTTTTTCCGTTTAACCGGTTCGCCGTGTTTTTCGGTTTGTCTTTCGTCGGTATAAGAAAATGCCCCGGCTTTTCACCGGGGCGGGGATATGGGATCAGCCTGCGGGCCAGGTGAAGGCTCTGCCTGCCATGAGGTGATAATGCAGATGCTTCACGCTTTGACCGGCGGCGTCGCCGCAGTTGTTGACGACGCGGAAGCCCTCCTCGGTCACGCCGAGGCTCTTTGCGATCTCCGGGATCTTCTCGAAGATGTGGGCGACCACGGCGGAGTTTTCGGGAGTGATGTCCCACGCCCATTTGATGTGCTGCTTCGGAATGATCAGCACGTGCACGGGCGCTTGAGGATCGATGTCGTGGAACGCGAGGATCTCATCGTCCTCATAGACCTTTTTGGACGGGATCTCGCCGTTCGCGATCGCGCAGAATAAACAGTCCATAAGTTCCTCCTGAAAAGAATGATGATATATGATTATTTGATCATACCCTGAACCGTGGGCAGGACCGCAGCAAGGGCTTCGTCGACCTTGGTCACGTCCTTGCCGCCTGCCATGGCGGAATCGGGCTTGCCGCCGCCGTTGCCGCCGGCGATCTGCGCCACCGCGCGGACCACGTTGCCCGCGTGCGCGCCCTTGGAAACAGCCGTTTTGCCCGCCGCGCAGGCAAAGGCGCAGGTGCCCTTTTCGTTGTTGACGCCCGCCGCCACGATCACGGCAGCATCCGCCTTCACGGAATCCAGGAAGCTGCGCAGCGCGTTCGCGTCCGCTTCGCCGAGGTTCGCGGTGAGAATGCTCACGCCGTTGACTTCGCCGACGTGCTGCAGGACCTTGTCCGCGCTCATGGCGGTCAGCTCGCTCTTGGCCTTCGCCAGCTCCTTCTGTGTCTCCTTCAGCTCCGTCTGCAGCGCGCCCACGCGGTCCGCCACGCGCAGCGGGTCGCCGCACTTCAGCACGGCCGCCGCCTTCTGCAGGGCTTCGGCGGTGGCGGCAAGGTAATCCAGCGCGCCGAGTCCGGTCACGGCCTCGATTCGGCGCACGCCGGAGGCGACGCTGCCTTCGCTGAGGATCCGGAACAGACCGATCTCGCCGGTATTCTTCACGTGCGTGCCGCCGCACAGCTCAATGGAAAAGTCCCCGACGCTGACCATGCGCACGGTATCGCCGTATTTTTCACCGAACAGCGCCATTGCGCCCTTCTTTTTCGCTTCGTCGATCGTGGTCTCCACGGTCTCGACCGGGATCGCGGACAGGATCACTTCGTTCACGCACCGCTCCACGCGCTTGATCTCCTCGGTCGTGAGGGGAGAGAAGTGGGTAAAGTCGAACCGGCAGGCGGTATCGCTCACAAGCTGACCGGCCTGCTCCACGTGGGTGCCGAGGGCCCGGCGCAGCGCCGCCTGCAGCAGGTGGGCGCCGGTGTGGTTGCGCATGATCGCCTTGCGGCGGGCCTCGTCCACCTTCGCCATGACCTTCGCGCCCTTTGTCAGCGCGCCGTTCAGGACCGTGCCCTTATGCAGATAGACGTTCTTGGGGGTCTTGAGGGTCTCTTCGACCTTGAAGGTAAAGTCCGCGCCCTCGATCACGCCGGTGTCGGCGATCTGTCCGCCGCCGCCCGGATAGAAGGGCGTACGGTCCAGCGCAAGGATGGCCTTTTCGCCTTCGCCCACGCCCTCGCACAGCTCGCCGTCCGCGTTCAGGATATCCAGCACCGTCGCGTCGGACGCAAGGGTCTCATAGCCCGTGAAAACGGTCTCGCCGATATCGCTGATCGCAAAGCCCGCGCTCTTCCACGCGTCGGTATCCTCCGCCTTTCTGGCGGCGCGCGCGGTCTGCTTCTGGTTCAGCACAAGGGCGTTGAAGCGGTCAAGGTCGACCGTCATATTGCGCTCCTCGAGGATCTCCTTGGTCAGGTCGATCGGGAAGCCGAAGGTATCGGACAGCTTGAAGGCGGCGTCGCCGGACAGGGTCTTGCCGTCGGACTCGCCGATCATGTTTTCGAGCAGGCTCAGCCCCTGATCGATGGTGCGGGCGAAGTTCTCCTCCTCGTTCGTGATGATCTTGATGATGAAGTCGTGCTTCTCATACAGGGCGGGGTAGGCGGAGCCGCTTTCCCTGATCACGGTCTCGGCGACCTGATACAGGAAGGTATCCTTGATGCCGAGCAGGCGTCCGTGACGCGCGGCGCGGCGCAGCAGACGGCGCAGCACGTAGCCGCGGCCCTCGTTCGAGGGCAGCACGCCGTCCGAGATCATCATCACGGTGGAGCGGATGTGGTCGGTGATCACGCGCAGGGAGACGTCCGTCTTCTCGCTCTCGTGGTACTTCACGCCCGCGATCTCGGAGATGTGCTTCATGATATTCTGAATGGTATCGACCTCGAACAGGTTGTCCACGCCCTGCATGATGCAGGCAAGGCGCTCAAGACCCATGCCGGTGTCGATATTGGGATGGGACAGGCGGGAGTAGTTGCCGTTGCCGTCGTTCTCGAACTGCGTGAACACAAGGTTCCAGAATTCCACGTAGCGGTCGCAGTCGCAGCCGACCTTGCAGGTGGGCTTGCCGCAGCCCTTTTCGGGTCCGCGGTCGAAATAGATCTCGCTGCAGGGACCGCAGGGACCGGAGCCGTGCTCCCAGAAATTGTCCTCTCTGCCGAGGCGCACCATGTGGTCGGGCGCGACGCCGCGGCGCTGGGTCCAGATGTCGTAGGCTTCGTCGTCGTCTTCGAAAACGGACACGTAAAGCTTGTCCACGGGCATCTCCATCACCTTGGTGCAGAATTCCCACGCCCAGGTGGTGGCTTCCTCCTTGAAGTAGTCGCCGAAGCTGAAGTTGCCCAGCATCTCAAAGAAGGTGCCGTGGCGGGCGGTGTGGCCCACGCGCTCGATGTCGGGCGTGCGGATGCACTTCTGGCAGGTGGTCACGCGCTTTCTGGGCGGGGTGACTTCGCCGGTAAAGTATTTCTTCATCGGCGCCATACCGGCGTTGATCAGCAGCAGGCTTTTATCGCCCTGCGGCACGAGGGAAAAGGACGGCAGACGCAGATGGTCCTTCGTCTCGAAGAATGCGAGGTATTTCTCGCGGATGGTGTTCAGGGATTGCCATTCCATAGGGTTGTTGTCTCCTTTATATTCAGATGTTTATTTGTAAAATAGGGATCAGGGGTCAGGGATCGGAGGGCGGGGGCCGCGTGAAAATAAAAAAAGTCCATGCGTAACCCCGGGACGATCGGCTGACCGCGGTACCACCCGGATTATGCGTGGGCATCACTCGATTTCCCTTAACGCGGGAACCACGCCGGACTCCTCGCCCGGCTGCCGTACAGCGGCGCCTTTCCGTTCGCGCCGGAGCCTTGCACCGACCGGCTCCTCTCTGAACGCGTTCCCAAAAACTGACTGTACCCTTGCAGAAAACAATATCGTTTCAAGTATAATCCGGCGGCTTTGATTTGTCAAGCGGAAAAATGCGATTTTTTGACGTTTTTGACGCTTTGCGCCCTCACGTCCCTGCGGAGGCTCGACGTTTTTGAAAAAATCCGATTGGGATATAAAGCGGCGGGGGACGATTCGCTTCCGGGGCTTTTTTGTCTTCCTGCAGGATTGACAAACCGTATCGGATTTGTTAAGATAGAAACCGGTATACATTATAAAATGAACGGAGGTATCCCCATGAAATCAGGCAAAAAATGGCTCCTTTGGGGGCTGTCCATGTTCCTTTTCCTGCTGCTGGTCCCGCTCACGGTCCATGCGGTCCGTGCGGAAACGGTGACCTATGAGTATCACGGCGAACGGTACCGCGATCAGGAGGTCTACGTCGAAGGCGACTACAAATACGTTGTGCTCGGCAACGAGGCCTTCCTTTACCGCTACACCGGCACCGCCCCCACGATCGCCACGCCGACCTCGTTCGGCGGCAAGCCTGTGACGGTGATTATGTGGGAAGCGTTCGCAAACAACTCTGCGATCCAGACCGTTACGGTCAACGCCGGCGTGCGCGAGATCTATGAGCGCGCCTTTAAAAACTGCTCCGGTCTGCAGGCCGTGCTGATTTCGGCGTCCGTGGAAACGATCGGGGAAGAAGCCTTCCGCAGCTGCGCGGGGCTGAAATCCGTGACCTTCCAGAAAGGGTCCGTTCTGAAAACGATTGGGAAATACTGCTTTGCGAACGATACGTCGCTGCTTCGTTTCTCGATCCCGGAAAAGGTGGAAAGCATCGGCAACGCCTGCTTCTTTGACGATATTTCGCTTGAAAGCATTACGATCCCCGACCTGATCCAGGAGCTGCCCACGGAATACCGTTACGCAAGAAACGACAACGCCGGTGCAAGTGAGGATTATGTCGGTTGTTTCGAGTGCTGCCAAAGCCTTGCCGAAGTGAAATTCGGATCCGGGCTGAAAAAGATCGGCTACGACTGTTTTGCAGGCTGCGCGCTGCCTGCGCTTACGATCCCGAACAGCGTGGAAACCATTGATAACGGCGCGTTTTCCAATAATAAAATGATGCGTGAGGTTCGTATCGGAAACAGCGTCGCAACGATCGGTGCATCCGCGTTTTCCCACTGCGACGCGCTTGAGACCCTAACGTTCGGCGACGCAGTCAAGTCGATCGGCGACCATTGCTTCCGCTATGACGTCTCGCTGAAAACGATCAACTGGAACCGCAGGATCGAGTCCGCAGGCGCATTTGCGTTCTCCGGCTGTACGGCTCTTGAGAAGGTGACCCTGCCCGCCTCTCTGACCAATGCCTCCGGCGCGATGTTCTATTGCTGTACGGCGCTGAAATCTGTGGATACCGGCAACGGCGCGGCGGCTCTCGGAACGGAATACGCTTATGCGCGCAATGCCAACTGGGGCTCCAGCGAGGACTATATGGGCTTCTTTGGTGGTGATCCCCGATAACGTCGTCACGCTTGACGGCGGCGCGTTCTATAACGCAAAATCCATGGAAACGCTTACGATCGGCAACGGGGTAACTGGCATCGGCGAGTATTGCTTTACCAATGACAGCGCAATGAAACAGGTCACGATCGGCAAGGGTGTTACCACGATCGGAAGGGGCGCTTTCCAGCGCTGCACCGCGCTGACGTCCTGTTATATCCCCTCCAACGTGACGACGCTCGGCGGCGCGATGTTCTATATGGACGCCGCCCTCTCGAAGGTCGTGATCGGCACGGGCGCAACGTCCATGCCGTCGGATTATCGCTATGCGAGGAATCCGAATTACGGGTTCAGCGAGGATTATTTGGGCTTCTTTGAGGGCTGCGGGGCTTTGGAATCCGTCACACTCGGCAGCGGTCTGATCTCCATTGGGGAGGATTGCTTTGCCGGTACGAAAGTGAAGTCTCTCGTGATCCCCTCAAAGGTCTCTTCTGTCGGCAAGGGCGGTCTCGGTTTTGATTCCAGCCTTGAAAAGATCTATTTCGTCGGCAATTATCCGCTGACGGTCGGGGAGCGCGCTTACGAAAAGGACGCTGAAAACCTGACGGTCTATTACGTCAACGGCAAAACGGGCTTCGACAGCTACGGCGGCAAAAAGGAGACCTATCAGCCGATCCGCATCACCTTTGATAACAACGACGACGACGTGTTCGCCGCGCCCACCGAGGGGCAGATCCTGTCCTCCGAGGGCGGCTACGTGATCGAGCCCGTCGCACCCGTGGCGCTCGGCTATCTGTTCGGGGGCTGGTACAAGGACGCCGCCTGCACGGCGAAATGGGACTTTGCGGCTGATTTCGTGAACGCGGATACCACGCTCTACGCCAAGTGGACGCCCACCGACAAGGCGCTGCCCGTACGCCCCGAGAACCTGAAGGCCGGGGACGCCACCGCCGAGTCCATCTCGCTGTCGTGGGATCCCGTGGACGGCGCGTTGACTTATAACGTTTACGTCAACGGCGAAAAGAAGGCCGACGGCGTGACGACGACCGCTTATACCCTGACCGGGCTGACCGCCGAAACGACCTATGAGATCACCGTCTCCGCCGTCAACTCCAAGGGCGAGGGCGCGAGAAGCCTTGTGTTCGTGGCGAAGACCAACGACGTGATCCCCACGCCCGCCTATCTGCTCGGCGACGTGGACAAGGACGGCAAGATCACCGCGTCCGACGCGCGTCTCGCGCTGCGCGCCGCCGTCGGTCTGGAGGATTACGCGGCCGGTTCCGCCGAATTCCTTGCCGCCGACGTGGACAGGGACGAAAAGCTCACCGCCTCCGACGCCAGAAGTATCCTGCGCGCCGCGGTCGGGCTGGAAGAGCTGAAATAAACGCGTCCGGAAATCGCTTCGTTTCCGGTCCGCTTCCCGCGGAAAAACAGCGTCCCGTTCGGTTTTCCCGGACGGGGCGTATCCGTATTGTATGAAAAAACAGGAAAAATCGGGCAGTTAACAAATTATCTATTGATTCTTTGTGATATCTATTGTATAATATTCAAAACAAAAATCTCAAAATTGGGGGATGTAAGAGATGAAACTGAAAAAATGGATCAGCGTGCTGCTCTCGCTCCTGATGCTGGCCGCGTTCTTTACGCCCGCGCTTGCCGCCGAAAAGGGCGACGCGGATAAAGACGGTCACATCACCGCGGGCGACGCGCGCACCGCGCTGCGCATCGCCGTGGGGCTTGAGACGCTGACGGAGGACTTGCTTGACCTGCTGGATATGGACGAGGATCTGGAAATCACCGCCGCCGATGCGCGTATCATTCTGCGCCTTGCCGTCGGTCTGCCCGCGGACGGGGAGCCGCCCGCGCCGCCGATCCCGGTTGAGCCGGAGGGACCCTATCCCACGCCGGTGGATCCGCATGAAACGCCGGACCAGAAGACGCGCGTTTTTAATGATCTGCTGTATAATCATTCACATCGCTTCGACGGATATTCCGCGATCCAGATGGCTGCCGCCTGGGGCGGCGACTCCATCGTCGGCGCCGCTTACCGCGCCTCGACCGACTGGTGCTGCTACTATACGGTCAAGGACGTGTTCCGTCCCGTGCTGAACTCCATGGGCTACAGCGAAGCACAGATGGACAAGATTGCGCCGCGCTTCCACGATCCCGTCAAGGTGAAGCTGGCGATCCAGAAGGGCGTGAACATCGTCGTTCCGAGCGCACTGATCAGCCTGAAGCTGATCGAGACCTACGTGCCGAGCCTGCTGGCGGACTACTATCTCTGCCACCCGGAATATGCCGAAACCTTTACGTTCCGTACGTATTACGACGATATTGTGGCGGACGTCGCCTACACGCGCTCCTATAACGCCAACAGCTATTATCCCAAGGTCGGCGACGTGGTGTTCATGAGCAACAAGACCTCCACCTTCGTCAACGGACTGCCCACCATCGACCATACCGCCCAGATCACCAAGGTGTATGAGGACGGCACGTTCCTCTGCACGGAGGGCGCCCTGATGTTCGATACGCCTCGCGTCACCGAGCGCGTCTATCACTTCGACCCCGCCACCGGCACCTATCTGTATGCGCCCATCAAGGAGGTCGTCACGCTCATGATCGCCCGCCCGAATTTGAACGTCGCCGGATAAAATTACAGAATCATGCATAAAAGATCCGCGCTGCGGGTCTTTTTTTTGACGGTGAAGGCGGAGGATCGCGCGTCTGCGGCGCAAGGCACGCGTTCTTTCACAATGCAAAATACAACAAAAAAACGGAGCGACGCTCCGTTTTTTTTCAGCCTTTTCGGTATTCCTCTTCAAAGCTGCCCTCGTGGATATCGCGCTTGGTGAGGACGCCGCGGATGGTGCCGAAGAAGATTTTGATATCCTCCTTGAGGGAGAATTTATCAAGATACTCCCGGTCCATGGCAGCCTTTTCTTCATCCGGGACTAAGTCTCTGCCGTTGATCTGCGCCAGACCCGAAATGCCGGGGCGCAGGTTATATACGCCGTACTGTTCCCGCAGCGCGTGTACGGCGGTCTCCTCCGGGATCAGGGGACGCGGGCCGATGAAGCTCATTTCCCCTTTCAGGATGTTAAAAAGCTGCGGCAGCTCGTCCAGACTGGTCTTGCGCAGGATCCTGCCCACGCGCGTGATATAATCGTCCGCGCCGTGCAGCTCCTTGGTGGCGCAGTAGCTCGGCGCATCCTTGCGCATGGACCGGAATTTGAGGCAGTAAAAGGGCTTCAGATCCCTGCCGATCCGCTTCTGGCGAAAAAACGCTTCCCCGCCGGAGTCCAGCCGGACAGCCAGCGCGATGATCCCCATGGGAATAGCGGCAAACACGGTCGCCACAGACGCCGTGATGAAGTCCAGGATCCGCTTGAGGATCATATACCGCCGGAACGCCGGGGTTTTCTCAAAGGTTTTTTCGGGCGCGCCCGAAATCTTTTGCATATTGAACGGTCCCTGCCAATAAACTGTATTGAAAGCGGAAAAGCCTTCGTCTCTACAGTATAACCGAAAATGCGGTTTCTGTCAAGACCCGGAATTTGGGAGCGGCTGCGGTCGCACGTTGTCGACCGGATGGCCCGCGTCCGTACGTTGGGCTTTTTCGCAGTATGCCGAAAACAGAGGGGTCGCATGAACATTGACGTTATTTTCAGGATCGCCGCGGTGGGGCTGCTGGTCGCGGTGCTGGATCAGGTGCTTGCCCGCGCCGGAAAGAGCGAATACTCCGTCCTGCTTACGCTGTCGGGACTGCTGGCGGCGCTGCTGTTGCTGCTGCCGTATCTGTCGCAGCTCTTCCGGTCCCTGCGGACGCTGTTCGACCTGTGACCGCGCTGTTTGCCGCCGTCGGGGTCGGGCTCGTGCTGCTGCTCCTGACGCGGGAGATCTCTCCGGCGTTCACCCGCGTGCTGCAGATCGCCCTGACGGTCCTGTGCGTGCTGACGGTGCTGCCGTCCCTGCAGGCACTGCTGGCCTTCGCGGGCGAAACGGCTGCCGGCGCTGGGCTCGGGGATTGGTGCGCGCCGCTGCTGCGGATGCTCGGGATCGGAATCCTTGCGGGGTTTCTTTCAGAGGGCGCGCGGGAGCTCGGCGCAAACGCGCTGGCGACAGGGATCGAGCTTGCGGGGCGCGTCGTCCTTCTCACGCTCTCGCTCCCGTTGCTGCGGGCGCTCGTCTCCCTGATCGGCGCGGAATGAAAACGCGCGTCCTGTCGCTGATGCTGTTCGCGCTGCTGTTCGCGGCGTTCGCCTGCCCCGCCGCTGCAAGCGATTCGCTCTCCGCGGAGAACGAGGTCTATGCCGAGGCTTACGAGCTGCTTGACCCGCAGTCGAAGGCGCTGCTGTCCCGGCTCGGTGTGGAGGGCGGGGACCTTACGTCCCTGCTCACGTTTTCACCGGCTTCTCTGGCGGAGCTGGTGCGGGACGCCTTTGCCGCGGCGGGGCAGGAGAGCCGCGAGACCTTTCTGTCCGCCGGGCTGATCCTGCTGCTGACGGGGATCCTGCTGCCGCTGTGCCCCGAACGCCTGCGGGAGACCACGGGGCAGTGCGCCGTGCTGCTTGCCGTGTTCTGCATTGCCGCAGCGGCGCTCTCCGCCGCAAAAAGCGCGGCAGCCGCCGTCACGGTGACTCGCACGCTGGAGCTCTCGCTCCTGCCCGTTCCCGTCGCGGCAGCCGCGCTCGGCGGGAAACCGTTGACGGCCGCCGTTGCCGAAAACGGACTGTTTCTGTTCTCCGAGACCGTCGGCGCGGTGTTTTCGGACGCCTTGACGCCCCTGACGGGGATCCTGCTGGTGCTTTGTACGGCGGCGGCTGTGTCCCCGGACGCGGCGCTCGGCCGCCTTGCGGCAGGACTGACCAAGGGGCTCACGATCCTTGCGGGGCTGGCAGCCGGGCTGTTCGCGCTGGTCATCCGCCTGCAGGGCGCGGTGTCGGGCCCCGCGGACGGGCTGTCCGTCAAAACGGCAAGGATCCTTGTCGGCTCCGCCGTCCCCGTGGTGGGCGGGGCGCTGTCCGATACGCTTTCGGGCGTGCTCGGCAGTTTGCGGCTTGCGGGCGGCAGCGTCGCCGTGCTCGGGATTCTGCTGGCGCTCGTTATGCTTCTGCCGGCCCTCGCGTCGATCGTGACGGTCAAACTCTTCCTGTGGGCGGTCTCGCTCGCGGCGCCCGCGCTTGATCTGCAAAAGGCGGGGGATTTCGCGGGCGCGCTGTCTCCTGCGTTCACGCTGTTCGGCGCCGTCGCGGTATTCCACGCGGCGGTGTACGTCCTCACGCTCGGCATGCTGCTGCATTAACGACCGTTGAGTTCTCCCGGAATCCTGAAAGAGGTGATGTTCGTTGCTTACGCGCCTGTCCGACTGGGCGCTGTCCCTGCTGGCGTTTTCCGTGTGCGCCTTTCTGTGGCGGCACCTGTCCGGCTCCCTGAAAACCTCGGACCTCGTACGCCGCGCGCTTGCGTGCGTGACGCTCCTGCTGGCGTTCTCGCCGCTTCTGTGGCTGCAGGGGCGGGACCTGCCGCAGGTCGACGTTCCTACTGCGTCCGCGTCCGCCGACGCGCTGCGCTTTCTGCCGACGGTGGAGCGGGAGCTGGACGCCCTGTGCGCCCCCGTGATCCGCCGGTATACGGACGCACCCTATTCTTTCGACGCCGACGCGCATATCACGGACGACGGCGGCATAGATATTACCGTCGTCAGCGTTTCGTTTGACGAGACCGTTGAGGACGCGGACGCGCTGACCGGGGAGCTGATCGATCTGCTCGGTCCTGCCGTTACGGTGATCTTCCCTTTGCCGACAGGCGCAGCGGAGGCGGGCGCATGAAAAAGCTGACTGTTCCGCCGCTCCTCGCCGACCCCGCGAAACGGAAGCTGATCCTGCCGGGTCTGCTGCTTCTGGGCGTGATCCTGCTGCTGCTTTTTGTCAAAGGCGGAAGCGTCGCCAATGATTCGGGCGGCGTTCCCTCCGCAGCGAAAGCGGAGCAGGCCCTGGAGCAGCGGATCCGAACGCTCCTCAACGGCGTGGACGGCGTAAAGGACGCGCGCGTGCTTGTGACCGTCGATCGCTTCGAGGCGCTGCAGGCGGAAAACGCCGACCCGCTGCTCGGCGGCTTCCCATCGTTTTCCTCCGACCGGACGGTCTACGTCCCCGTGATCCGCGGCGTCGGCGTGACCTGCAAGGGCGGGGATTCCCCGGTCGTGCGGCAGCGGATCGTATCGCTGCTGTCGGCTTGCCTCGGGATCGGTGAAAACCGGATCAGCGTCGCGCCCGGCTGAGCCGGGGGGGCTGCGTCCCGTTACACTTTATAAAAAGGAGACCTGATTATGCACATTCTCATCGGAAAAAAGCAGATCCTGCTCGCCGCCCTCGTGGTCATGCTGGGGCTGGCGGTCTTCGTCAACTGGTACGTCTCGCGCGACGGGCGACCCCTGTCGCCGGAGGGAACCTCGCCCGCAGGGGAGCAGGCGGACGGGGCGGCCGTATTTACCGGCGCGGGCTCCGCAGACGCCTATTTCGCGGATATGCGGCTGAAGCGCGGCGCGACGCAGTCCGCCGCCCTGGAGGAGCTGGAGGCCGTTGCGGCCTCCGCCGACGCGGATACGGAGCAGGGACGCGCAGCCGCCGCGGCGGTTGCGCTCTTCACGGACCGGCTGCAGAAGCAGACGGACATCGAAAGCCTGGTCTCCGCCGGGATCGGCAGCGAGTGCGTCGCCATTTTATCGGATACCGGCGTGGATGTGATCCTGCGGCCGGAGGCGCTCAACGAGCAGAACGTCCTGACCGTGTCGGACGTGATCCGCTCCGTGGTCGGCGCGGACTGTGAGAACGTGCGGGTCTCGTCTCCCGTAAACGTGAACGCGGTGGATTCTGTCGCGAAGGAGGAGTCCGCGGACGCGTCCGTCTCCGCAGACCCTTCCGCGTCTGCCTCCGAAGCGGATCCGGCGCAGGCTGCTGCCGAAGCGGACGTTTCATCCGCCGGTTGACAAACGCGTGCCCTTCGTGTATACTGGTCTCAAAGACGTACGGAGGGACTGTCATGAAGCTGATCAAAACCGGGGAAAAGGACGACATGGTCATTCTGAAAAACGAGGACGGCGCCACGGGGCGGTTCTTCTTTCTGGACCTGATCCCTTATAACGGACGGGATTACGCCGTGATCGCCGACGAGGACGACGAGGCCTATATTTTCGAGTATTCCGAAGGCCCCGGCGGACAGGAGACCTATACCGAGATCGCGGACGACGCGCTTTATGACGCGCTTGCCGATATTTTCGAGGCGGGAGACTGATCTCCTCATGCGGATGATTGAAAAAACGGAGACCGGCCGGTCTCCGTTTTTTTGTGTCTTATGTGCGCATAATCATTCATTTTTTTCGGTGCTGCGATTGTTTTTTTACGGCGTCGTTTTTTTTCGGAAGAGGACTGCTTTCCCCTGTCTTATACAGGACAAACACGGAGACCGCGGACGATGCGAACACAAGGATCGCTGCCGCCTGCCAAACAGTCATGCAGCCGAGCACGATTTTTTTCATAGGCTCGTCGTACCAGCGCAGATATTCGACGCCGAAGCGCAGCGCGCTGTAGACGCCGGCCGTGAGGGGATATGCCATGCCCCGGCGGTAGAATGGGCGGCGCTTGACGAAATACAGGGCGATCAGCATGGCAAAGATCAGCCCCGCTTCGAGGAGCTGGACCGGAAAAAGGATGTGCTCCTGTCCGAAAAAGGTACGGTGCAGACCGAAAACGCACTCGATTCCGTAGCAGCAGCCGTTCAGGTGGCATCCCAGCTTGCCGAAGCCCATGACCAGAAAAACGTTCGGCGCGAGCATATCCAGCGTATCTCTCACGCTGACGGGCGGCAGCGGGCGTTTGCTTCCCGTTTTTGCGCGGGAGACGTTAACACGCCGACGGATCGCCTTTTCGATCAGCACGGTCACGATCTCGAACAGCGGCACCAAAATCACCGCGCCGAACATGGCGAGGATCGACTCGTTCTTGAATCCCATGCTCTGATAGATGACGGTGTAAACCTTTCCCGCGACCATCGCCCCGAGAAAGCCGTAGATAAAGGTGAGGGAATAGAGCCAGACGCGCCTTTGCGTGGTGTGATATTTATAATAAGTCGTCAGATTGATGAAAAACGCGACGAAATAGCCGACGAGAAACGATGCGTAATACAGAATGAGTGTCGTTGACATGCGGCAGCCCCCTTTGCGGTTATAATGATATTATAATCGGGCTGGCGGTATTTGTCAATCGTTTCAGATATCGAAGATCGGTCCCCGACGCCGTCCGGAAGGCAGTATTATCATGCAAAAATCATGGAGTTTCATAATTTTATTATATTGTTTAATCATATAATAGGATTTTATGGAATCTGCACAGTTTTTCAGTTAAAAAATTGTTCATTTGACTGTTAACAATCCATTTAGAAAGTCTTGAAAATAATAAAAATAATAAGTATAATATAAACAACCATAACTGCGGTCTTCTCTGTCGAAAAGTGCCGCGGAAATAGAAAGGTCGTGATTTCAGATCATGAAAAAAACAGGCTTCACGAAAGTTCTCAGCTTGTTCCTCTCGCTGATCCTGGCGTTCTCCGCCTTCGGCATCGTTGTGCCGACGGCGTTCGCGGAAGGCTCCGGCAGCGTGTCGGACGCTATGTGGAATACCCTGGCGAACGCACTGAGAAGCGAGAATGTGAAAAACGCAAACTACGGCACGTCCAACAACGTGACCGTGGACGACCCCAGCGGCGACATTACAGCCGCGGCCAAGGCTTACTTTGCCGTGTTCAACGCTTACGTCCATAAGGCGACGTCGGGCGGCAAGCAGAGCAACCAGAACGAGTACAATCTCGGCTACCGTACCTCGCAGCAGGTGCGCGACCTGATCAAGAACAAGATGTCGAGTCTGATGGGCGGCGATTATACGACGTATAACTGCGCCAGCGTCCTCAACAAGCTCGGCGGTCCCAACGTGAGCTCCGCCAGCAATACAACCCAGAGCAGCGTGCCGACGACCCAGTTCACGATCACCGTAACGAACTCCAGTCAGTTGACCGGTTTTGCGACGTTGGACGACGTTGCCGCCGTTGAGAAGTATTCCTATACGATTTCTCATCGCAACGACCGGTATTATGAGACGACCTCCGGTTCGGGCTGCAACAAGAAGACGTATCAAAACTATTACGCCGTGGTCAGCACTGTCTCGTCATCCTCCAATACCGCGAATGTGGACATCTCCGTCCTTCGCGCGTATGAGACGGCGCTGAACAATAACGCCGCCCTTCTGGACGCCGATCAGACAACGCAGATCGGCAAGGGCTACGACGCGCTTGCTGCGGCCTTCCAGACGATCACGAGCGCAAAGAATAACGCCGTCGCCAAGTTCGGCGAGGTCATCGTCCGGCACTTCTTCGGCGCTTACGATGACAAAATCGACGCGCTGGAGGCCTCGATGAAGATCGCGCAGTATTCGCCGATCGTCGACCGCATCAACGGGTACGTCGCGACGGATATCTCCGGATACGATCTTGCGGCTCTGACCGAGATCTACGAAGCCCTGAAGGCGGATTACAACAGCTACAAGGCCATCGGGATTGATGAGGTTTACGCGTATTTCGAGACCGATAACGAGATCCTTGTCCGTGCCGACGTGGACGCGAAATATGCGGAGATCGAAGACGCCTACCAGATCGCCTATTTGCGCGAGGTCGTAAAGCCCCAGATCGACGCGGACGTCGCGCTGTATCAGACCTATGACGACGACTGGGTGCTGGCAACCGACAACGCCGACGTCGCGATCAACGCCGCAAAGACCGCTGTCGCGGGCTACGTGACCACGCTTGCCACCCAGTATAAGGCGGAAAACGTGGATATCGTTTTCGGAGCCGGTTACTCCGCCGACGTTCTCGACGCGCTGACTGTGGAGCTGACCCGCCTTTTGCAGGTTAACGGCTACAAGACCCGCTTCGAGGCGTATAAGCGCGTGTATACGCAGGCCTTCGAGCCCGTAACGCCCGACTATACCACGGATCGTCTTTATGATGTCCTCTCTTCCAAAGACAGCTGGTACACGGAGCTGCTCGCCTTTGTCGATGAGGTCAAGGCGTATGATGAAACGCTCGCCGAAAAGATCTTCACCGATCTTGAAAGCGCGATGGAAGCGAAGATCAATTCCGTTTATGCCATGCTCAACGCCAGAGTGGAGGCGACTGTCAACGACGCCTACGATCTGTATCAGGGCTTTGTCGCGGAATACGGCTATACCATCAATACCTCCGACGACGTGACCATTCAGAATTACACCAGTCTCCAGCAGGCGTTTGGCCGTCTGAATCCCGCGCACTACGAGTTCCTTGAAAACACCGTTCATTTCACGCTTTCCGAGGAAACCGTACGGAAATACGAGGAGATCCGCGACGCCGTGTTCGCTTTCGTGAATTTCGACGCCTCCAAGGGTCTGTCCGCATACAAATATAATAAAGAATACATTGAGGATATCCTGCGTCAGGTGACTGCCAAGGACGTCGCCCGCAATGCGGACTACACCGTGACCGATGAAAAGGTCGAAGCGATCATCGACATGCTTGAGGATCTGCTCGCCTCCGAGAAGATCAAGGAAAAGTTCGATCTCTCCGGAACCGTATCCGGCATTCTGGATAAGCTTTACACCGATGAGTTCCTCAACACCCTGATCCAGTACGTTTATCCGATGGTGACAAAGGAATTCGCAAACGTCTGGAAGGGGCTTCCCAGCACGTATCCGCTGACCGATCCCGTCTCGACAACGCTGACGCTGAACATCGATCCGATGGACGTCGCGCTGAATAACCTCGGACTTCCCCTTCTGCCGAAGCTTCTTGCTTCCAAAGTCAGCGCCGCGTATCCGGCGGCCGCCGCAAAGCTGAACGCGGTCCCGAATACCTGCACCGTGGACGACAATAAGGAATGGGTCGTGAATCCTTGGGAGAACGCGAATATTTACGACGCCGAAACCAAGAAGCTGACGCTGGAATGGGGCATCACCGACAAGGAATCCTTCCTGAATGCCGCCACCGCCGCCTTGACCGGCGTGGAACCGCTCCTGCTTGCGCTTCTTGCCAACAAGACCTATTCCAAGTCGAACGTCAAGGTCGGCACCGGCTCGGGCAGCTATGCCTGCGTTGACATCAAAGTCGACCCCATCAATCTGAACATGACCTTCGGCGGCAATCCCGGCTACAACAACGCCCTTGCCCCGATCCTGACCGCTCTCGGCGCCGACAGCCTGCCGAACGGCAACACGCTGACGAGTTCCAGAGCCTTGTTGGAAAACGGCGTAATCGCGCCTGTCGAGCAGATTCTGTCGAAACTGGCAGACAAGCCGCTGGACACGCTCCTTCGTCTGCTCCCGAACCTCGCGTTCGCGCTGAACCTCAATCTTGCGGCTCCGCTTCTCAACGAGCTGAAGACCTCCATCGACTATAAGGCGATTGCGAAGTATGACGCCGGCATCGGCGGCAGCGGCGAAAAGGAAGCTCTGAGCGATTCGATCGTCGTCAACCTCGGCGAAATGATCAATCTTGCCGACATGGGCCTTGACATCAGCTCTCTGAACGGTCTGCTGAATTCCGTTCTCGGGCTTCTGACGAAGTCTGACGAGGAGCCCGAAGAGGGCGCCGCGCCCGCTCCCACGATCAACCTGCCCGCGATCGACGAGGCAAAGCTCGCCATGCTCGGCGACGAGGTGGAGTGGATTCCGGGTTACAGAACGGTCAGCCCGTTCTCGGGTATGGAAGGTCACGGTTCCGACTTTGCCCGTATCGTTACCAATAACCGCGCGGACGTCTTCCTGTTCCTCATCGACTATCTGATGAAGGGCATGACCAAACCCGAGGGCGCCGATGAAAGCTGGCAGAGCCTGCTGGATCAGGTCGTTGCCCTGCTGAATTACAAAGCGGAGCATGCCGAGCCCGCCGAGGGCGAAGAGCCTGTCGAGGCTGCGAAGATCGAGATCTCCGAAGCCCTGCAGCAGATCATTGACAACATCGTCAACAACTATACCGATTCCATCGCCGCCATCGTGGAGCTGATCTTCCCGCAGGCCTATGATATGTCCGGCGTCAAGCATATCGACTGGATCACCGAGGGCAACTTCGATGAGGGCGATTACGCGCACTGGACCGAGGAGACCGCCGCGGAGTATGACTCCCTGTGGACGAGAGAAGAGGCCGTCTTCGTGGAAAGCCATCTGGAAGACGTTCTCAATTACATCGTTGCGCTTCTCAGCGATAAGCTCGGCGGCGCGAAGACCCTGCCCGAGGCCGCGCAGGCGCTTCTCGGCGGACTCTTCACCGCGGACACCGCCAACAAGATCCCCGCGGCTCTCAAGGACCTGCTCGGCGGCATTGAGCTTCCCGAAGCGGTCGCCGACCTCGGCCTGCTTGAACAGCTCGGTCTGGATCTCACCGCGTGGGATAACATGACCTTCGATTTCGAGGACGGCAATGAGGAAGCGTTCAAGAACGCGCTTATCACGGCCCTGCAGCCGCTGTCGAAGATCCTCGGCTTCGTCCTTGCCGGTCAGGATATCGAACTGACCCTGTTTGACGCCGTCCCGGTCAAAGCGCTGGGCTACGACGGCTATTCCTACGGCATCGTGCCGCTGCTGGAGGCGCTTTACGCGGATAACGTCAAGACGTCCGCCGAATTCCAGGCTGACGCTGCCAACGTCGTGAAGAACATCGTTGACCCGCTGTTCACCGTGATCGACCACCTGACGGCCGACCCGCTCGGCTTCATCCGTACGGTCCTGCCGAACGTCGTTTACTTCAATAAGTGCGAGGGGATCCAGACCGCTATCCCGAACCTTCTGTTCGCGGTCAACGTCCTGCTCGATACCATCCGTCCCGTCTATGACGTCAATCTCTATGAGCTTGTGGACGAGAAGCTGGGCTTCGACCTCCGCTTCGCGGAGACCGACCCGCTTGACTTCCTGCTGACGACTGTTGCCGGTCTCGTGGGCGATCTGACCGCCGACGAAAACGGTGAGAACGGCCTGACGCTCACCATCGACTTCACCGCGCAGGATATCTCCGATACGCTGCATTTCTCCACGCCCACCGCATTCACCTCCGCCAACGGCGATCCCGCTTACCGCATCTCCCTGACCGAGGACGGCAGAGCCGACCTTATGTGCAGAACGCTCGACTATGTGATCCTTCAGGTTCTCTATGAAGACAACTACGATCAGATCGTCAATATGGTCGCCGGTCTCTTTGGTGAGGAAGGCGTTCCGGAGATCGTTACTGAGATCCTGACCAACGTCAAGGAGAATTATCCCGATTCCATCGTTGCCGCGGTCCGCTTCCTCTTCCCCGAGAGAAAGAATATGCGTCAGGAGTATAACACCTATCCGCGTCTGGCCGACAAGGGCTACAGCCCGCTGAAGGCCGCTCCCGTGATCGAGTGGATCACCGAGGGCAACATCGGCGCCGCGGAAGACGATAACCTTGCGTTTGAGGTTCCCGAAGGCGAGCATACCCTGTGGACGCAGGAAAAGGCCGTCTATATGGCGGAGCATCTCGGCGACTTCCTGAACGATATCGTCGTGATCTTCGGCGAGCAGCTGGGAGGCGCCCAGACGCTGGAAGAGGCTGTCGACTTCCTTGTGAAGGATCTCTTCACCGCCGAGAACGCGAATAAGATCGCCGCGGCTGTGAAGGATCTCGTTGCCGGCATCGGTCTTCCCGATACCATCTTTGACGTCGCCGCGCAGCTTGGCATCGATATGCACGCGTGGGATACCATGAGCTTCTCCTTCGCGGACGGCGATAAGACCGCGTTCAAGAACGCGCTCATCACGATCCTGAAGCCCGTTGAGCCCGTCCTTCGCATGATCCTTGTGGACGGCGGCGATCTCTCCGGCACCGTGCTCGGCGCCCTGCCGATCACCATCCACGGTTACGACGGTTATTCCTACGGCATCGTGCCGCTGCTTGAGGCGCTCGGCGCTTCCGGCGTCAAGACCACCGCGGCGTTCAAGTCCGATAAGACGCACGTCGTCGAAAACATCGTGAACCCGCTCTTCACCGTAGTCGATCACCTGATCAAGAATCCGCTGAAGTTCATCGAGGACGTGATCCCCGAACTGATCTACTACGATAAGGTCGGCGGCATTCAGGTCGCGATCCCGAACCTGCTGTATGCCGTCAACGTCGTGCTTGACACGATCTATCCGATCTATCCCATCGATATCTATGCGCTCGTGGAAGAGAAGACCGGCGTCGACCTCAAGTTTGCCGAGGAGTCTCCCGTTGACTTCCTGCTGCAGACGGTTGCCGATCTCGTCACCGAGAAGACGAATATCGAGCTGAAGATCGACTTCAC
>CACZGD010000061.1 GCA_902780565.1 Oscillospiraceae bacterium
CGTAATTGCCGAAGCCCGCGTGGTTCCCGCCTTCGATCACCTTTTCTGCGCTGCCCGTCGGCAAATTCTTTTTCGCGTCCTCATAGACGCCGCGTTCCAATACGCCGTCCTCGCTGCCGTAAACGCACAGCGTCGGCACTGCGACCGGCTTTGTGGAATAGCCCGCCAGCAGGATCAGTCCGTCCAGCGTCTCCGGATGGTCGGCGGCGTACAGCGCCGCCGCGCTTGCCCCAAGGGAATGCCCGCAAAGCAGCTTCGTCTGATAGTCGCCGTTCTCCAGCGCCGCCCCGGCCTTTTCATAGCCGAGCATCGCAAGGCGCAGGGGCATTTTGATCAGCAGGCAGTCGATCCCGTTCTCCGCCAGCGTCCGCATCAGCGGCGCGTAGGCGGTCTCGTCCACCTTGCCGCCGGGGTAAAAGACCAGCAGGGCGTCGGTCCCCGGCCCGTCGAACAGAAAGCCGTCCTCGTTTTCGGCGACCGAAACCGGCTCGGCGGAGGCCATCGCCGCCGTCGCCCGCGCGTCCGGCTTTGCGTAAACGCCGAGGTAAACGCCGCCCGCGCAGCAAAACAGCAGCAGCCCGACGCCGCACCCGGCAAGAAGCCGTTTCCCTTTTCCGACGCCTCGTTTCCGTGTCAGCAGCCGGAAAAGCAGCACGCCGAAAATCAGCGAGACGGCAAGCGCCGCCATGCTCAGGAGCGCGTATTTCAAGCAAATCTTCCTTTCGTCGTCAGATGAGGAGATTATGATAGCACGTTTGACGGGAAATGTCAATTCCGGGACGTTCTGTTTTTTTCTTTTTTTCCTTTACAAACGCACGGCGTCTGTGATATGATAAAAAAAATCGGCTCCGACGGAGCGCGGAGCCTTCCTGCGGGAGGAAGAATCATGCTGTTTGAAAAAACGCCGCTGTCTGCGGCGGAGATTGAACTGGTCACAACGGGCAAAAACGCGGACGCCGTCGCCGAAACGGCGATGGAGGACGGCGCGCTGGCGCTGTACCTGACCGCGGACGTCACGCCGGTGCGCTTTGTGCGCCTGACGTGGCGGCTGCAAACGGACCCCGCTCTGCTGGTGCTGCGGGACGCGTGGGAGCGCTCCTACGCCGATCTCGGCTTTACGCCGGTTGGGGAGAATACCCGCGCCCTGCCTTGGTATTTTCTGCTCACGGACGGAAAAAACAGCGCGGGCTTCGGCGTGCGGGTGCGCCCGAACGCCTTTATCAGCTTCCGTCTGACGCCGGAAAGCCTGACCGCGCTGGTGGACTGCCGCGCCGGGGGCGTTGGCGTGGAGCTGGAGGGGCGCAGACTGCGCCTGTGCGAGTTCGTGTTCGGGGATTATCCCGCCGCCACGCCGTTTGACGCGCTGACCGCTTTTTGCCGGCTGATGTGTCCGCTGCCTGCGCGCCTGCCGGACTTCCCGGTCTTCGGCACGAACGACTGGTATTACGCCTACGGGCATAACACGCCCGCGCAGGTCCTGCGGGACGCCGAAACGCTGGTCGCCCAGTCGGCGGATCAGACTGTGCGTCCCTTTACGGTTATGGACGACGGCTGGCAGCAGAACGGCTGCGCCGCCCCGTGGCTGCCGAGCGAGGCTTACGCCGATATGGCGGAGATGGCGCGGAAGATCCGTAACGCGGGCGCGCGCCCGGGGCTCTGGTTCCGTCCGCTTTCCGCGCCGCCCGAAACGGACCCCGCCATGCTGCTGCGGCGGGGGGATCGCGTTTGTCTCGACCCCTCGCATCCCGGGACGCGGGCGCTGCTGCGCATGGATCTCAGGCGGTTCCGCACCTGGGGGTATGAGCTCATCAAGCACGATTATTCGTCCTACGACCTCTTCAGCGCGTGGGGCAAGGATATGGCGGATACGGTCACGGAGGAGGACGGCTGGTCGTTTTACGACAGATCGCACACGGGCGCGGAGACCGTGCTGTCGTTCTATCGCCTGATCCGGGAGGAGACGCCGGGCGTGCTGCTGATCGCCTGCAACGCGTTCTCGCACCTCACCGCCGGGCTGACGGACCTGTACCGCACCGGGGACGATACCAGCGGGCGCGACTGGGCGCGCACGCGCGATATGGGCGTGAATACGCTGGCGTTCCGTCTGCCGCAGCACGGGATCTTTTATCTGGTGGACGCGGACTGCGTCGGCGACGCGGACGGCACCGAGCCCTGGGAAAAGAACCGGCAGTGGCTTTCCCTGCTCTCGCACAGCAACACCGCGCTCTTCACCTCCGTGCCGCACCCGACGGACGAACAGAACGAGGATCTCAAAGCGGCCTACGCCGCCGTTCTCAGGCGGCACGACCTGCGTCCCGTGGATCTGCTGACGAACAAAACCCCCGCCGTGTGGGAGATCGACGGCAGAACGGTCAATTTCGACTGGGACTGAGAAGGGAAGCTGACGGAAATGGTATATATGCTTCTGGCGATCCTCGGCGGCGCGGCCGTGTCGATCGCGTTAAAGATCTTCAGCTCCGAAAGCGGCAACCGTTTCGGCATCATCCTCGGCAATTACCTCACCTGCATCGTGCTGGCGGTCCTGTTCCTGCCTGAAAAGGGGCAAATCGTCTCGTTCCCCACGGTCCCGCTGGTCTGCGGGCTTGTCGCAGGCTGCTTTTACGTTGGGGGACTGGTCAGCATGCAGTCCAGTATCGGCAAAAACGGCGCAGCCATCACGGCGGCGTTCGCAAAGCTGGGACTCATCGTCTCGGTCGGGCTGAGCCTCTTCTTCGGGGAGCGTCCGGGCGTTATGCAGCTTGTCGGCGTCGCGCTGGCGCTCGTCGCTATGGTCGTCATGAACGTCGGCGGCAAACGAAAGGCGGCTGCGGACAAGGCCGCCGGCGCGTCGAAAAGCGGCGCGTTCCTGCTGCTGCTCGTCCTGCTGGCGGGCGGTGGATCGGAGGGCATGAGCAAGGTCTTCGACCAGGTCGGGTCGGAGGCGGAAAAGCCCCTGTTCCTGTTCTACCTGTTCTCGATGGCTGCCGTGCTGACAGGCGCGCTGGCGATCACGGAGTATCTGCGCACGAAAAAAAAGCTGCGCTGGCAAGATCTCGCGGCGGGCGTCGCGGTCGGCGCGCCGAACTATCTTTCGTCCCTCTGGCTGCTCAAAAGCCTGTCCGCTGTGCCGGGCACCGTAGCGTACCCGGTGGTCTCCGGCGGCGCGATCGTCGTCGTCACGCTGGTCAGCGTCCTGTTCCTGCACGAAAAGCCCACCCGGCGGCAGGCGATCGGCCTGGGGCTGATCCTGGTTTCACTGGTCCTGCTGAACCTTCCGGCGGCGTAATCGGACAGGATCTCCTCCCGTTCAAAATGTTTCGATTTCGTAATAAAGTTTTTTTTCACGATACATTGACTTTTTTCGTCCGGAATGCTATCATAAGAAAAAAAGTAAAATGAGGAGTCAAAGATATGTATTGTAAGAATTGCGGCGCTCAGATGAATGATAATCAGGTCGTTTGCCTTTCCTGCGGCTGTCAGGCGGGCACCGGCGTCACGTTTTGCGCAAACTGCGGCGGGCAGCTCAATCCCGGCGCCATCGCCTGCATGCGCTGCGGCGTTGCGGCGAACTACGGCGTTGTGACCAGGGGCGGCATGCCGAACAACAACATGAACGGCGGTTACGTGCAGGCTCCCGTGAACCCCAAGGACGCGTGGGTCCCCGCGGGCAAGGATAAAATCGTGTGCATCCTGCTTTGCTTCTTCCTCGGCGCGTTCGGTATCCACAACTTCTATATGGGCGAGAATAAAAAGGGCGTGCTTCGCCTTGTGCTGGGTCTGACCTCCTTCCTGATCATTCCGGCGATCGTGGTCACGGTCTTCGTGTGGATGGACTTCATCAAAATGCTGATCGGCTCGTATACCTACGATCCGGAAGCGCTGATCTGATCTCCCGAACCTGTTTTCCCGGGCTTTGCCCGGGATTTTTTGTTTCTTTTTTCCTTCGGGGATTGATTCCGGCGCCCGGATGTGCTATACTCCCTGTTACGGGCGCTTTTCGCCCGTCAAGCAGCGGAGTTCGGCCTCTAAATCCTCCGCTTTAAAAATCAAAACCAAGGAGAAAAAAACGATGAAAGAAAAGCTTCAGTCAAGTTGGGCGGATACCCGGCTGCTTTTTCGCAGCGTTCCGGCTGTGATGACGACCCTGTTCGTCGTCTCCGTCGTGATCATGAATATCCTCGCCAACAAAACGATCTACCAGTCCGATCTGATCGGTGTTGACGGCGGGATCCTCGTATCCTGGCTGTCTTTTTTATGTATGGACGTCCTGACGAAGGCGTTCGGCCCCGGGGCGGCGACGAAGATCTCGCTGTTCGCGCTGGGCGTGAACCTGTTCGTGTGCGTGCTGTTCTACGTCGTCAGCAGCATCCCCACCCCGTGGGAGGATTTCAGCGAGTTCAATCACGTGATCGGCGGCACCTGGTTCGTGCTGCTGTGCTCGGGCGTGGCGTTCATCACGTCCGCGGTCGTGAACAACTTCCTCAATTGGGGGATCGGCAGACTGTTCAGGCGCAATCCGGACGGCAGGCTGGCCTACGTCACCCGCAGCTACGTGTCCACCTTCATCGGGCAGTTTGTGGATAACCTGGTGTTCGCCTCGCTCCTGTTCATGGTCTTTGCGCCGATCTATTGGGATTTTTCGTGGACCTTCGTGCAGTGTGTGGGCTGCGCGGTGCTCGGCGCGGTGCTGGAGCTGCTGATGGAGGTCATCTTCTCCCCCATCGGCTACCGCGTGCTGCGCCGCTGGGAAAAGGAGGGCGTGGGAGACGCCTACAGAAAGGGGAGAACGCTTTCATGAACGTCGTGATCACCGGCGCCGCGGGCGGCATCGGGTCCGCCGTCGCCGCGCGCTTTTTGTCGCTCGGGCACACCGTTTACGGGCTGGACCGGCTCCCGGCGGCCCTGACGCACGAAAACTACCGGCATTTTCAGCTCGACCTGAAAACCGACCCGCTGCCCGCGCTTGAGTGCGTAAACGTACTGTTCAACAACGCCGGGACCCAGAACAGCGAGGACGATATCGACAATAACCTGAAAACGGCGATCCGCGTCACAGAGGCCTATATGGCGGACCCGTCTCTCGTTTCCGTGCTGTTCAACGCCTCCGCCTCTGCGGTCTCCGGGCAGGAATTCCCGGTTTACGCCGCCTCCAAGGCGGGGCTTGTGGGCTATATGAAGAACGTCGCGATCCGGCTTGCCCCGCGCGGCGTCACCGTGAACGCGCTCTCGCTCGGCGGGGTCTATACGCCCCTGAACGATCCGGTCGTGAACGATCCCGCGCTGTGGGAGCGTATCATGGCGGTCACGCCGCTGAAAAAGTGGATGACGACGGAGGAGGTCGCCGACTGGGCGGTCTTCCTCACGCTGCGGAACAGGTCCATGTCCGGGCAGAATCTGCTGATCGACAACGGCGAATGGGACCTGAATTCCACCTTCGTCTGGCCGGAATAACGCAATCAGGTCAGAACGAAAAAAGATCCGGGAACGCGAAGCCCGGATCTTTTTTCGTTCTGTCGTTTATTTTGAGAAGAAGCGGAAGAGCTGATTCAGCAGGTTGACGATCCATTTCAGCACGCCCTGCACCACGGAAATGATGCGGTCCACGATGCTCATCTCCGGCTCGCGGATCTCCTCGCCCGCGTCGGTCTCCGGCACCAGACGGAAGGTCCCGAGGTCCCCGGCCGCCGCCAGCGCGCAGAATTCGTTGAAGGAGAGCTCTGCCCAGACGTCGCCGTCCTTGCGCTTGACGGAAAAGCTCACGCCCTCCAGCGTGTTGTTTTCCACCGCCACGTAATCGCCCTTCTCCGCGTCCCAGCGGCTGAAGGGCACGTCGGTGGAGGTGTAGCTCGTGAAGCGGACCGCGTTCACGGGGTCGAACCAGCCGCACAGCACGCTCAGAAGATCCAGCAGGGAATAGGTATCCATCGTCGCGCTGCCGTCAAAGCGCAGCGTGCCGTCTTCATAGGAATAGGGGAGCGCGTCCACTTCCGCGCCGGCGTTGCCCGTGTGCGGCCGCGCCGCGTCCTCGAACAGGCGGACCGGTGCTCCCATCGCGAACGTCAGGGGCGTGAGGGTCAGACTGCCCTTCGCGATCACGGCGGAAAGCGCGCCGTTCGGGGCAAAGGCATCCGGCTCCAGCGCGGCGTCCCCGTTCACGATCAGCATCGAAAGCGCGTCAAAGCCCATAAAGGCCTCGGCGGCAACGCCCTCGATCCCGTCCTCCAGCACCACAACCTCGCATTCCTCCGCATAATCGGCAAAGGGATAGTCCGGCGCCGTTTGATCCGCAGTGGGCACGGTCCCGCTGCCGGATACGCGCAGAATGCCGTCGGCATATCGGAACGTCAGCCCGTCGTAAAGCCCGGGCTCCGGCTCCTCGGCGTTCAGCGCGTCATAGGCGGCAAGATCCAGATAGATCGCGGGCACGATGGCAACGTCAATGCCGTTCGCGTCCGCGCCGCCATCGATCGCGCCGCTGTACGTGATGTAATTCATGTTCTTCCCGCCGTTGCCGGGGGTTGGCGTGCGCAGGTACCACAGCGCTGCCGTTTCGGAATAGGGATACAGCCCCTGCGCCCACGCCCAGTCCGTAACGGGCCGCACGCGCGCGGCGGCGCTGCCGAAAAGCCCCGCCTCGGTCCGGCTGAGCAGGAACACGGGGTCAAACGTGTTTTCACCGGCGTAGGGCAGATAGCTTTCGCCCAGCTCCGTCAGGGAATTATCGATCTCCCTCGTCACGATCGCGGCCTTTTCGTCGTCCGTGAAGGCGCTGTCCGCAAAGCTGCCGTTCAGCCACTCGCGCACGGTCGAATGCGCGTAGTTGTTGAGATACATGGTGTGCGCCTCGTCGAGGTAATAAGAAGAAGTCAGGTGCAGATCGTTGTCGTATACTTTAATGGGGTCGGCCTCGTTGATCGCCTGCGCGTCCAGCGCCGCGTTCGCCACGGCAAGTCCCGTTTCGGGGTCCAGCAGCGTCCACTCGATGGGGTCACAGCGGAACCAGTGGACCGTATCGGTCGCATAGCCCTGCTGACTCTGGGAAACGGAGGCGGTCGCAGGGCCGCCGTAGGTATTGCGATAGGCGGTGAAATACAGCGCGCGGAAGCGCTCGCCGTCCCGCTCCACGTCCTTATAAAACGCGAACTCGTCGCCGCCCTTGCGGTTATAGCCGAGCCCGGTCCAGTCCGTGCCCTCGGCAAGGGCGTTCAGCTCCGCGATCAGCGCGTTGTCGATCACGTGCGCCTGCGGGTAGGTGCCGAACGTCAGCGTTTCCCCGGCGGTGTGCGCGGTTTTGTCAGCCCTTGCGGGCGCCGTCGCCGCCGTCGTCCCGCCCGCCGTCAGCAGCAGGCTCAGCAGCAGGCACATGAAGGTTTGCAGTCGGTTCTTTTTCATGGGGTCCTCCTTCATCGGTCGGCAGCGTCAGCAGCAGCTCGGCGGAAAACTCGCCCCGCTCGCCGGAAAGCCGCAGCGTCCCGTTGTATTTCTTAGCGATGTCGCGCACGTTGCGCAGACCGATGCCGTGATTCTTCGGCGCGTCCTTTTTCGTGGTGGCGGGCAGTTGCCCGTTCGCCAGCTTCAGCGTTTCGTCCGTCGGGTTCGTGATGTGCAGCAGCAGGGAATTGGCGCTGCGCACGGCGGCAAAGCGCACCGTGCCGCCGCCCTGCCTGCGGCAGGCCTCCACCGCGTTGTCCAGCAGGTTGCCCACGGCCACGCACATATCCTTCGGCTCGATCCCGCTTTCCGGGATCAGCCCGCTGAACGACACGGCGATCCCCTCCTTCTTCGCGGAGACCGCCTTCACGTTCATCAGCGCGTTGACGGTGGGGTTGCCGGTGGAAAAGCGGAGCTCCCCGGCCTGAAGGTCCTCCTGCAGCGTATCCATATAGCGCTTTGCGCCCGCCGCGTCTCCCGCGCCCAGCATCGCGCCCAGCACAATGGTGTGGTTCTTCACGTCATGCCGGAAGCGCCTGAGCTGCTCGTCGGAGCGCTCGCGCGCGGTGCCGTACAGCAATTGCTCGTTCAGCCGCTGCAAAATCTCGTTCTGCGTATGCACCAGCCGGAACACGCGGAACGCGAGGTACAGGATCGACAGAAAAATCAGACAGGCGGAGATCGCGTACAGCACGGCGTACCACCGGCTGCTCTCGCCGAATTCTTTATAATAGCAGGTCAGCTCGAACAGAATCAGCGCCACGGTCATCCATGCCGGGATCTCGGAAAACGCCCCCGCAAGCACATTGAAGTCGCTTTTCTTCGCGCTCCACAGCACGGCGGCCAGCACCAGCGCGAAGACGGCCGTTTCAAAGATCAGCTCAACCTGCAGCGGCTGGTCGAACAGCGCCGCCAGAAAGGACCACAGGGTGTCCACGGTCGCGGAAAACAGGAAAAGCACCGCAAGCGAACGCCAGAACCGCGCCTTGCGGAACAGAAACGGCACGGCGGCGAGGGCGACGAGCGTGCCGAGGAAATCGATGATCGCGGGCGCGTCCTCCGTTTTGCCGAAGAGAAGCGCATACCCCGTCAGCGAGACCGCCGCCCCGACCGCGAGCATCGTCGGCAGCCGCCATTTCCCCGCCCGCGGGGTCTCGCCGAACACGTGCCGCAGCAGCGCCGCGAAGCCCGCAAGAAAGGCAAGGTCCCGCAGCAGATACAGCCCGCCGGTCAGCATGATTCTTTCCGCCGCAGAAAGCGGATATAGGCCGTGTTGAAGTCCGGAAGCTGGCGGCGGCTGATGTTGACACGCTCGCCGTTGAGCAGGATCAGCGTACTGTCCTCCCGCCGGGAGATATAGCGCAGGTTGACCAGAAACCGCCGGTCGGTGCGGAAAAAGCTGTCGCCCAGCTCCTTTTGCAGGCGCAGCAGGTTCTTTTGGGAGTCCACAGCGGCGCCGAGGGTCCTGACGACCACCTTCCGCCCCGAATACTCGCAGTAGATGATTTCGCTGGTCTTCAGAAAGACCTTGTGCAGACCGGTCCCCGTGATCTCCACGACCGGGTCCTCCACGTACTGCCGCCAGAAGGCCGAAAGCGCCTCGCCGAGCTTTTCGTCGGACACGGGCTTCAGCAGATAGCGGAAGGCGTTGGTCTCATACCCCTCCGCCGCAAATTCCAGATAAGCGGTCACGAACACGAACACGACGCCGGGGTCGGTCTCGCGGATCGTGCGCGCCAGCTCCACGCCGTTGCCGTCCGGCAGCACGCAGTCGATCATCAGCAGGTCATAGCTCTCCTTCTTCCCCAAGAAGGCCTCCCCGGACGCGTAGATCCCGATCTCCTCCAGCTGCGCAGGGACCGGAAACAGCCGGCGGATCTGCTCCGCCAGCGCCCGGGCCTGGGACTCGTTATCTTCAATGATCGCAATGCGCATCGCGCAGTCACCCCGTTCCTGAACACTCTTTTTTATTCTACATGATGGGAACGCAATTGTCAAAATATATTTCAAAATTCTGTCGGAACGCAGTGGTTTTTCTGCTTGAATAAAAAACGGAACGCCGGGACTTCATCCCCGGTCTTATAAAAATATGAACGGGTTGTTTCCGGTTTATAAAATCAGTGTGATACCTGTTGCGCAACGCAAACCGTTGTGCTATGATTCATTATACGTTTACTGAAAACAAATTGTATAATTATTTGAACTTGGGAGGATCGTTATGAAAAGAAGAGTTTTCGCCGTTCTGCTTTGCTTCACGCTGCTGTTCGGGATGACGGGTATGCTCGCCCACGCCGCCGACGCGCCCCGCTATCTTGTGCTTGGGGATTCCATCGCCTTCGGCTCGGGGCTGTCGAACCCCCGGCAGGCGGTCTACGGCAAGATCGTGGCGGATACCAACGGCTACGAATACGAAAACTACGCCGTGCCGGGGCACACCACGTCGAACCTGCTGCGCCGCATGGAGGACCCCGCCGTCCGGCAGGCGATCAAAAACGCCGATATCATCAGCATTTCCATCGGCGGCAACAACTTCCTGCTCGGCAATCTGAACGGTCTGCTTTACGACGGGATCGTCAAGCATGATTATTCCCGGTTCGACGAGATCGCGAAGAACTTTTCTTTGGACCTTGAAACGATTGTCGGCAACATCCGCGCCCTGAACGCGGACGCGGCGATCGTGCTGCAGACGCTGTATAACCCCCAGACGAGCTACGTGGGCGAGGTCTATCAGCAGGGCGCCGACCGCGTCAGCGATCAGATCCGCGCCTATGCCGCCGCGCACCCGGGGGAGGTCCTGATCGCGGACGTCGCCGCCGCTTTGACGGATTCCGACCGCGACTTTGCGGAGGACCGCATCCATCCCAGCGCCGTCGGCAATGAAAAGATCGCCCGCGTGGTGCTGGCGACCCTTGCCGAAAACGGTCTGGGGACCGCGACCGAGCCCGTGATCGAAACGCCCGGGCAGGACGCGCACGGGACCGGGATGTTCACGGTGTTCGTAAATCTCTACGGGCGCTTCTTCCACCTGCTCGCCGTGATCCGCAACCTCTTCACGGGGCTCCTGTAACGTGACGACCGTGCCGCAGGATACGCTCCTGCTTTTGTATCATACCGGTTTTTCCGTGATCCCCGCGCCGGATCTGAACGTCGGGCGGCGCAACGCCGACTTCGGGCAGGGCTTTTACCTCAGCGACGACGGGGCGTTCTCCCGCCGCTGGGCAAGAACGCGCAAGGGGCAAACGACGTACCTCAACCGGTATACGCTCGACCTCGCGGGGCTCAGCGTGATGCGCTTCGACCGCGACCGGGCGTGGTATGACTATGTGTTCGCCAACCGCGCGGGCAGGGAAGACGCCCTTGCCGCCTTCGACGTGATCGTCGGTCCCATCGCGAACGATACGCTTTACGATACGTGGGGGATCCTGACCAGCGGTCTGCTGCCGCCCGAAACGGCGTTGCGGCTCCTGTGCGTCGGTCCCCTGTACCGGCAGACGGTCGTCAAAACGGAAAAGGCCGCGCGCGCCCTGCGCTTTCTCGGCGCCGAACCGATCCCGGAAACGGAGATCGAGATCTTCCGCGCCGTGGTGCGGGAGGAGGAAGCGCGCTTTCAGGCCGCCTTTGCCGAAACGATCGAATCCCTGCCGGACCTCGCGGACGCGTGAGCGCCGGGTATCGCAACCAAAAACCGTACCCTCATATCAGGACAACGAAAAAGCAGCCGCGACCCGTTCGCGGCTGCGCTGTTTTTCAGCGGTTGCGTTTTGTCTCTTGTGTTTCGGAATCGAAACGAATACAATAAGGGTGCAGACAGGAGTGATGAATCCATGCAGACCGGTCAAATCATTATGAAGCTGCGAAGCGAGGCTGGTTATACGCAGAATCAGCTTGCGGATCTTTTGTTCGTATCGCGCGATCTGATCTCGAAATGGGAGACGGGGAGACGAATGCCGGAATACCAGATGATACTGGAGATGGCTAAGCTGTTTTCAGTCGATCCCGAAACGCTGCTGCCGAAAAGCACGATCCTTCTGACGGAATTGGCGGCGCTGCTGCCTGAAACCTATCCGTCGGACGGGGAGGTCTTAAAAAGAGATCTGAATTTGTTTTTGGGGATGCTGGGCGCAAGGGACAGACGCATTTTTATCCGCCGATATTATTTTCTTGAGGATTATTCCGAGATCGGAGAAGAATACGGGCTTCCTGCGAATCACGTCCGCGCGATTCTGTCGCGCATCAGAAAAAAACTGAAAAAATATCTGAAGGAGGCATATGTATGAACGAAGCTGTCCTTTACACCGCCGTTTCCGGGATCGATGAAGCCTATCTCACCGACTCGGAGCGCATGGCGGAAATCAAAGTAGAGAATCAAACATCCGCAAAGAGAAAACGGTTCGCTGCGATCGGCGTCTGCGCAGGTCTTGTTTTGCTCGTCGGGGTTGTCGGCATCCTGAAACACAGCGTAAAGCCGCAAAATCCGGCGCAGCTTGCAGAACCGACGCAGCAGACCCCGGAACGAAAGGCGCAGCATGCGCTCGTTCCGTTTGCTGTGGCAAAAACCGACCCCGACGCCGACGCCTACGGCGAGGATGAGCTGCATAAGGTCACCCTGACCGTGCAGGGGCTCACCTATGAGCAGCTGCGCCCGGATGAGGCAGCCGCGTATGGAATCACACAAAACATTCCCGACGAGGCGTTCGGCATGCGTCTCGGCACGGTTGTGGAAAGCTTCCCGAATCAGGAGCCGCAGGGAGCTGTTTTCTCCCCGGAACCGTCGCTTGCGGGGGCGGACGTATATGAATTCGCGCCGACGAAAGGCAGAGCGGTATTGATCGCGGAAAAGGACGGGCATTGCAGCATGTTTGCGGTTTCCTGTTGGCCGGACGGTCGGACGTTTCAGGAAATCTGCGATTTTTACGGCGCCGAGCCGTCCGCGGTGGGGATCGAGACGATTTCCTATACGATCATGACAACGGGGGAGGACGACGCCGTTACGGAAACGCGGGGCGCCCTGACAGCGGACGAGGCGATCAACGGCGTTTGCGCCATCCTGCTGCAGCTTGCGCCTGAGGATCCGCCAAAGGATGACCGCGCCCCGACGCCGGACTGGTATATGGACGCATGGGAAGCCTATAAAGCCGATCCGAAAAGCCGCGTGCGGGAAGGTATTACGCTGGAGATCCGGTTTGCCAACGGCTGCAGGATCCGGGATATCGTGTTCCAGCCCTTCATCGGCGACGGATATGTTGCGCAGATGAAGGAGCTGTCGCCCGCGCAGACCGAAGCGCTGCGGAGCCTTCTGCAAGGGCAGGAAATCACGTAAACCGTTGGCGCGTCTCCCTTTGCTCTCCGTGCAACGAACAGCAGCCGCGACCCGTTCGCGGCTGCTCTGTTTTATCTGCGGCTTATGCCTGCAGGATCTTTTTCTTCTTGTCGCCGTCCCACAGGATCTCCACGGTGACGGGGCGGTTGGAGCGGACCGTCACGACCGGCTCCTCCTCTTCACTGCCGCGTTTTTCGGCAAGCAGGGTCAGCTCGGCGTCCTTCCCGAAGGGATAGCGCTCCACGCCGTGACGCTCGGTCAGGTTCACGTGCCAGCGGATCACGTTGTTCGCGGCGTCGGGCTTGATGCCGAACACGAACTCAAACAGCACGGTGATCGGCGCAAGGCCGGTCCAGCCCACGAAGTCCCCGCGCGCGGGGCTGCCCTTGTGCGGGCGGCCGTTCTCGTCCGGGCAGGGCGCGTAGTTCTCAAACACCGTGCCGGTATCCTTGAACACCTCGACTACGTTTTTCAGGTAATTCACGGCGATCTCGTGCGACAGCCCGTATTTGCCGTAGCGGTCCAGTCCGCACAGCACCATGTAATTCGTCGGCGCCCACACGCCGCCGTTCCAGTAATCCCCGGCGGGGTCAAAATCCGGATGATCCATGGACAGCGCCGGAATCATGCAGGGCGCGGCGAATTCCTTTTCGTTCGTCAGGTGCGCGATGAACCGCTCGGCACGCGCCTCGGGCACGATCTCCGCCAGCAGCGCCCAGTAAGCGCCGATGTGCTTCACGTAATTCAGCGCCCCGTTTTTCCACAGGTCGTAATAGAACGCGGTGTCCTCGTCCCACAGCACGTCGTTGACGACCGCAAGCAGGTGCTCGCGCTCGGCCTCCAGCGCCGTCACGTCCGCTTCTCTGCCCAGTTCCTTCGCCATTTCGGTCAGCAGCCTGCAGTTCATCAGCTCCTGCATGCACGCGTCGCACCAGATCATGTGCCCGTGGGAGAAACTGACGTGGTAGCCCTCCTGCATCCGCGGCAGGTTGTCCATGCCGCAGCCCCAGCCGCTGGACCAATAGGTCCCGTCTCGCCAGGTATGGAATTCCCGCATCCATTCGTGGTATGCCATCAGGCACGGGAACACGCGGGCAAGCCGCGCCTTGTCGCCGAAGTTTTTATAATATTCCCATTCGCACCACGCCAGAATGTCCGGTCCGGTCGCGGAGGGGTCGAAGCGCGTAAAGTGGTCGGTGCCGGTGGTCTCCTCGATCTCACGGCAGATGTATCCGTCGGCGTACTGATGCGAATAGAAGTTGTCCAGGGTCGCCTGAAAATCAAAGGACCGCGCGCCGTATTTCCCGAACATCAGAATGAAGGACGAATCCCACATGAAAAGGCAGCCGTTGAACGCGGTGTCAATGAAGTCGGAAACGAAGCCCGTGCCGGGGGTCGGCTTCCGAAGGTTCCCGAACGCCAGCTCCCATGCCTTGTCGTAGCAGGCGAGCGTATCGTCGTGCCCGTCCCAGACCGGGCGCGGCAGCCTGTCCTTTTCCGCCTCATAGGTCGGCAGCGGCGCGTCCGTCGGCGTCTGCCCCACGAACGTGTTCTCCTTCATAAAGCGGTTTTCCGCCACGTTGATCTCCTGATCTCTGTTGCAAAACATAATGAGCCTCCTTTTATGATTCTTTGTCGTCAGGTTCTTTATCTTTGTTAAG
>CACZGD010000062.1 GCA_902780565.1 Oscillospiraceae bacterium
CGAAATCCATCGCGTCGCGGTAGATCTCCTCCAGCCGGTCGTGGACGGCTTTTGCCTGCCGGACCTCCGCCACGGCGTCTGCCACGAAGCGGCGGGCGGCCTTCAGGGCGAGGGAATAGCGGTTATGGACCGCCGTGAACGCGGCTTTCTCCACGAAGCGTTCGCAGCGGATATGCCGCGCCGGGACGCCGAAGGACGTGAAGGCGGTCTCGGCGAACAGGGCGAGGGAGAGCTCATGGACCAGCACCGCGTCCGCGCCGACGGCGGGGGAGAGGAAGGCGGGGCAGAGCGTGACGGCGTAGCCGCGTCCGACGGCGGCGTCGGCAAAGCGCCTGAGTATGCGCGATGCCGCGATCCCGGTCGGGTCCGTGAAGCACAGCGCGGTTTCGGCGGCGGCAAGCGTGCCGGGGTGGGTCACGATCCCCTCCGGCGTCACGGCGGCAAGAAAGCGCCGCCGGTATTCTCCCGCGCCGCTCGTCTGCCCCAGCAGGCGCAGCGCCAGCCGGTCCGTGAACGCGTCCGCCCTGTCCAGATCGGTATGGCGCAGGGTCAGCGCGGCGGCCTCCCGCACACCGGCGGCAGCGGCGGAAAGGTAGCGCGTGGCGGCGGCGTGGCAGGCGGCGTTTTCCCGCGTCAGGGCGATCACCCGCGTCCGGTCGGCGAACAGCCTGTCGTCGTCCCGGAACCGCCCGAGGTCCACGGTGCGCTCCACCGCGCCGGGGAACGCAGGCTCCAGCACGTGCGGCGCGGTGCCGTCCGCCACGCTCACCTTCAGGGAGGGGAGGATCACCCCGTCCAGCGACGCGGGGTCGGACGAGCAATAGACCCGCTCGGCATACAGCCCCCGCCGGTCGGCTTCGTCCGCCGCGCGCTTCATCAGCGTGCTTTTGCCCGTGCCGGGCCCGCCCTTGATAATGTAAAGCCGCCAGCCGCCGTCCGGGTCGTGCAGCTCGTCAAACAGGGACAAAAATCCATCCGGCGTGTTCGCGCCCAAAAAACAGCTCGCCATGGTGTTCGGTATCGTTCGCATTTGATAACCTCCGTTTCATGGGGCAGTATATGCAGGGGCGGGAGAAAGGTGACGGGTGGGGAAGGGAAGAGGGCCGAGGGCCGGGGGCCGAGGGAGCCGGGCGTTGCCCGGCGGGAAACGGGTGCGCGGGTGCACGGGAAATTCATGCAAAATACGGGATGCAAAATACAAAATTTCGGGACCTGCGCCCGCGATTGAAAATGATTCGGATTACGGGATGCTTCGGCGTCCCGTTTTTTGTATGCAGGGATCGTTCCCGGCAACGGAGCCGGGTGCCAATCCGCTGGTAGGGGCGCAGACCCCTGCGCCGTTTACGGATAGCGCGCGCAGCGCGCCACCTTGAATTAGCCAGCCCCCAATTTGCAACCAAGGTCCCGGACCGCGAGTCAGGCAGCAGTTCTGTTTTCCCGCGTGATGATACTATTATGAACGTCCCATATTAGAAACAATGCGTGGTATTATGTCGGCGGGTAAATGGGCGGTCCGTTGGCGTTTTGCGAAACTGTACCGGGTTAATTAAAGGTGGAACGGCTTCGCCGTTCTATCCGAAAACGGCGCAACGGTGTGCGCCCCTACGGTCCAATCGGCACGCCTTCCCTGTACCCCGACCGGGTTCTGACCGGAACGTTTTTTGAAAATATCATTGTCCCGAACGGCACTGAGGTGCCGTGCTACCGTTCCCCCGTTCCCCCGTCCCTCATCCCTCGGCCCTCGGCCCTTTTTCTCCCCCATCTCACCCGAACGTCTTGCAAACGGCGCGGGAATGTGATATACTGGACCCACAAAGAAACAAGGGGGAAGACGCATGAAAGGTTTTTGGAAGCTTCTTGCGCTGCCGATGGCGGCGGCGCTGCTGCTCAGCGCGTGCGGGGCGGACGAGCCCGGCGAGAGCACGGGGGAGGGGAATGTCAGCGCGTCGGCGTCCGTGCGCGAGACGACGGCGCCTACCGAGGCGGCGCCCGGAACGACCGAGGGGACGAGCGCCGAGGCAGGCACGGAGGCGGCAAGCGACGAAGAAACGACCGACGAGGGCGAAAGCGGGGAGACCGCCGCAGCCGAGGGAGCGACGGGCTACGCGGACGCGGACTTCGCGCCCGTGAACCGGTATCTGCCGAACGGCGAAACCCGCACCCGCGCCGAGTGGATCGAAACGGCGAAGACGACGTTCGAGCGCGCGAGCGAGACGTTTTTCGACACGCTGTATACCTCCGACTGGCTCGTGCTGGACTACGACGCGCCGAGCCCCAGCCCGATCTATACCAAGGTGGATAACTTTGCGACCGTGGACGAGGCGGCGGCGGACTTCTTCGCCGTATTCTCGAAGGAGGCGTTCGGCACCGCGCCGCTGGACCGCTTTTATATGAAGGACGGCGACCTGTACGCTGCCGTAATGGACCGTGACCGCGACGAGAATTACGTCGGCTTCGACGTGCTGGACGTGGTCGGCGTCACCGACGGCGCGGTGGAATTTTTGGTCCGCGTGCGCTATGCGGACAGCGAGGGCACGGATATCTTCGGGCTCAAATACGAGGACGGGGCGTATAAGGTCAACCGGTTCAGCCTGCCGTTTTGAGCCGGGCGCGAGCAGGGGCGCGGGCGAAATGCAGAATGCAGAATCACGCATCATACAGGATTTCGGAAGAGCTGCGCCCTTACCCGTTTGAAATGACCGCAGGTCCCGACAAGAACCGTCGCCCGGCTCCGTTTCCGGTAACGGTCCCCGGCCTCCGGTCCCCGGTTCCCGGTCCCTGGTCTCTGGCCTCCGGCCCCTGACCTCCGGTCCCTGGTCCCTATGACCCCTGGTCCCTATGACCCCTGGCCCCTGGCCCCTGGCCTCCGGTCCCCGGCCCCCGGTCCCTGATTTCCCGCTCCCGCGATTTGCAAATCTTCAATGGTTTTTTGACCATATATAAAAAAATATAATATATCATATAGTCAATTCATATGAAACAGCCGCCCTCTTTTTGTTCAGGTTGAAGAAGTTTTTCGTCAATCTGCTGCAAAACGGAGGGCATTTTTTTACGTTTATGCCATAGAGCCTTAAAAATCAAGTTACAGTTTTGTCATTTTTTGTTCATATTGACAATCGGACCGGGATGTGCTATGTTGAATAAGCTGGAACAACAGCGGGAAGACCGCGTTCCGAAATATCTATCTTTGAAAGGAAGAATGCAACATGAGCATCAAAAAGATTCTTGCGCTCGTTCTTTCCCTGTGCCTCGTTTTCGGCGTCGTCGCCCTTGCCTTGCCGCCTGCGGCAATGACGATAACGGCACCACCGGGGCCTCGGAAGAGGGCAAATCCACCGAAGCCGGCTCCGAGAACGCTTCTCAGGGCGAGCCCGTAAACAACGGCGGCTCCGTGTATTATCTGAACTTCAAGCCCGAAGCGGATCAGGCCTGGCAGGACCTTGCCAAGACCTACACCGAGCAGACGGGCGTTGAGGTCAAGGTCGTGACCGCCGCCTCCGGCGAGTACGACAACACCCTGACCGCGGAAATGGACAAGAGCTCCGCGCCCACCATGTTCCAGATCGGCAACAAGGGCGCTGTGGAGACCTGGGGCGAGTACGCGCTGGATCTGACCGGCACCGATGTGGTGAAGGAAATGACCACCGACGACTTCAACCTCTATGACGGCGACAAGCTGGTTTCCATCGGCTATTGCTACGAGGCGTTCGGCATCATCGTCAACAAGGCGCTGCTGGAGCAGGCCGGCCACTCCGTGGACGAGATCAAGGACTTCGCGTCCCTGAAGGCGATCGCCGACGAGATCCACGGCAAGGCTGAGGAGCTGGGCTTCGACGCTTTCACCTCCGCCGGTCTTGACCGTTCCTCCTCCTGGCGTTTCTCCGGCCACCTGATCAACATGCCTCTGTTCTATGAGTTCCGTGACGACAACGTGACTGATCAGCCCGCCACCATCAAGGGCACCTATATGGAGAACTTCAAGAACATCTGGGATCTCTATATCACCGATTCCGCCACCACCGGCGCGGCGCTTGCGTCCGCCACCGGCGACCAGGCCGAGGCCGAGTTCGGCAATGGCAAGGCCGTGTTCTATCAGAACGGCACCTGGGAGTATGCGAACCTGACCGGTACCTTCGGCATGAAGCCCGAAGACCTGACCATGATCCCGATCTACTGCGGCGTTGACGGCGAAGAAAAGGCCGGTCTGTGCTGCGGCACCGAAAACTGCTGGGCGGTCAACGCGAACGCCAAGCAGGAGGATATCGACGCGACGCTGGCGTTCATGAAGTGGGTCGTCACCTCTGAGGAAGGCACCACCATGATGGCCGAGCAGTTCGGTCCCTGCCCGTTCAAGAACGCGAAGACCCCCGAAAACGTCTTCTTCGCCGCCGCGAACGATTACACCGCGAAGGGCAACTACGTCGTGACGTGGGCGTTCAACTGGGAACCCGCCGTTGACGATTTCAGAGCTGCCGTCGTGGACGCCATGACCAAGTATACCGCCGGTCAGGGCGAATGGGACGAGGTCGTGAAGGCCGCCGTGGATAACTGGGCGACCCTGTATGCCAAGGATCACGCCTGATTTGTTCCTAACAGCATAAACCACTATCACAGGTGGGAACGGGACTTGTTCCCGTTCCCGCCTTTTCTTTTAAAGGAGACTGTTATGAAAACCAAACGGTTTTTGCCCGTCAAGATCCTCGGCTGCGTCGCGGGCGGCGCGCTGCTGCTTTTCGGGCTGCTGGCGTCGCTGAACGTGTTTTCGCACGTCAAGGGCAACGCGACCGCCGAAAAGCTTGCCGACCTGTTTGAGTCGGATACCGGCGCGTGGGTCCGCGCCTCGATCATGCTGCTCGGGCTCCTGCTGATCGCGCTGGTGCTGAACAACGTGGACCTCAAGGCAAAGGGCGGCAACACGCTCAACTCCCGGCTGGTCCGCACGCCCATCAAGCGGATGTTCCCGCTGTTCCTGCTGCCCACGTTCGCCGCGTTCTGCATCGGCTTTCTGTATCCCTTTGTCAAGGGTCTGTTTCTGTCCTTCACGCAGTTCAAGCTGACGCGCAACTGGGAGTGGAACGGGCTGCAGAACTATTCCACCATTTTTCAGGATAAGGGCTTCACCCACGCGTTCTGGTATACGGCGCTGTTCACGGTCGCGTCGCTGGTCGTGATCAACGTGCTTGCCTTCGCGGTCGCCTATGCCCTCACGCGCGGCATCCGCGGGTCCAACGTGTTCCGCACGGTGTTCTTTATGCCGAACCTGATCGGCGGCATCGTGCTGGGCTACATCTGGTCCACGATCTTCGAGGGCATTCTGATCAACTTCGATACCTCGCTCGTGCTGGAATCCAAATTCGGCTTCTGGGGCCTGCTGATCCTGATGGCGTGGCAGCAGATTGGCTATATGATGATCATCTATATCGCGGGCATCCAGGCGGTGCCGGAGGATATCATCGAGGCCGCGAAGATCGACGGCGCCTCCGCGTGGAAAACGCTGTGGCACGTCACGATCCCGAACGTGATGCCCAGCATCACGATCTGCACCTTCCTGACCCTGACCAATTCCTTCAAGCTGTTCGACCAGAACGTCGCCCTGACCGGCGGACGCCCCTTCGACGGGGACGTGCACACCACCGAAATGCTGGCGCTGAATATCTACCGGGCGCTGTATGAGACCAAAAAGTCGCGCGGGCCCGGGCAGGCCAAGGCGGTCGTCTTCTTCGTGCTGGTGGCGGTCATCTCCATCGTCCAGCTCTCCGCGACCCGGAAAAAGGAGGTGCAGCAGTAATGAATGCCTCTCTGCTCAAGCGTCAGAAGCGCTCGAAGGCGCTGCTCAGCGTCGCGTTTTCGATCCTGTCGGTCGTGTATCTGCTGCCGATCGTCACGGTGCTGATCAACTCCTTCAAGTCCAACGCCGCCATCAATACGGATACGTTCGCGCTGCCGAACAGTGAAACATGGATGGGGCTCGATAACTACGTTAAGGGCATGACCTTCGGCAACTATCCGTTCTGGAAGAGCGTGCTGTTTTCGCTGTTCATCACGGTGGTGTCCACCTTCCTGATCCTGCTTTGCACCTCCATGGCCGCGTGGTACGTGGCGCGCGTGGGCACGCTGTTCAGCAAGATCGTGTATTACCTCTGCGTCTTTTCCATGATCGTCCCGTTCCAGATGGTCATGTTCACGCTGGCGCGCACCTCCGACTCCCTGCATCTGAACACGCCGTGGACGATCCCCATCGTGTACCTCGGCTTCGGCGCGGGACTCGCGGTGTTCATGTTCTCCGGCTTCGTCAAAAGCATCCCGCTCGAAATCGAGGAGGCCGCCGCGATCGACGGCTGCGGACCCATCCGCACCTTCTTCCTCGTGGTGCTGCCGCTGCTCAAGCCCACCCTCATTTCCGTCGGCGTGCTGGAGATCATGTGGGTCTGGAACGACTACCTGCTGCCGTATCTGGTGCTGGACCGCACGAAATATATGACCATCCCGATCCATATCCAGTACCTCAAGGGCTCCTACGGCTCCGTGGACCTCGGCGCGACCATGGCGCTGATCCTGCTGTCCATCGTGCCCATCATCATCTTCTACCTCACCTGTCAGAAATATATCGTCAAGGGCGTCGCCGCCGGCGCGGTCAAGGGCTGAGCCCGATGCGCGCGGCGTTCGCCGTCATCAAAATATAAAAAAGGAAATCCCGATTATTATGATCAAACGTTCATCCGGTATCCTCCTGCCCGTGTTCAGTCTGCCGTCGAATTACGGCATCGGCACGCTGGGGCAGGCGGCATACGATTTTATTGATTTTTTGGAGGCGGCGGGCCAGCGCTGGTGGCAGATCCTGCCGGTCGGCCCCACCTCCTACGGCGATTCCCCCTATCAGTCCTTTTCGACGTTCGCGGGGAACCCCTATTTCATCGACCTCGACCTGCTGATCGCGGACGGGCTTTTGAAAAAGCAGGAGGTCACGCGCTATAAGTGGGGCGACGATCCCACGCGCGTGGATTACGGCACGATTTATCAGAACCGCTTCAAGGTCCTCAAAAAAGCCGCCGCGCGCGGCGTCGTGCGCGACGCCGGGGCGTTTGCCGCCTTCCGCGCCGAAAACGCGGGCTGGCTCGAAAACTACGCCCTGTTCATGGCGTGCAAGCGGCACTTCGGCATGAAGAGCTGGCAGGAATGGGACGACCCCGACATCCGCCTGCGCAAAAACGGCGCGGTGGAGAAGTACGCGGCGCTTTTGAAGGACGACGTCGACTTCTTCGCCTATCTGCAGTTCCTGTTTTTCAAACAGTGGGAAGCCCTGCGCGCCTACGCGAAGGAAAAGGGCGTGGGCATCATCGGCGATCTGCCGATCTACGTCGCCATGGACTCCGCCGACGTGTGGAGCGAGCCGCAGTGGTTCCAGCTTGACGAAAAGAACGTGCCCGTGGAGGTCGCGGGCGTGCCGCCGGACTACTTCACCGCCGACGGGCAACTCTGGGGCAACCCGCTTTACCGCTATGACGACATGAAAAAGGACGGCTACGGCTGGTGGATCCGGCGCGTGGGCGGCGCGGCGAAGCTCTACGACGTGCTGCGCATCGACCATTTCCGGGGCTTCGAGTCCTATTGGGCGGTGCCCTACGGCGAAAAGACCGCCAAGATCGGCCGCTGGGTCAAGGGTCCCGGCATGGACCTTGTGGGCGTGCTGACGAGCTGGTTTAAGGACGTGGAATTCATCGCGGAGGATCTCGGCTACCTGACGCCGGAGGTCAAAAAGCTGCTGGCGGATTCGGGGCTGCCGGGCATGAAGGTGCTTGAATTCGCCTTCGACTCGCGCGAGCCGGGCGACTACCTGCCGCACAAATACCCGGTCAACTGCGTGTGCTACGCCGGCACGCACGACAACGAGACCCTGCAGGAGTGGAAGGGGAGCGCCGACCCGGACGATATCGCGTTCGCCAAGCGCTACCTCGGGATCAACAACCACGAGGGCTTCAATAACGGCATTCTCCGCGGGGGGCTTTCCAGCGTGGCGGCGCTGTTCGTAGCGCAGCTTCAGGACTGGCTGAATCTCGGCAAGGAGGCCCGCATCAATACCCCCGGTACCGCCGCAGGCAACTGGCAGTGGCGGCTGACCCCCGGGCAGGCGGATGAAAAGACCGCCGAAAAGATCGCGTACCGCTGCGGTATGTATGGAAGGAGCGAAAAAGAATGGCAAGCGTAACACTCAGCCATATTCAGAAGATCTATCCCCACGCGGAGGTCAAAAAGGGCAGGCGGAAAAAGGGCCAGCCGCCCGAGCGCAAGAATAACCTCAAGATCACCGCCGAGGGCGTGGTTGCCGTGGACGACTTCAATCTGGAGATCGCGGACCGCGAGTTCATCGTGCTGGTCGGCCCCTCCGGCTGCGGCAAATCCACCACCCTGCGCATGGTGGCGGGGCTGGAGGATATCTCCTCCGGCACCCTGACCATCGACGGGCGCGTCGTGAACGACGTGGCGCCCAAGGACCGCGATATCGCCATGGTCTTCCAGAGCTACGCCCTGTATCCCCACAAGACCGTGTATGAGAACATGGCGTTCAGCCTGCGGCTCAAAAAGCTGCCGAAGGACGAGATCGACCGCAAGGTCCGCGAGGCCGCCGAGATTCTGGATATCACCCAGTACCTCGACCGCAAGCCGAAGGCGCTCTCCGGCGGGCAGCGGCAGCGCGTCGCCATCGGCCGCGCCATCGTCAGAAACCCCAAGGTGTTTCTGATGGACGAGCCGCTGTCGAACCTCGACGCGAAGCTCAGAAACCAGATGCGCGCCGAGATCATTAAGCTCAGGCAGCGCATCGACACCACGTTCATTTACGTCACCCACGACCAGACGGAGGCCATGACGCTGGGCGACCGCATCGTCATTATGAAGGACGGCGTGATCCAGCAGACCGGCACCCCGCAGGAGGTCTTCAACCATCCGCGCAACCTGTTCGTGGCGGGCTTCATCGGCATGCCGCAGATGAACTTCTTCAGCGCCGAGCTGCACCGCGAAAAGGACGGCGGCTACTCTGTGGAGCTGGGCGGGATGCGCGTGGCGCTCTCTCCCGAAAAGGCGGCGCGCCTTGCCGCCAAGGGCGTGGGCGATCAGAAGATCACGCTGGGCGTGCGCCCCGAGAACATCGAGCTGACGGACGGCGCCGGCGGCGTGGAAGCCGCCGTGGACGTCTCCGAAATGATGGGCAGCGAGGTCCATCTGCACCTCAGCCTGTTCGGGCGCGATATGATCGTCATCGTGCCCACCGTCCGTCTCGGTGAGGACCTGCACGGGCGCTTCGCCCCCGGCGCGTTTGTCCGCTTCACCTTCGACGGCAGCGTCGCGCACGTCTTCGACCCCGAAACCGAAAAGAATCTGGAGTATTAAGGCTCCGACTCCCCCGCAAGGACCGCCCCCGGCGGTCCTTTTTTGCGTGGAAAAATCCCTTGTAAAAGCGTACAGGAGAGGATCCGATCAACGGGAAGGGCACGTTTATCATTTTTTTTCAAAAGATTGTCACATTTTTTGCATAAAACAATATTCATAAGCAGAAGGGCTGAAAGACGGAGAGAAGCGTCCTGCCGTTTCATATGCGGGATGTTAAACAGGGAGGTTTCATTTGAAATGGCAAGACTTTATCGAAAAATCGTACTGTTGTGCCTGTTGTCGGCAGTGTTATTCGGCTGCGGGCGGCAGAACACGCCTGCGCCGGACTCGCAAAAGGACGCACCCGCCGCTTTGCTGATCAAGGGCGAAACGAATACCTTCACGTTGGAGGAGGCAAAAACAATCAAAGTCCGGGTGCGGAACCCGAACGACGAGCCGCTGTATTTCGGCGGGTCCGGCGGAAAACTATCGGGCTGTCTGGAGAAACAGGACGGAACGGACTGGCAGGCTGTGAAAACAGACCGTGCGGTTTTCCCGGATCTTGCGCAGCTCGGCGGCGGCGAGGAAAAGGAATTTGTGATCGACACGGCGGGGACGATCCTTGCGCCGGGGTCGTATCGGTTTGTTTTTTCCTGGCAGACCGCCGCGGAGAATGAGAAAGAAAGACGGGACAGTTTTCTCGGAACTGCGGCGGACCCCGGCTCTTATTCCCATGACGCGTTTTTCTGCTTTTCTGTAACGGCGTGAACACGGCGTCAAGATCCCGGGCGTATAATATTTATCCTGATTTATCGACAACCATGTTTTGCGGGAAGTTATCTTCTGAAAGGAGGGGATTCCGATGTATAGATTATAACGAACCTTTTTTTGAATAAACTTATGGAAAGGAGCTTATTGATTATGAGTCGAAAAATAAAAACAAAAGTTGCGGTTTGTGTATGTCTCTTATTGATCATCGGATCGACTTCGGCTATCGCCGTTGCTGCATCTACCGCCTTAAAAGGTCTGTTGGCAAAGTACGAGAAGCTGGACGAGGACGAGGTCATGGAAAAACTGTCGGATGAATCCTTCACGGGGATTTGCGATGAGATCAATCTGCTGAGTCGCAACGGCGTCTCACTGGAAAACCTGATGTATCACGCATCCGCGCTTGCGGAAAAAGCGCAGGAGGTCCCCGTATCGGAGTTGGTCCGTTTGGCTGCGGATCCGCAGAACAGTGAGTCCCTTCGCGTGATCATCGTGCAGCTTCTTGCGGATCAGGGCGAAGCGCTTCAGACAGAAGAGCTTTCGCGTTTGCAGCAAATGATTTTGGATGATAAACAAAGCAGTCTGGTCAGGCAAAACCTTGTTTGGGCGCTGCCTGCGGGAGAAAAAACAAATCAGATTTTGGAAACCGTCGTTTTTCAGGCGGATGAAGACCTTGCCTTTCAGGCGCTGAAACGCTTGAACAAGCAGGATCCCGCGCGCGCAAAAAAAGCGGCGGAGGCACTGCTTCAGGCGCAGGAGGACGGGGAAAAGCGCCGCAGCGCGCTCCTGACGATTTCCGGACAGTTCGCCGAAAACGGAACGGATGCGGAAAAGGACGAATGGATCGCTTTTTGTCTGTCCGTATTGGATGCCCCGGAGAATCAGGGGGATGCGCTGCTGCGCGATACGGTGTTATACGCGCTGCAGGAGCTGCGGTATTCCAAGGCGCTGTATGCGATCCTTGACCGGGAAGATGTTGACGACTCCTATAAGGCGGGCTGCATTGGGATCAATTATAACGTGCTGATCCGCACCTTGCAGAACAACCCCACGGATTATGATATCGAGATGTCGATCAAGGCGTTGACGCTGGCTCCTGTCGATAAAGCCGTGGAGGCTTTGCAGGCGGCGGTTGAAAAATCGGGAAAGACATTTGATCTGTCGCCGGTCCTGTCGCAGACGCCTGTGCCCGCGCATGATATTTGGAAAAACAGGTAAACGGAAAAAGGGAGGAGGGAGATCACTTTGAAAAAGCTAAAACGTTTGATGATATGCATTTGCTTATTGAATGCTTTATTCCTCTGTTTTACAATACCTTGTAATGCAGCAACGGGGTTTGCCGGGTTTGCGATTTTTCGGGATGGTGCTTTCTGGGGAACGACTTGGCATGCAGGGATGATGGGAGAAGACCATCCTGTTAATGCAAACCCGGTTGTGCATGCGGGGCAGTCCAATTCGACTGTTATTATAGATTCTTGGGATAACTTCCTTGATAATAATACTTTTCAGGGATTTTATTATCCGAGTAATGTGATTCCGTCATCAAATGATCGTGATACAATGCTGCTGGTAGCATCTTTTCTGACATTAGAATCTATTCTTTATACTCCTATTAGGCAGATAGATTATATTGATACTTCAGAAGAATATGTTCAGTTCGATGAAATAACGATGATGCGATGTGACGGGGTCGTGGAGTATTGTTTTGAGGCCTTAAACTATAGAATTTGTGGTTCTTATGACTATTGGAACATAACAAAGAGAGGGGCACAAAACAAAGCTGAACACTCCTACGCAACTGTGACGCCAAAAAAGCAGGCACAAAATCATATGGTGAAATGGATCCCTGATAATAACGTCGTTTACGTTGTTAATAAAAGAACAGGAAAAGCATTGGATGTACGAGGACCGAGTAGTTTAGATGGCTCGTTGATTCAACAGTGGAGCTATCAAGGTCTGTCGAATCAAAAATTTTTTGTCGCTCATACAACATCGTCAGGAAATGATTTCTATTCTTTCCGTCCGCAAAATGCGACGTCTTCTGCAGTAGAGGTACAAAATAATTCATCTGTGTATGGTACGCCCCTTCAAATTTGGACGATACCAACAGGGGGATATTTGAATTCTCAAAGATTCAGATTTGAACAGAACAGTGATGGTTCTTATAAAATACTGACCTGCGGGAGTAACTATCTGAAAGCAATAGAGGTCCCTCCGACCAGCACAAATAACGGTGAGGTAATCAGGATTAATACAGATAACGGAACCGACTGGCAGCGATGGTTTTTTGTCCCTGTCTGAGCGGCTTGGAGCCAACCTTGTGAAAATCATTAAAATTCCGAATCGCAAATTGTAAGAGCGCTTGCCTCCGGTCCCTCCGGAGGCTGTTTTTTTCGCGGCAAGAATCGCAGCCCGCCCGCCGCCGGATTTCGCGTGTTCAGGGCGTACGTCTTGACTTTTTGCCCGCTTCGGTGTAAACTGATACAGATAAACCGAAAAAGGGAAGGACTTATGAAAACACTCAGATTTTTATTCGCCATGGTCGCGGCAAAGTGCGCCGCGCTGGGGCTGCGCCTGCTGGGGCGCAACGCCACCTATCTGCCGGGGCTGATCGCGGTGAAGCTCGCGCCGGATTTCATCGGGCATCTCAAAAAGCCGGAAACGCTCATCTGCGTCACGGGCACGAACGGCAAGACCACCACCTCCAACTTCATTACTTCCGTCTTGAAAAGCACGGGCAAGCGCGTCACGAACAACTCCTTCGGCTCCAACGTGCAGGCGGGCGTGGCGGCGGCGCTGCTGCTGAACGCCAACCTCTTCGGCAAGCCGAAGAACGACGTCGCCGTGATCGAGGTGGACGAGCGCTCGTCGCTGAAGATCTATCCCTATATCACGCCGGACTATATCGTGATCAACAACATCATGCGCGACTCCCTGAAGCGCAACGCGCACACGGAGTTCATCAGCTTCATCCTGAACAGCGCCATCCCGAAGGAGAGCACGCTGATCCTGAACGCGGACGATATCATCTGCTCGCATCTCGCGCCCCAGTGCGAAAAGCGCATCTATTTCGGCATGGACGCCGAAAAGCCGGACCACACCGAGGGCATGGCGGCGAAGGACATCGTCTATTGCCCTGCCTGCGGCGGGCGGCTCGTCGCGGAGTATATCCGCTATAACCACATCGGGCGCGTGAAGTGCGAACGCTGCGGCTACGGCACGCCGGACCGCGACTTCACCGTCACCGCCATCGACCGCGAAAACGGGACCTTCACCGTGAACGGCGAGGACTACAAGCTCGTTAACGACAACATTGTGAACGTCTTCAACTTCTGCGGCGCCATCGCCCTGCTCACCACCCTGGGCGTGACCCACGCCGAGATCGTGAAGGCGTTCGAGACCGCCGAGATCGTGAAGACCCGCTTCGTCAGCGAGGCGCTGGGCGGCGGACGGTCCCTCACCATGATCCTCTCGAAGGGGCAGAACCCCGTGGCGGTCAGCCGCGTGTTCAGCTACGTCTCGAAGTGCGAGGGGGACGACAAGTGCCTGCTCGTGATGGTGGACGACAAAGCGGACAACACCAACAACGTGGAAAACACCTGCTGGCTCTATGACCTCGATTACCGTCCGCTGCTGGACAAGGGGATCGGGCAGATCATTTTCGCGGGCAAGCGCTGCTATGAGCATCAGCTTCGCTGCGCCATGACCGGCATTCCGGCGGCAAAGACCGCGTTCGTGCCGGAGGTGGCGGGCAGCGTGAACGCCATCGACCTTGACCGGTTCAAGGATATTTATCTGCTCTATGATAACTACCTGCTGGACGACGCCCGGCGGGAGGAAAAGGCTCTGAAAGGGAGGTGCGGCGCATGACGATCGAGATCCTGTTCGGGGAGACCGCGAATCTCTTCGGCGATATGCAGAACATGGAATACCTGAAAAAGACGCTGCCGGACGCGGCGTTCGTGGAGACCGCGCTGCCGGACAAGCCCTATTTCGTCGACAACACGCCCGATATGCTCTATATGGGCGCCATGACCGAGCACACCCAGCGGCGCGTGATCGAAGCCCTCGCCCCCTACCGGGAGCGGCTGGCGTCCCTGATCGACGGCGGCACGCTGATGCTCTTCACCGGCAACGCGGGCGAAACGCTGTTCCGCCATATCTCCTACGTCACGGAAAAGATCGAAACGGACGGGCTGGACCTTGTCCCCCTCACCGCGAAAACGGACCTCTTCGACCGGTATAACGGCAAGGCGCTCGGGCATCTGCCGGGCGCTGCCGAGGCGCAGGCGGTCGGCCCCGTCACGGGCTTCCGCTCGCAGTTCTCCCGCTGGTACGGCGAAAACGCGGACAACGCCTTTTTGCGCATGGACCGCGGCATGGGACTGAACGAAGACAGCACGCTGGAGGGCTGGCGCGACAGGAACCTGATCTGCACCGCCGTCATCGGTCCCATCCTGCCGCTGAACCCCAAGCTCACCGAGTACCTGTGTTCCCTCATGGGCGTTTGTGTCCCCGCCGCCTTCCGCGACGCCGCGATCCGGGCGTGGGAGCAGCGGGTGATCGAGATGGAGGACCCGGAGACGAGATTCTGAGCGCGGAGCGAAACAGGGTTTTGGCCGGAATGCAAAATGCAGGATGCAAAATACAAAATTGCGGTCGGCATTTATAATAGGGCTGAGGGCCGAGGGCCGAGGGCCGAGGGTCGGGACCTGCGGTCGGCATTATATTAGGGACCAGAGACCAGGGACCAGAGACCAGGGACCAGAGGTCAGGGACCAGAGGTCAGGGACCGGAGGTCAGGGGCCGGAGGTCAGGGGTCAGGGATACAAAGGGCCGGGATCGAGGGTCGGGACCTGCGGTCGGCATTTTTAAGATGGGTAAGGGCGAAGCCCTTCCGGAATTCTGCATTCCTTATTCTGCATTTTGCATTTTCTTTCCAAGTGATATCAGAAACGGAGCACGTCATGACAATACAATTCTGCATTCCCTGTCTGCTCGGGCTGGAGGGTCTGATCGCCGAGGAGCTTCGCCGCATGGACGTCGAGGACGTCCGCGCCGAGAACGGCAGGGTCTTTTTTTCCGGCGACGAATATACGCTCGCCCGCGCCAACATCCGCTCCCGCTACGCCGAGCGGATCCTGATCGTGGTGGGCTCGTTCGAGGCGCACTCGTTCGAGGACCTGTTTCAGGGGACGAAGGCGCTGGACTGGGAGACGTGGATCGGCAAGACCGACCGCTTCCCGGTCAAGGGCTACTCCCTGAATTCGGACCTGTTCAGCGTGTCCGACTGCCAGTCCATCATCAAAAAGGCGGTCGTGGAACGGCTCAAGCAGCGCTATCTGCTCCCGTGGTTCGAGGAGAGCGGCGCGCTGTATCAGATCCAGTTTTCCATCATGAAAAACGTGGTGCACCTGTTTCTGGATACGTCCGGGCGGGGGCTCCACAAGCGCGGCTACCGGCCCGAGGCGAACGCCGCTCCGATCAAGGAGACGCTGGCGGCGGCGCTGTGCGATATCGCGCACCTCAGACCCTACCACACGCTCTATGACCCCATGTGCGGCTCCGGCACCATCGTGATCGAGGGGGCGCTGATGGCGCTGAATATCGCGCCCGGCATCGCCCGCCGGTTCGTGGCCGAGCAGTGGCGGCAGGTCCCGCCGGAGGTCTGGCAGCAGGAGCGCACGCTGGCGCGCGAGGGCATGCGGCACGATATCGAATTCCACGCCTACGGCTATGATATCGACGAGGCGGCGCTTGCCGTCGCGCGGGAGAACGCCCGCCGCGCCGGGGTGGAAAAATACGTCACCTTCGAGAAGCGGGACGTGAAGGACTTTGCCCCCGTCACCGAAAAGGCGACCGTGATCGTGAACCCCCCTTACGGCGAGCGCCTGCTCGATAAAAGCGAGGTCACGGCGCTGGAGCGCACCCTCGGCCGCCGCTTCGTCCCCGCGAAGGGGAGGAGCTATTATATCATCACGGCGGACGAGGACTTCGAGCGCGCCTTCGGCCGCAAGGCGGATAAGCGCCGCAAGCTTTATAACGGCATGATCAAATGCCAGGTCTATATGTATTTTAAGTGAGCCGCCGGCTTGCGGGAACGCGCGGGATTTTTGTGGTCCCGCGCCCCTTTTTTGCGTTTCCCCTCTTGCAAACCGTGAAAATCGTGTTACAATAAAAGCATACCGAAAAAATACAAGGAGCGTGCATTATGGAACACGTCATTCTTATTCTGCAGCGGTTTTTCGCGTCCGTCACGGCGTTCATCATGGCGTTCATCCCGTTTTCCGGCGGGCGAAACGCGAAAACGCCGGAAACGCCCGCCCTGCGTGTGGCGCTGGTCAGCGACGTGCACATCGACCGCCGCCTGCCCCTCGGGCAGAGCGCCCTGAAGACCTGCTACGGCGATATGAACAAGTTCGACCTCGACGCCGTGGCGGTGCTGGGGGACCTGACGAACTACGGCGACTACGCCACGCTCGAGCGCTTTTTTGAGATCACGAGCGAAACGGTCAAGGACGGCGTCACGCCCGTCGTCATCTCCGGCAACCATGATATCGGCCACGCCAAGGAGGCGGACGGCGCGCGCATGAACCCCGAGGCGCTTGCCGATTTCGTCGACCTGTGCAACGAATACCTCGACTACGGCATCGACAAGCCCTATTACACGGTGGAGGTCAACGGCTACGGCTTCATCTGCCTCAACGACGAAAGCGCGGACAACTGGGACCACCCGGAATATTCGGACGAGGCGATCGCCTTTTTGAACGAACAGCTCGACAAGTACGCCGTCGACGGACGCCCCGTCTTCGTGCTGCTGCACGTGCCGCTTTCGGGGATCCACGGCGAGGAGCATTACTATCCCGGCGGCGGCACCGAGGAGCCGTGGAACACGCGGCTCAAATCCGCTATGGAGGCGCACAAAAACGTGTTCTGCCTGACCGGGCATTTCCACAAGGGGCTGTCGAATTCGCTCGATACCCCCACCTTCCGCCAGCTCAACGGCGTGAATTACCTGAACCTCCCGTCCTTCCTCATGCCCAACTGGCCCGTGGAATACGCGATCAACGGCCTCGGCTTCCTGATGGAGGTTACGGAGTCCAACGTTCTGTTCCGCTGCCGGAACTATTACCTGCATAACTGGTACGGGAACTTCGAGTATACCGTCCCGCTTGCGAAGTAAAAGAAAAAACCGCCGGAAGGAGGCGCTTCGTAAGGAAGTGCCTCCTTCCTATTGCAATATGAGGTAATTGACCGCGCCGGTTATCGATGGTACAATGACTAAAACAAATCGACATTTGTGAGGATGTTTATGAAGGTTATCTTATGCGAGGATGCGGATTGGCTACTGTCAGAAGAAGCGTTTTCAATCTATGCTTCCTGTATGTATCATCCGACATACAAGGACTATAAAGGACAGATGGATGACCTGT
>CACZGD010000063.1 GCA_902780565.1 Oscillospiraceae bacterium
CCGGGGGCGGATGAAGGCGAACCGCAGCCTGGAAGAAACACAGAGCGTGCCGAGCGCTCCAAGCGAAGGCAGGCGACAATGTTTCTGACTGGGTCAGAGTCCCTCGCCTGCGGAGCAGTGCGAAGCACCAAACGCTTCGGCGAGCGCAGGGGGTTGTTAAGGGACCCTCGCCGGGGGTCCCTTAAGTGCGAAGCACCAATACCTCCCAATCAGACCAACGCTCCAAGCGGAACCTTTCGACAATGTTTCCGACGGGATGTCCCCAGTACGAAGCACCACAGCTTGTCAATTTAAACAAACTCCTCCCGATCTGTTTAGGCAAGATTACAAAATTGTAGTAATTTGTAACCGGAATTTCATTTCCTTTTCGCGGGAAATCGGCTATAATGGTACCGTGAAGCATGAAGCCAGACGGCAGAGGAGGGGAAGTCAGATGAAACGTTTTGTCACCGAAAACAGGATCAGCCTGTTATGCACCGTCATGCTGGCTGCCGTTTTTGCCGCAAGCGCGGCGATCGGCACGCTGATGCTGTAAAAAATCACCCCGAAAATGCGGCCCCCAACCGGACCGCGTTTTTTCTTTTTCCGTTCCGGCGGTTCCTTTGCTTCTGCATGTTGACAAAATTTCACAGATAAGTTATAATTTATTCATATTATTTCATTCGGAGGGACTCGGTATGGCAAAGACGACGCTTGCGTTCATTGCGGATCTCCATTACTATTCGCCGAAGCTCGGCGTGACCGGCAGGGCGTATGACCTCAGGCAGGGGTCGGACCAGAAATGTCTGGCGGAAAGCGGCGCGATCATCGACGCGGCGCTCGGCAGACTCGCGGACGAAGCGGACGTGGACGCCGTGGTCGTGTCCGGCGACGTGACCAACGACGGCGAACGCTGCAGCCATGAGGAGGTCCGGGAGAAATTCAGCGCCTTTGCCGAAAAAAAGCCGCTGTACCTCATCACCTCCACGCACGACTGGTGCACGGACGGCAATCCCCGCCGCTTCGAGGGGAACGAGGTCTTCCACGACGTCCCGACGCTGGACGCCCCGGCGCTGGACGCGTTTTACGCCGACTTCGGCAGGGAAGCGCTCGTCTCCTCCTACGAGACCGGCAAGGGCTTTCACTCCCGCTGCTTTCAGGTCGGTCCCGCGCTGCGCCTGCTTGCGGTCAACGACGATATGGACGGCGAGGGCGGCAAATCCGGCTACAGCGAAGCGCACCTGCAATGGATGGAGGCGCAGATCAAAGACGCGAAGCAAAACGGCTGCGACGTGATCGCCACCGAGCACCACCTGCTGCTCTGGGGCATTTCCGGCCTCATCAACAAGGGGCAGAGCATCGGGGATAACTTCGCCGTCGCCGAGCGGCTGGCGGACGCCGGCCTGCGCCTGATGTTCGTGGGCCATTCCCACATGCAGCGCACCACCGAATTCACCTCCAAAGCCGGCAACAAGATCACGCAGGTCAACGTCGGCTCCCTGTGCGGGCATCCCGCGCCCATCAATTACGTCACCATCGAAAACGGCAGGGCGCGTCTGCAGGTGAAATGCCTCGAAGGCTTTACTTATCACGGAGAAGCAAAGGACGCCGCCTTCATCCGCGACCACTCCACCGCCGTGCTGACAAACCTGCTGCACGCCGCCGCCGAGGATAAACAGGATTTCCGCGAGCGGCTCGAAAGTCAGGGCATTCACATCAAGCCCTTCGATAAGATTTATCCCATCATCCGCCACTACGCGAAAATGGCGCTCACCATCACCGTCGGCAAGGCGGCGAAAAAGGTGAACGGCGTCACCTTCGGCAAGGGCGTGGACAAAAACGCCGCCCGGGCGCTCAAAAACGAGCCCCTGCTCCCTTATATCCTCGATATTTTCTGCTGCGTGTTCGACGGCTCCATGGCGGCGAAGGAGATGCCGGAGCCGGTCAAGACCATCGCAAAGGACGTTTCCACCCTCCCGCGCCGCATCGTGGGCAAGCTGCCCCTCGGCAAGGCGAAAAAGGAGAAGATCTATAAAACCACCGGCGAGATCGAAAAGATCCTGCGCGAGCTCATCGAGCCCTCCCTGCCGGATAACACGGAATGCGAGATCGACCTGACATGAGCCTGCTTCAAGACGCCAAAGCCATCGCGCTGGCGGCAGTCGCCGCCGCCGATCCCTATGAAAACACCAAAAACGCCCTCGAAGAATTGGGCGATCTGCCGAACCTGCACGTTCTTGCGCTCGGCAAGGCCGCTTCCCCCATGGCAAGGGCAGCCGTCGCCTGTTACGGGGAGAAAATCCGAAGCGGGCTGCTCATCACGAAATACGGGCACGCCGGGGACTTCGCCGCGCCGCGCTTTCGGGTGATGGAGGCCGCGCACCCGGTCAGCGACGATAATTCCCGCCTCGCCGCCGAAGCGGCGCTCGACCTGTGCCGCCCGCTCACGCAGGGCGATACCCTGCTGGTCCTCCTGTCCGGGGGCGGCAGCGCGCTGATGGAAAGCGCCCGCGTGCCGGACGCGCTGCAAAGGGATATCACCAAAAAGCTGCTCGCCCGCGGGGCGGATATCCGCGAAATGAACGCCGTGCGCCGGGGGCTTTCCCACGTCAAGGGCGGTCGGCTTGCGGCGGCAGCCTACCCCGCAAGGGTCGTCACCCTCGCGCTGTCGGACGTGCCGGGCTCCGAGCCCGCCGATATCGCCTCCGGCCCCACCGTGCCGGATACCACGGGCCCCGCGGTGCTGGACGCGGTCGTGAACCGCTGCCTGTTCGACGTGCCGCAGGAGATCCTCACCCTGCTCTATCGCCGTCCCGAAACCAAAATCAACAACGGCGGGTTTTTCATCGTCGGGGACGTCCGTCTGCTTGCCGAGGGCGCGAAAGCCGCCGCCGAAAAGCTGGGCTATCACGCCGAAATCGTCACCACGCGGCTTTCGGGCGAAGCGCGGGACGCGGCGGTCAGGCTCCTCGATGAAACGCCCCTCCTCCCCGGCAAACGCGCCTATATCCACGCAGGGGAGACCACCGTCACCCTCAGGGGGACCGGCAGGGGCGGGCGCAATCAGGAAATGGCGCTTGCCGCCGCTTTGCGCCTGCGGGGGACTGAGAACACGGTCTTCCTCGCCATGGGGTCCGACGGCACCGACGGCCCCACGGACGCCGCCGGCGGCATTGCGGACGGCGAAACCGCTGAAAAAATGCGCCTTTCCGGAATCGACCCCGAAAAAGCGCTCGAAAACAACGATTCCTACCCGGCGCTGGCGTCCGCGGACGCCCTGCTCGTCACGGGTCCCACCGGCACGAACGTCAACGACCTCGTGCTGATACTGACTGATCAAAAGGAGAGCTTATGAATACCAAACGCGTATGCTTAACAGGCGCCACCGGCCACGTCGGTTACGCCATTCTGAAGGAGCTGCAGGAGCACCCCGACAAGGAGACCCGCATCCTGATCCGGCGGGACAGCGATATTTTCGACGGTCTTGCCTGTGAAAAGGTCAAGGGCGACATCACGGATTACGACAGCCTTGTCACGGCGTTCACGGGCTGCGAGATCGTGTATCACGTCGCGGGCTGCGTGGAAATCAAGCCCGGCAACGAGGATTTCGTCTATAAGGTCAACGTCACCGGCACCGAAAACGTGATCCGCGCCTGTAAAGAGACCGGCGTGAAAAAGCTGGTGTATATGGGGAGCGTGGATACCTACGTCCCGCTGCCGGACAACGAGGTCATGCGCGAGGTCTATACCTACGATCCCGACACGCTGGAGGGCGCCTACGCCAAAACCAAGGCGGAGGCCACCGCAAAGGTCCTTGCCGCGAACGGGGAAGGGCTCGAGACCGTCGTCTGCCAGCCCTCGGCGTGCATGGGGCCCTATGACTTCAAGGTCTCGTCCGTCGGCTCCATGATCCGCATGTTCTCCAAGGGCGCGTTCCCCATCACCATGACCTTCGGCGGCTATAACTTCGTGGACGTGCGCGACGTCGCGTTCGGCACCGTCGCCGCCGGGGACAAGGCCAAGGGCGGCAGTGTCTATATCCTGTGCAACAAGAGCGTCACCGTGGACGAATTCATCCGCATGCTGGCGTCAGTCTCCGGCAACCAGCCCCCCAAGGTCAAAATCGGCAAGCGCACCGTCGATTTCGCCGCGCCGCTGATGGAGACCTATTACAAGCTCGCCAAAAAGCCCGCCATCTTCACGCGCTACGCGGTCCGAAAGCTCTGCTCCAACTGCAATTTTTCCTATGAAAAGGCCGAAAAGGAGCTGGGCTATCATCCCCGTCCGCTCGAAACGAGCCTGAAGGATACGCTGGAGTGGATCAAGGTCAGCGAAGAGGAGGAAGCGAAAAAGCAGGCCGAACGCGCCGAAGCCGAGGCCGAAAAAGCCCGTCTTGCCGCCGAGGAAGCAAAACGCAAGGCCGCCGAGCTCGAACAGGCCGTGGAGCAGGCCGAGCAGGCTGCCGCCGACGCCGCCGTGACCGCCGAGGCAAGCGAGCTGAAGGCCAAAAAAGCCCGCCGCGCCGCGAAGAAAAAGGAACAGAAAAAAGACTGACCGATCAAAAGCAAATAGAATCCCGCCGCCCGCCCGCCGGAAGCGGCGGTTTTTTTTGGTCACCGGCTTGCTTTTCCGGTATGCGTCTGATTGAAATGCGGTCGGGGGCTGGGAAAGGCGCGCCAACCGCCGGAAGGGGCGCAGGTCTCGGCTGCCGCCCCGGTCGGATAACCGCCGCCCGGCTCCGTTACCGGTACCAGCCCCGATCCCCCGGGGATATTCGCCGATTCGCCGGATTCGGTCATGTATACCGCATTCTGCGTACTTCCCCTTGCCGGGGAGGGAATCATCCCGGAATGAACATCATTCGTATTCCGGCACCTGATCCCGCCGGGATTCATCCCTCCGCCGTCAAGGCAAATCAACGGCTGTGGGCAGCCGTACTACCATTGCAAGGGGCAACCGACGGATATGGTACCGGGGACGCAGGACGTCAGGGCGACGAAATTGCTATACAATGTTACAATGTTATTTCGACGGGTTCGCCGATTCGCCGGGTTCGGTCGTATATACCGCATTCCGCGTACCAACCCGACCGGTAGTACGGCTGCCCACAGCCGTTTTTGTGCCTTGCTGCGGGAGGGTGTCATCCCGGCGGAATGCGGTAACGGATGACGGACTATGTATATTTCCGGGATGATGCCCTCCCCGGCAAGGGGCAACCGACGGACATGGTACCGGTGACGCAGGACGTTCGGGCGACGGACCGGGTATAAAACGATACAATGATATTTTTGGTGATATCGCCGATTCGCCGGGTTCGGTCATGTATACCGCATTCTGCGTACTTCCCCTTGCCGGGGAGGGAATCATCCCGGAATGAACATCATTCGTATTCTGTCAACAGATCCCGCCGGGATTCATCCCTCCGCCGTCAAGGCAAAGGAACGGCTGTGGGCAGCCGTACTACCGATATAACCACCGCCCGGCTCCGTTTCCGGTACCGCGCCCTGACAGCGACCATATTTCAATGCCGACCGCAGGTCCCGAAACTTTTATTTTTTCTTTTTTATCTTTTCATTCCCTCGTCCCTCGGCCCGTCCTCGTCCCGTCCCCCGTTCACACTTTCTTCTTATTCCCCGCTTCCCCTTGACATTGCGCATAAAAATGCGGTATCTTATTAAAAAACCCGCAATCGTCCCATACTATCATCAGAACGACCGGGAGGGAAGCTATGCTCGAACTCATCAACGTGACCAAGCGTTACAAGACCGGGGACCTCGTGCAGCACGCGCTGGACGGGGTGAGCCTCGCGTTCCGCGACAACGAATTCGTTTCGATCCTCGGTCCCAGCGGCAGCGGCAAGACGACGCTGCTGAACGTCGTGGGGGGACTGGACACCTGCGACGGCGGGGACCTGAAGATCAATTTCAAATCCACGAAAAAATATACGGACGCGGACTGGGATACCTATCGCAACCACTCGGTGGGCTTCGTGTTCCAGTCCTATAACCTGATCCCGCACCAGAGCATCTTATCGAACGTGGAGCTGGCGCTGACCATCGGCGGGGTCTCCCGCGCCGAGCGCCGACGGCGGGCGAAGGCCGCGCTGGCGGAGGTGGGGCTTGCCGGGCAGGAGCAGAAGCGCCCGAATCAGATGTCCGGCGGGCAGATGCAGCGCGTCGCCATCGCAAGGGCGCTGGTCAACGACCCCGAGATCCTGCTCGCGGACGAGCCCACCGGGGCGCTGGACACCGAGACCGGCGGGCAGATCATGGAGCTGCTGGCAAAGGTCGCCGAAAAACGGCTCGTGATCATGGTCACGCACAATCCCGAGCTTGCCGAGCGGTATTCCACCCGCATCGTGCGCCTGCAGGACGGCAGAGTGAAGGACGATTCCGCGCCCTTCACGCCCGATATCAAGGATAAAAAGCCCGTCGAAAAAACGGGACGCGCCCGTATGCGCTTTCTGACCGCCCTGTCCCTCAGCGCGCAGAACCTGCGCACCAAAAAGGGACGCACCCTGCTGACCGCCTTTGCGGGGTCCATCGGCATCATCGGCATCGCACTGATTCTGGCGCTGTCCTACGGCGTGAACGGCTATATCGACTATATCCAGAAGAACACCATGTCCGCCTATCCCATCACGATCACAAAGCAGACCGTGGACCTGACGGACGTGGTGGAAAACCGGAGCGGCGGCTTTGCCGACCGCCTGACCGGGCGGCGCAGCCGGGAGGAGGAGACCGCCCCGCCAAGCGAAGTGACCGCGAATTTCGGCAGCATGAAAATGCGCGAGACCTTTTCTTCCCGCCTTGCCGAAAACGACCTGACCGCCTTCAAGCGGTATCTGGACGGGGAAAATAACGCCGTCGCGCCCCACGTCGGCGAAAACGGGATCGTGTATACCTACGACGTGTCGTTCACGGTCTATACGCGCGGCGCGGACGGCAAGCCGCTGGACACGAACGCCGACGCCGAGGACGATCTGGAGCGCGGCGACAGTGAATATGACTTTTCCGCCCTCACGCGGTCCGGCTCCGGCGGCGGGAACAATATGTTCAACATGCTTTCGGGGCGCGTGAGCACCGGCGCGAACCGCTTTTCGGAGCTGCTGCCCGGCGCGGGGGAGGCGCTGGTGGCGCCCGTGATCTATGATTCCTACACCCTCGCCGCGGGCGCGTGGCCCGAGAACGAGACCGAGATCCTGCTTGTCACGGACAAGGACGGCGCCCTCTCCGCCGAGGCGCTGTACGCGCTGGGGCTGATGCCGCTGTCCGCCTACGCGGACGCCAAGGCCGAAATCGAAGCGGGGCAGGACCCCGCCTTCACCCTCGATTTTGAAACCGCGCTCGGCAGGACCTATTATCTGATCCCCGCCTGCGACCGCTACGTCCCCGCCGAAAACGGGACCTTCACCGCCGTCGACGAAACCCCCGGGGCGCTGGAGACCCTGCTGGACAACGCGATCGCCCTCACGGTCTCCGGCGTCATCCGCCCGAACGGGAACAGCCGGACCCTGCCGCTCCGGACCCCCGCCGTCTACACCGCGGCGCTGACCCGGCGCGTGATGGCGCACACGGACGAAAGCCCCGTGGTGCAGGCGCAAAAGGCCTCGCCGGAGGTCAACGTCCTCACCGGCGCGCGGTTCGAGGCGCTCTCCGACGCCGAAAAGCTGGCGGACGTGACCGCGTATATCGACGCCATGGGCGACGCGCAGCGCGCCTCCCTGTATTCCGTCATGGCGTATTACCTCGCGGGCACGGACCTCGGTCGGCTTCTTTCCGGACCCGGCGAAGCGGGGACCCAGCCCGCCAACCCGGAAGGGGAGAGTGGGACAGACCCCGAAGCGCCCGCCGAAACGCCGTCCGGCGAAGTCCCGTCCACAGAACCTCCCGCGCAGGACCCCGAAAATCCCTTCGCCGGGATCGCCTTCCCCACGGACGGCGAAAATCCCTTCGCGGGCATAGACCTCTCCGGCGGCATGGACAGTGAAACGCTGCTGAACGCCCTGCTGCAGGACGGGAGCGCGGTGAAGCTGCTGCTGTCCTTCTATGATTCCTTCGTCGCCGGGGCAACCTACGACGGCAACCTTGAAACCTTCGGCTGCGTCAGCCCCGATTCGCCCGCCTCCATCAGCATTTACACGGATTCATTCGAGAACAAGGACGCCGTCTCCGCCGGGATCGCCGCCTATAACGACAAGGCCGACGAGGGGCAGAGGATCACCTACACGGACTACGTTTCGCTCATCACCTCGTCCGTGACCTCCATCGTGGACGTGATCTCCTACGTGCTCATCGCCTTCGTCTCGGTCTCGCTCATCGTCTCCGCCATCATGATCGGCATCATCACCCACATCTCGGTGCTGGAGCGCACCAAGGAGATCGGCATCCTGCGCGCGCTCGGCGCGTCCAAGGGCAACATTTCGGCGGTCTTCAACGCCGAAACCGTCCTGCTCGGGTTCTTCGCCGGGCTCCTCGGCGTGGGGCTCTCCGCGCTCATGACCTTCCCCATCAACGCGGGGCTCCGGGCGCTGCTGGACGTGGAGGGGCTTTCCGTCCGCCTGCCCCTCGCCCCCGGCGCGGCGCTGGTCGTCCTCAGCATCGTCGTCACCCTCCTCGGCGGCCTCATCCCCGCCAGAAAGGCAGCCAAAAAAGACCCCGTCGTCGCGCTCCGAACGGAGTAACAAAAACGCCCGCAAGGGCGTTTTTTGTCTGAAAAGCCCGGTCGGGACCATACGGGCAGAGGACCGGGGACTGCTTGCCGAACGAACCGGCAGTACAGCATTACAGGAAACTCGCCTGCTGCCGCAGTCGAGAATGGAATCGTTTACGCCGAAACCATCCCCGGAGGTTTTCAGCTACGACTACAGCCGTTCTACCATTGCAGTGACAACCGATGGACATATTTCCGGGGACGCAGGACGTCAGGGCGACGAAATTGCTATACAATGTTACAATGTTATTTCGACGGTTTCGCCGATTCGCCGGGTTCGGTCGTATATACCGCATTCCGCGTACCAACCCGACCGGTAGTACGGCTGCCCACAGCCGTTCTTGTGCCTTGCTGCGGGAGGGCGTCGTCCCGGCGGAATGCGGTAACGAATGACGGACTATGTATATTTCCGGGATGATGACCTCCCCGGCAAGGGGCAACCGACGGACATGTTTCCGGGGACGCAGGACGTTCGGGCGACGAAATTGCAATACAATGATACAATGCTAATTTTTGGGATATTCGCCGATTCGCCGGATTCGGTCATGTATACCGCATTCTGCGTACTTCCCCTTGCCGGGGAGGGAATCATCCCGGGGGAAGCATATTCATTTTCGTCAACAAATCCCGCCGGGATTCATCCCTCCCGTCAACAAATCCCGCCGGGATTCATCCCTCCGCCGTCAAGGCAAAGGAACGGCTGTGGGCAGCCGTACTACCGATATAACAGGAACCCCGTTCCCGTTTCCGGTAACTGATTCCGACCGGGACGCTTTCGGCGGCGGTCCGCCGCGCTGCCGAGCGTCATATCCCCCGTCCCCGACCGGGTCCTGACCGGGACTGTTTCTGATCCCGCAAAAAAACGGGACGCCGAAGCATCCCGCTGTCAAATATGATCTTTCCGTCGCGGCGCGGCAGCAGCCTTCATCCAACATCCAGCATCCAACACGCGGCATCGCCGGGTTTCGCCCGGCTCAATACATCCCGTTCGCGGACATATAGTTATAGATCATCTTGCCGTGGGTCTGTTCTTCCTTCTGGATGTGGTTCAGGGCGTTTCGCACGTTGTCGTCGCGGAACTCGAAAATCGAGGTGTTATAGAGCGACGAGACGTGCTTTTCGCCGGTGAGCAGGTCGGTGCATAAAAAGCGGTCGTTCGCCTTGTCGGGGGATTCGGCGGTATACACCGGGGCAAAGGTGGGCAGGGGCTTTTCGCCGCCGGACACGGTGGGGACGGTCCCGTTTTCGATCCCGGTCAGGGTATCAAGGTGCGTCTGCTCCATGTCCCGGAGGTTCGTGAACAGGCCCTTGAGCTGCCCGTCCACGGCGGCGGCCGCCGCCTTTTCGTATTTTTCGATGCAAAGGGCTTCCTGTCCCTTCAGCTCCTTTAAAAGGGAGCATTCCTTCTGCGTAAGCTGCATGGTCGTTTCTCCTTTTTGTTTTGGATTCGGATTTCATCCTGACAGCAGTGTGCGCCGGAACGCGGAAATTATGCGGCCGACGCCGGTTTTTCTCAGAATCCCTTTACATTTTTCCCGCGAAAACGCCGAAAAATATTGATTTTACGGTGTTTTTCTGTTATCATAAGTGTTTAGAAAAATAGTTGAAGGTGAAATTTTGAGTAAACGAGCTGATATCCGTAACATTGCCATTATCGCCCACGTTGACCACGGCAAGACCACGCTGGTGGACAAGCTGCTGAAGCAGAGCGGCACCTTCCGCGACAACGAGGTCGTGGAGGACCGCGTGATGGACTCGAACGATCTGGAGCGTGAGCGCGGCATCACCATCCTTTCCAAAAACACGTCGGTGAATTATAACGGCGTGAAGATCAATATTGTGGACACGCCCGGGCACGCCGATTTCGGCGGCGAGGTGGAGCGCATCATGACCATGGTGGACGGCGTTCTGCTGCTGGTGGACGCGTTCGAGGGCTGCATGCCCCAGACCCGCTTCGTGCTGAGCAAGGCGCTGGCGCTGAAAAAGACCCCGCTTGTGGTCATCAACAAGATCGACCGTCCCGGCGCGAGACCGGACGAGGTCATCGACGAGGTGCTGGACCTGTTCATCGAGCTCGGCGCGGACGACGACCAGATCGACTTCCCGGTCATCTTCGCCTCGGCCAGAGAGGGCTACGCCTCCTTCGACAAGGACGCCCGTTCCGGCGATATGCGCCCCCTGCTGCAGGCGATCTTAGACGATATCCCGGCGCCGGAGGGCGACGAGGACGGCCCGCTGCAGCTGCTGTTCTCCTCCCTCGACTACGACGATTACGTCGGGCGCATAGGCGTTGGCAAGATCGAGCGCGGGCGCATCAAAATGGGCGCGCAGGCCGTGCTGTGCAAGCAGGACGGCGAGCAAAAGCGCGTGAAGATCTCGCGGCTGTATCAGTTCACGGGCCTCGGGCGTACCGAGACCGAGGAAGCCGGCGTCGGCGACATCGTGGCGGTCTCCGGCATCGAGGGGCTGAACATCGGCGAGACCCTGTGCGACCCGGAGCATCCGGAGCCCCTGCCCTTCGTCAAGATCGACGAGCCCACCCTCGCCATGACCTTCCACGTCAACGACTCTCCCTTCGCGGGGCGCGAGGGCAAATTCGTCACCTCCCGCAACCTCCGCGCCAGACTCTTTAAGGAGGTGGAGACCAACGTCTCCATGAAGGTGGAGGAGACCGACACCACGGACGCGTTCAAGGTCTCCGGCAGAGGCGAGCTGCATCTGTCCATTCTCATCGAGACTATGCGCCGGCAGGGCTATGAGTTCGCGGTCTCCCGTCCGCAGGTCATCTATAAGACCATCGACGGCAAGCTGCACGAGCCCATGGAGCTGCTGATCGTGGAGGTCCCCGTCGACTACGTGGGCGCGGTCATGGAAAAGCTCGGCGCCAGACGCGGCGAGCTCGAAAACATGGGCACGCGCGACGGCGGCACCGCGCATCTCGAATTCAAGATCCCGGCAAGGGGACTCATCGGCTACCGCTCCGAGTTCCTGACGGATACCAACGGCTACGGCATCATGAACAATCTGTTCGCGGGCTACGAGCCCTATAAGGGCGAGATCCAGACCCGCGAGCACGGGTCCATTATCGCGCACGAGACCGGCGAATCCACCGGCTACGGTCTGTTCAACACGCAGGACCGCGGGCGGCTGTTCATCGGTCCCGGCGTGCAGGTCTATGAAGGCATGATCGTGGGCGAATGCTCCAAAAACGAGGATATCGTGTGCAACGTTTGCAAGAAGAAGCAGATGACCAACACCCGCGCCGCCGGCAGCGACGAGGCGCTGCGCCTCGTGCCGCACTCGGTGCTCAGCCTCGAGCAGTGCATGGAGTTTTTGAGCGACGACGAGCTGCTGGAGGTCACGCCCACCTCTCTCAGACTGCGCAAAAAGATCCTCTCCAAGGAGCTGCGCCTCAAGCATCAGTTCCGCAAGGGCTGAAGAAAGGAACCGGATATGGAAAAACAGAAAGTCGATATCACCGTCCGCGGGCAGACCTATACCATCCTCACGGACGAAGCGCCGGAGCGCGTGCTGGCGCTCGGCAACGCTTTGAACGCCGCGCTCGAGCCCATCATGGAATCCGGCCGCGTCACGCTCACGCAGGGGCTCATCCTCACCGCCCTCGACTTTGCGGATCAGGCCCGCACCGCCTCCGCCGCCGCGGAAAAGTATAAAAACGAGATCGCGGACTACCTCGAGGACGCCGAAAACGCCATGACCGAGCGCGACCGCCTCAAACGCGAAAACGATAAGCTCAGGGAACGCCTGATGCAGAACGGGTAAATACAGGCATGAGAAAAGCCGCCTCAAAGGAGACACGACGTAAGGAAGTTGTGTCTCCCTTCGGTTTTTAATCAGTCGGAAAATGATAACGGAAATCCGGGGATATAAAGCGAAATTGAAAGCTTTCAGAGAAGCACGCAAGGAGTATTGCCAAGAAATGGGTTATGTTTAATCCGGAGAGGGTGAGCATATGTCAAAAGAACTGGTTTCAAATAACAATGATTTCGGCGCAGTTATCTCAATTATTGAAAATGCGAAAGGACGGGCACTTAAGGCTGTTAACACGGAACTCATTCATATGTATTGGGAGGTAGGCGAATACCTTTCAGGGCTTTGTGCGGGATCATCCTTCGGAGATAAAATTATAGATGAAGTTGCAGCCTATATTTCCAACGTTGCTCCAACAATAAAAGGCTTTACTCGCCGTGGATTGTATAGAATGAGACAATTTTATGAGACCTATCGTGAAGATGAATTTGTGTCTGCACTGCTGACACAAATCAGTTGGACAAACCATCTCATGATTATGTCAAAAGCCAAAAGCAAGGAAGAACGAGGCTTTTATGTAGCATTAGCCGCAAAAGAGCACTATTCTTCCCGTGAGCTTGAAAGGCAGCTTGACAGCGCTTATTACGAACGGTATATGCTCTCCGCCGGGAAGCAACCGCCTGAATCAGTCCCGCAAAGTGTTCGAAGCAGTATTCTTGATACTTATATACTGGAATTTCTTGATTTACCGGAAGAATATTCCGAACGCAATTTCAGAAAGGCTATTATTGAAAACCTGAAGCAATTCATTTTAGAATTCGGGAAAGATTTCACGTTCATCGGAGAAGAATACCGTGTACAGGTTGGCGGACAAGACTTTTTTATTGATCTGCTGTTTTATAATCGCGCGTTGTCCTGCCTTGTTCCTATCGAGCTGAAAATCGGGAAGTTTAAACCGGAGCATATCGGTCAAATCAATTTCTATCTTGAAGCGTTGGATCGAGACGTAAAAAAGCCAAATGAAAACCCCAGTGTCGGACTTATTCTCTGCGCAAGCAAAGACGACGCTGTTGTTGAATATGCTCTGAGCCGAAGTTTGTCTCCAACCTTAGTTTCAGACTATTCACTCTGTCTTCCAGACAAAAAACTATTGCAAGCAAAATTGAGAGAGTTGACAGAGCTCGCAATCAATCAGGATAACAGCGATTAAAAAGCAGAATCATAAGGACCGCCTCTTCGGGCAATTCCCTTACGTCGGGTATCCGAAAAGGCGGTTTTTTGTATTGCACGGTATAAAAAAAGCCCATACTTTCTCTCTAAAACAGGGGCAATATGGGTTTTATATAGAGAACCTACTCTTTAATATCTTTGTACTTGTATTTAATATTTTATTAAACCCAAACTGTTATGGCAAAAGTTAGTGGCCAAATGTGACCATACTTCATAAAATCGGGCGCGCTGCATTTTATTTTGCAACGCGCCCTTGTATTGTGCGGATTACCCGGATTCTTTGATTTCAGTTTTTCTCTCCGGCTCAGTAGACGAGCTTGGGATCGAAGATATAGATCGTCTTGGTGTGGGAGTTCGCGGAGATGGACGCGCCGGCGTCGAGGGTGGACAGGGCGATCTTGATGCTCATCGTGAAGGTGTTCACGGTGTCGATGCCGGTGTCGTAGGTCGCCGCGAGGGGCTTGCCGGTCTCCGGCTCGAAGAAGTAGCTGATCGTGCCGCCGGTCTTGATGGTGTTGCTCTGCTTCACGTCGAAGGTGCCGATGGAATCCATGCCGTCGAACGCGGTGGTGATATCCTCCATCTCGAAATCCTTCTCATTGATATCGATGATCCGCTTCAGGTTGGCGTTCTGCACAAAGGCGTCCATGCTGTTGAAATTGCCGTCCTTGAGCTTCAGCGTCACCTTCACGGCGCTTTCGGCGTCGGGGAGTCTGGCGAGGAACATATCCTTCAGGTTATAGTCGCCGGGGGTGCCCACGATCCAGAAGCTGCCGTCGTCCTTCATGCTGATGGTGCGGGTATTCGGCAGAATGTCCGGCAAGAAGCCGCCGACACCCGGGTACCCTGTCACCGTTTCCACCGTGATGGACGCCACGTCCGCGGCGGTCAGGCGGGACACCGCGTCCGTCGCCTTCAGCACGAAGTTGTCGTTGGTCAGCACGACCGGCCAGACGGTGGAATTCTGCGTCTCGTTGGTGCCCGCCATCATTTCCTGCAGCATGGCGTCGAACTCGCTCTTCTTGGTCGGGATCTTTTCGTCGTCGCCGAGCGCCAGATTGATGGCGTCCACCTTGGATTTCATCAGCCAGTTCATATCGTATTTGGAGCTCAGGATCTGCCCGGTGGAAACCGCATGATCCACGGACGAGATCTTGATCCCCTGCGCGGACCAGTCGGTCTTCAGTCTGTTCACAAAGTAATTGAAAATTTCCATATTCTGTTCGGTCACGTCGCTGCCGAATTTACCGGTATACAGCAGCGCGGGGTCGTTCTCCCACGTCGCGTCGCAGCGGCTGCAGCGGTAGCGGAGGCTGGTCTTGCCGGTCAGGGAGTAAGTGCTCGCCGCGCGGTCAAGGACAATGTCGTGCCCCAGCGCCGGGACCTCCTTCTGCGCGGTCAGGATCTCGCCGCAGATTTCGCATTTGGAGCCCTTCGTCAGGCCCGTCGCGGTGCAGGTCGCGGCGACCGCCGGCAGCTCCGCCGCCTTGTGGCCGGTCTTTTTCAGCGTCTCGGTCTTTCTGCTCAGCTCGACGCCGCATCTCACGCAGTAGGTCGCCGTATCGAATTTACCGTCCGCGGTGCAGGTCGCGGGGACTTCGTTCTCGCGCACCGCTTCGCCCGCGGCGTGGCCCAGCGCCGGCAGGTCCACGGTCAGCGTTTCGCCGCAGACGCAAACGTATTCGCCCTTGCCGCCCTCGGTGCAGGTCGGCGCGGCCGTGACCGTCACCGCGGCGCCTTCGGGCTTCGCCGGGTGCGTCAGCGTTTCCAGACCCACCGCGGCGCGCAGAATGAGCCGCGCGTCGGCGGCGGTGATTTTTTCATCGTGGTCCGCGTCCGCCGGACGGCTGTCCGGCAGCGTTTCCAGACCCACGGCAGCGCGCAGCGCAAGCCGGGCGTCGGAAGCCGTGACCTTGTCGTCCGCGTCGATATCGCCCACGGCGGCAAACGCCGAAACGCCGGTCATACAAAGCAAAACAAGAGACAGACAGACTGCCATCCATTTCTTTGTCGTTTTCATAGGACGGATCTCTCCTTTTCTTTTTTTACTGGGAAGAACGGGTTCTTCTATAGTATTATTATAAAAAATGTTTTCCGGAATGTCAAGAACACGGAAATAAAAACCGGAAATTCGCAAAGGAATCGTGAACACCTACAAAACCAAGCGTAATTTTTCGGCGTCCCGTTCAAAAAAACGAAAAAAACTATTGAGAATGCCCAAGGGTTTATGGTATAATGATTCCAACTGTAATGATGTGAACAGAAAGAGAACATAAAAAGGGAACACGACTATGAAAACGATCCGGAATATTTTGATTTTCGTCATTATCATCGGCGTCATCGTGGCGCTCGCGCCCGCCGGCGCGTTCTTCGCGATCCATCTGGTCGACAAGAACTACGCGCTGCGCGTCAACGCCTTCACGTCGGTGGACAGCGTGCTGGACGATTACTATATCCTCGCCGGGATCATCACCTCCAAGGTGGAGGACGGCAGCGTCAGGGCGGGGGATACGCTGATCATCCGGGACAAGCAGCTCTTCAAGGTCAAGGGCGAGGAGGAGGTCAGCCTGAACGTCTCGAGCGAGCAGGGGCTTTCCCTCGAGCGGATCCTCAAGTTCAGCTACTCCCACAACACCGTGCGCGTGTATGAGAATATGTATCACCTGATCTCCGGCTCCTCCGGCACGCTGGTGGACTCGCTGGCCTATACGATAGACGGAAACCCGCCCGAGCTGCAGGACCCCACGGACGCCGATACGGTCTATTATACCCCCAAAAAGATCGACAGCCATTTCTTCGTGCTGGTGCGCGACCCCAAGCCCAACGCCGACTATTTCAAGGAAGGCTTCGATATCGTACAATGGGTCTGGGGCAAGGTCAAAACCAAATATTTCAGCAAAAACGAGGCTTCGGCGTAAAATCGCCGAAGCTTTTTCTGTTTTTTTTCATTTTTCTCTTGATTTTTTATTTATTTTTATTATATTATAGAAGAGTCAATAAAGACCGTCAAGGTTTTAATAAAAGAGGAGAAGATTGTCATGCCTGAGTTTTCTTACGAGATCAAAAAGCACATCGGCGTCATTTCCAACGGCTCCGGCGGCTGGACCAAGGAGCTCAACCTCATAAGCTGGAACGGAAAAGAGCCCAAGTACGATATCCGCGACTGGGGTCCCGATCATGAAAAAATGGGCAAGGGCATCACGCTGTCCCTGAAGGACGTCATGACGCTCAAGGCTCTGTTCGAGGAAATTTCGGAATAAGGCAGCCGAAAAACAGACGTCAACGGGAAAAGGGGCAGGTATGCCCTTTTTCGTTTTTTCGGGGTGAAAGATGGAACGGCAATATCATGCGATCGAAGAGATCGATTCCACCAACAACGCGATGAAGCTGGCGCTGTATGCCAGCGAAACGCCGCGCTTCGACGTGCTTGCCGCCGAGCGCCAGACCGGCGGGCGCGGACGGCAGGGGCGGCGGTTTTATTCCCCGGCGGGCGGGATCTATTTTTCCGCCGCCTATCCCTTACCGGCGGGCGCGCGCTCCCCGGCGTATCTCACGCTGCTCGCGGGGCTCGCGATCCGCGATACGCTGCAAAAATACGCCGAAAAAACGCTTCTGATCAAATGGCCGAACGATATCCGCGCCGGGGAGAAAAAGCTCTGCGGCGTGCTTACGGAGCTGATTCGGGCGCCGTTCGGCCTTGCCGCCGTGGTCGGGGTGGGCGTCAACGTCCGGCTTGACGAAGCGAGCCTGCCGGAGGAGCTGAAAACGACCGTCACGGACCTTTATTCCGTCGGCGCGAAAACAGTCGAAAGGCCGGTCCTGATCCGTGAGATCGTGGAGGCCCTCGACCGGTACGTCTATGCCGAACGCGCGCTGGAGCGGGACCTGTTTTTGTACCGGGACGCCTATAACGCCGTTCTGTGCCAGCGCGGGCAGAGGGTCCGGCGCGTTTCCGGCGGCGAAATCCTCACCGGCGTCGCCAAAGGGATCGACGAAAGGGGACGGCTGGTGATCGAAACGGAAAACGGCGCCGTCCCGGTCGGGGACGGGATCGTGGAATAGCCGCGCGAAGCGCGGGTGCGCGGGGACACGGAACAAGAATGCAGGATGCAAAATACAAAATACAAAATCTCGGGACCTGCGGTCGGCATTGAAATATGGTCGCGGTCAGAAGGCGGTACCGGAAACGGAGCCGGGTATAAAATCCCGGTAGCACGGCACCTCAGTGCCGTTCGGGGCATTGTTATTTTTCCGAAGCCTCCGGTAGCACGGCACCTCAGTGCCGTTCGGGGCATTGTTATTTTTCCGAAGCCTCCCGGTCCGAACCCGATACCGGAAACAGAGCCGGGTCCCAATCACACCGGTAGTACGGCATGATCTGCACGCCTTCCCTTTATCCTCGACCGGGTCCTGACCGGGACGTTTTTGAAAATATCATTGTCCCGAACGGCACGTCAGGTGCCGTGCTACCGGGTCGGCACGCCTTCTCGTTCCCCCGACCGGGTCCTGACCGGAACCATATTTTAATCGCGGCGCAGCCGCAACCGAAATTTTGTATTTTGTATTTTGCATCCTGCATTCCAACCCCCGGCCCCTGTTCCCCGGCCCTTATAAATATATAAAATATTTATAAGTATTTAAAAGAAAACCTTGAATTGCAGCATGATCCGTGCTATAATAATATGAATGCAATTGTCAGGTTTTTCAGGCAGAAAACACACCGAACCAATAACGGGAGATAAGATATGGACACGATGGCAGACGTATGGAAGGAAGTCCTTTCCATATGCAAAAACAAGGTATCCGACACGATGTACACCATGTGGCTGGAGCCGCTGGAGCTTGTCAAATTTGAGGACAACACCTTTATATTCATGATTTCGACCGAGTTCAAAAAGACCATTGTGATGTCGAAGTTCGCGGACGTGATCAAGGAATCCTTCGAGGCGGTCATGGGCTTCCCGGTGGAGATCGACATTCTGGTCAGCGACGCGCCGCTTGAAAAGAAGGAAGAAAAGAAGGAGGCCGCGGCGCCCGCCTTTCACGGCAGGAGCCTGACCTTCGAGAACTTTGTGGTCGGCAAGTCCAACACGTTCGCCTACAGCGTTTCCGTCGGCGTTGCGAAGAACCCCGGCGTCCTGCACAATCCCCTGCTGATCTACGGGCGTTCGGGCCTCGGCAAGACGCACCTGATGTTCGCGATCGAAAACGAGCTGAAGAAGAACAATCCGGACATGGTGGTGCTCTACGCCACGGGCGAAAGCCTGATGAACGAGTTTTTCGAGCTGGTCAAGGTCAAGAATACGGAGGCGTTCCGGCAGAAATACCGCAACGCGGACGCGCTGCTGGTGGACGATATCCAGTGGATCCAGCGCAGCGAAAGCCTGCAGGACGAGTTCTTCAACACGTTCGACACGTTAAAGCGCAACGGCAAGCAGGTCGTCATGACCTCGGACGTGCCGCCCAGAGAAATGGAGGTCTTCACGGACCGTCTGCGCAGCCGCATCGAGCAGGGCCTGATGGTGGACGTGCAGCCGCCGGATCTGGACACCAGAAAGGCGATCATCGTCAAAAAGTGCGAGCAGCTCGGCACAAGCCTGCCGGAGCCCGTGGTCGAGGTCATCGCGCAGCGGGTCAAGAACAACATCCGGCAGATCGAAGGGACCGTGAACAAGATCGCGGCGATGAAGGCGGCGTATAACCGCGAAATCTCCATCGAGCAGGTGGAGGAGATCGTGAAGGACATCACCACGGAATCCCAGCCTGTTTCCGTCACGGTGGAAAAGATCATCGACTACATGGCGAAGACCTTCGGCGTGACCGCGTCGGATATCAGAAGTGAAAAGCGGCAGGCGAACATTGCGCTCGCCAGGCAGATCACCATGTACGTGATCTCGGAGGTGACGGACCTGACGCAGAAGCAGATCGGGGAATTCTTCGGGAAAACGCATTCCAACGTGAATTATTCCATCAATCAGGCAAAGGAAAGCATGGCGAAAAACCCGCAGGCCAAGGTCATCGCCATCGGCGCAATCGGGGAATTTCAGAGCAAAAACTAAAAGCTTCCCAATCACAATACGAAAGCTTTCGCGGGGGCCTTTCTCGAAAGGCTTGCGGGGGTCAAGGGGGCGGAGCCCTTGCCTGCGGAGCAATGCGAAGCATAAAACGCTTCGGCGAGCGCAGGAAGGGGAGCAAAAACAGTCTTATATTTAATAACGATCCCGCCCCAAACTTTTAAACCCCTTTTCGACTTTAAACATCCCGTTTTGAACATTCTGAACAGGTCGTATCCGACCTATTTTCAAAACCCGGATTTTAACAACCGTTTCAAACAGCGTCCGACCCGCCTCAAACGCGCGTCCCGCAAGGGCATCCGTCCGTTTTAGAAACTTTTGACAGACACTACTAAGACTCCTGCTTATTCTATTTACACATTACGGCTGCGGAGGGAAAAACTATGAAAATCATCTGTGACACGCAAAAACTTTTGGAGACCTGTCTCAATATCCAGCGGTGCGTACCCGGCAGATCGGTGATCCCGCATCTGGAGGGCTTTCTGATCAAAACGGTCTCCGAGACCGCGATCGAGATCAGCGGCTTCGATCTGGACCTCGGCATCACCACGGTGTTCGAGACTGCGGTGGAGCGTCCCGGGTCCATCGTCCTGAACGCGAAGATCTTCTGCGATATGCTCCGGCACATGGACGGGGAAAAGGTCACGATCGACTGCGACGAAAAGAATATCTGCACGATCAGCGGCGAAGGCGCCGAGGATCAGCCCGCCGGGGAGCGGAAGGAATATAATCTGATCGGCCTGAGCGCGGAGGACTACCCCGAGCTGCCCACGATTACGGAGGGCATGCGCCTGCCGGTCTCCCAGCGGGTGCTCAAGGACATGATCAAGCAGACGATCTTTGCCGTGTCCATGGACGATTCCAAGACCGTTCACAGGGGCATCAAGTTCGAGCTGGAGCCCGGGCAGCTTCGCCTTGTGGCGCTGGACGGCTTCCGTCTGGCGATCCGCAACGAATTCCTGCAGTACGACGGCGAGCCCATGACCTTCGTGGTGCCCGCGAAGGCGCTGGCGGAGATCATCAAATTCATGGGCGACGAAGACGAAATGATCGAGCTGTTCAAGGGCAGGCGGCATATCATCTTCGAGATCGGCGGCTACAGCATCATTTCCCGCCTGTTGGAGGGCATGTTCCTCGACTACCGCACCGCCATCCCGACCGCGAAATCCGCCACGGTGCGCATCAACAACAAAAATCTGATCGAGTGCATCGAAAGCACCATGCCCGTCATGATCACCGAAAAGACCAAGGCGCCCACCAAGTTCATTTTCGACGAGGATACGGTCAAGATCTCCGCGGTCACGTCGCTGGGCTCCTTCACCGGCAAGGTCGCCTGCTCGGTGGACGGCAAGCGCACCGAGATCGGCTTCAATAACCGCTTTCTGCTGGAGGCCCTGCGCAGCTGCGACTGCGACGAGGTCCTGATCCAGCTCAACGGCCCCAAGGCGCCCGGCATCATCCTGCCGACCGAGGGCGACAGCTTTTTGTATCTGATCCTGCCCGTCATGCTGAAAAACTGAGCGGCTTTTCCCCGGCACGGGATCCCGTCAGCCGGACGGGAAAGGCCAGACAGACAGTTCTATGAATTATATAGGAGGTCGATCGCATGAAAAAGCTCAAAGTCCGTCTTCTGCAGATGCAGGAGGTGACGCTTCCCATCAAAACGGAGTTCATTAAGCTGGATTCCGCGCTGAAGTTTTCCGGCGTCGCCGAGACCGGCGGCCACGCGAAGGAGCTGATCGAAAAGGGCGCGGTGCGCGTCAACGGAGAGGTCTGCGTTTCCCGCGGCAAAAAGCTCTATCCCGGCGATACCTTTGAGTTCAAAGCGCTGCGCTTCACGCTGACCAAAGATGAAGCTGAATGAGCTGCGCCTGAAGGGGTTCCGCAATCTCGCCGAAACGGTGTATACTCCCGGCGAGGGCGTGAACGTCATTTACGGCGAAAACGCGCAGGGCAAAACGAACCTGCTGGAGGCCGTCTGGCTGTTCAGCGGCATGCGCAGCTTTCGCGGCGCGAAGGATCAGGAGCTGATCGCGTTCGGCACGCCCTTCGCAAAGCTGAAGGCCTCCTTCACGAACGAAACGCGCGAAAACAAAGCGGAGCTCACGCTGGCGGACAAAAAGACCGTCCTGCTCAACGGCGTGAAGCTCGGCGGCGCGGCGGGGCTGCTGGGCAAGTTTTCCGCCGTGGTCTTCGCCCCGTCCTTTCTCTCCATCGTGAAAAGCGGACCGGAGGAGCGGCGCCGGTTTCTGGACGCCTCCGTCTGCCAGTTAAAGCCCGCCTTTGCCGGCGCGGTCACGGAGTTTTCGCGGCTCATAAAGCAGCGCAACGCCCTGCTGAAGGACGTGGCGTTCGAGTCCTCCCTTTATGATATGCTTGACGTGCTGGACGAGCGCCTCGGCGCCGTCGGCGATAAGATCGTGGAAGAACGAAACAATTACCTCACGCGCCTGATCCCGCAGGTGGATGAGATCTATACCGGGCTGTCCGGCGGGCGGGAAAAGATCCGCCTGACCTACGTCGGCAAAACGCAGGCGTCCGGCGGCTTCGGCGCCCTGCTGAAAAAGAACCGGCGCGAGGATCTGCTTGCCAAAACCACCACGGGCGGCCCGCACCGGGACGATCTGGAGATCCTGATCGGCGGCGTCTCCGCGCGTGCCTTCGGCTCGCAGGGGCAGCAGCGCAGCGCAGCGCTGGCGCTGAAATTCGGCGAAAGCGCCGTCCTGCTTGCCGAGACCGGCGAAACGCCCGTCATCCTGCTCGACGACGTCATGAGCGAGCTGGACGCGCGCCGGCAGGACTTTATCCTGAACCATATCCGGGACCGGCAGGTCTTCATTACCTGCTGCGACCCCGAAACCGTCGGGCGGCTGACCGGCGGCACGAAAACGCGGATCGAAAAAGGAAGGGTCATTCCATGTACCTGAATATCGGCGGGGAGGAGGTCCTCAAAAGGGACGTGATCGGGCTGTTCGACCCCGATACCGCCACCGTTTCGGCAAGGACCCGCCGCACGCTGGAAACAGCCGAAAAAAACGGGGAGCTGCAAGTCCTTACGGACGATATTCCCCGCGCGCTCGTGATCGTGAGCGCAAAAAATCAGACAGACCAGACGGTCTATTTCTCGCCGGTCTCCGTCCAGACGCTGATCGGGAGACTCAAGGACCCGTATTGATTTATAGACAGAATATTTTTTACAGAGAAACGGAAAAGGATCGCTGAAAACGGAGGGCGGACCCCGGTCGGAGGGCTTTGGTGCTTCGCACTTAAGGAACCCCCGGCGAGGGTTCCTTAACAACTTCCTGCGCTCGCCGAAGCGTTTGGTGCTTCGCACTGCTCCGCAGGCAAGGGGCGCTGCCCCCTTGACCCCCGCAAGCCTTTCGGGAAAGGCTTGACCGAAAGCTTTTCTATTTCCGCTGATTTTGGCCGCGAACTTCGGCGGCAAGGAGGTATCCGAATGACGGAGCAAGAGAACAAAAACGAAATGATGGAGCAGGAGCCGCTTCCGGAGCTGGACGTGGACGCCATCGTCCTTGAGGAGGGCGAGATGAACACCCGCGTGGAGGAGGAATACAACGCCAGCCAGATTCAGGTCCTGGAGGGCCTGGAGGCGGTGCGCAAGCGCCCCGGCATGTATATCGGCTCCACGGGTCCGGACGGTCTGCACCATCTGGTATATGAGATCGTGGATAACTCCATCGACGAGGCGCTTGCGGGCTACTGCACGCATATCGAGGTGGAGATCGAGCCCGGCAACGTCATCTCCGTGCGCGATAACGGACGCGGCATCCCCACGGATATCAACGAGCAGCAGGGTCTGCCCGCCGTCACGGTGGTGCTCACGGTCCTGCACGCCGGCGGCAAGTTCGGCGGCAGCGGCTACAAGGTCTCCGGCGGTCTGCACGGCGTCGGCTCCTCCGTCGTCAACGCCCTGTCCGAGTGGTTCGAGGTGGAGGTCAGCCAGCACGGGCACGTCTATCGGCAGCGCTTCGAGCGCGGCAAGATCGCCACGGACCTCGAGATCGTCGGCGATACGGACGAGACCGGCACCCTGATCCGCTTCAAGGCGGACCCCGAGGTCTTCTCCGTGACGGAATATACCTACGAGACCATCCAGCGCCGCATGCGCGAGCAGGCGTTCCTGAACGCCGGGCTGCAGATCACCCTCACGGATTCCAGAGACCCCGAGCATATCGAGGAGGAGGTCTTCCGCTACGAGGGCGGCATCCGCGAGTTCGTCAGCTTTTTGAACGAAAGCCGCGCCCTCACGCCGATCCACGAAACCCCCATCCATTTCTCCACCGTCAAGGGGGACGCCAGCGCCGAAGTGTCCATCATGTATAACGACGGCTACGATAACCTGATCCTCAGCTTCGCCAACAACGTGCGCACAACGGAGGGCGGCTATCACGAAAACGGCTTCCGCACCGCGCTGACCAAGGTCTTCAACGACTACGGGCGCCGCATGAACCTGATCAAGGAAAACGATAAAAGCCTGACCGGCGAGGACGTGCGCGAGGGGCTGACCGCGGTCATCTCGGTCAAGCTCACCGAGGCGGAATTCGAGGGCCAGACCAAGACCAAGCTCGGCAACACCGAAATGGGACCCATGGTCAACAAAATGGTGTATGAAAAGCTCTCGGTCTATTTTGAGGAAAACCCCGCGGTCGCAAAGACCATCTTCTATAAATGTCAGGATGCCGCGAAGGCGCGCGAGGCCGCCCGCAAGGCCAGGGACCTTGCCCGCCGCAAGACCGCGTTCGAGGGCGGCGGCCTGCCCGGCAAGCTTGCCGACTGCACCGATAAGGACCCCGTCAACACAGAGCTGTTCATCGTGGAGGGCGACTCCGCAGGTGGCTCCGCCAAGCAGGGAAGAAACCCCGTCACGCAGGCGATTCTGCCGCTGTGGGGCAAAATGCTGAACGTGGAAAAGGTGCCGATCGACAAGGTCATCGGCAACGATAAGCTCTCGCCGGTCGTGCTGGCGCTCGGCACCGGCATCGGCGAGGAATTCGATCTTGAAAAGCTCAGATATCACAAGATCGTCCTGATGGCGGACGCCGACGTGGACGGCGCGCATATCCGCACGCTGCTGCTCACCTTCTTCTTCCGCTATATGCGCCCGCTGATCGAGCACGGCTACGTCTATATCGCGCAGCCCCCGCTTTACCGGCTTTCCAAGGCGAAAAAGAACCACTACGCCTATTCCGACGAGCAGCGCGATTCCATCATCGCCCAGCTCGGCAACGGCTACACCATCCAGCGCTACAAGGGTCTCGGTGAAATGGACCCCGACCAGCTGTGGGAGACCACCATGGATCCTACCCAGCGCACCATGCTGCGGGTGAACCTGCACGACGCGGAGCTTGCCAGCGAAACCTTCTCCATCCTGATGGGCGACAAGGTGGAGCCGCGCCGCAACTTTATTGAAAAGAACGCCAAATACGTCCAGAATCTCGACGTATAAACGGTAGGTGAACACTATGGACCAGGAAAACAACAACCTCAATCTCCCCGAAAACGAACCGATCCCGGAGATCACGGACGAAAACGAAGGCACGGTCATCAACGTGGACCTCACGAATGAGATGCGCACTTCGTTCCTCAGCTACGCCATGTCCGTCATCACGGACCGCGCCCTGCCGGACGTGCGCGACGGCCTGAAGCCCGTGCACAGAAGGATCCTGTATACGATGTTCGAGAACGGGCTGAATCCGGATAAGGAGTACCGCAAGTGCGCCGATACCGTCGGCGCGGTGCTGGGCCGCTACCATCCCCACGGCGACGCCTCGGTCTACGACGCGATGGTGCGTCTGGCGCAGGATTTCAGCATGCGCTATCCGCTGGTGGACGGCCACGGCAACTTCGGCTCGGTGGACGGCGACCCGCCCGCCGCGTACCGGTACACGGAATCCAGAATGTCAAAGCTCACGCTGCGTATGCTCACGGATATCGATAAGGAGACCGTCGATTTCATCCCGAACTACGACGACCGTCTCAAGGAGCCCACGGTCCTGCCGTCGCGCTTCCCGAATCTGCTGGTCAACGGCACCATGGGCATCGCGGTCGGCATGGCGACGAATATCCCGCCGCATAACATGAGCGAGGTCATCGACGGCATGTGCTGCCTGATCGATAACCCCGACTGCACGCTGGACGACCTGATGGAGCACATCAAGGGACCCGATTTCCCCACCGCCGGCGTGATCATGGGCAGAGCCGGCATCCGCGCCGCCTACGCCACGGGGCGCGGCAAGGTGGTCGTGCGCGCGCGCACCGAGATCATCGAAAACAAAAACGGCCGCACGCAGATCAAGGTCACTCAGCTGCCGTATCAGGTCAATAAATCCAAGCTCATCGAGCGCATCGCGGAGCTGCACAAGGAGAAAAAGATCGAGGGCATCTCAAACGTGTCGGACTTCTCCTCCGCGCGCAGCGGCATGAACGTGATCATCGACCTCAAGCGCGACGCGAACGCGAACGTCATCCTGAACCAGCTGTATAGCTTTACGGAGCTGCAGTCCTCCTTCGGCGTGATCATGCTGGCGCTCGTGGACGGCGAGCCCAAGCTCATGACCTTAAAGCAGGTCCTGCAGCATTACGTCGACCATCAGTGCGAGGTCGTCCGCCGCCGCACCGAGTTCGACCTGAAAAAGGCGCAGGACCGCGCCCACATTCTGGAAGGCCTGCTCAAAGCCCTCGACTTCATCGACGAGGTCATCGCCATCCTGCGCGCCTCCAAATCCATCCCCGAAGGTAAGGAAGCCCTGATGGCGCGCTTCGGGTTCGACGAGATCCAGGCGAACCACATCGTGCAGATGCGTCTCGGCCAGCTCACAGGTCTGGAAAAAGAGAAGCTGGAGGACGAGCTCGGCGAGCTGCGGATCAGGATCGCCCGGTTCCTGGAAATTCTGTCCTCGCACGAAAACATCCTGCAGCTTGTGAAGGAAGAGGCGCTGCAGACGAAGGCGGAGATCGGCGACGAGCGCCGCACCGAGATCGTGAACGTCTCCGGCGAAGTGGATATCGAGGACCTGATCCCGAACGTGCAGTCCGTGTTTACGAAAACCGTGATGGGCTATATCAAGCGCGTGCCCGTGGAGGAATACGCCGTCCAGCGCAAGGGCGGGCGCGGCAAGCTGGGTCTCACGACGCGCGAGGAGGACGTGGTGGATACCATGTTCACCTCCAACACGCACTCCTTCCTGATGTTCTTCACCACGAAGGGCAAGGCATATCGCCTGAAGGGGTATGAGATCCCGGAATCCTCGCGCACCGGCAAGGGCATGAACCTTGTGAACCTCCTGCCGTTGGACGCGGACGAAAAGGTCTCCGCCATGCTGCGTCTGCCGGACGACGACACGGACGTCTATCTCACCATGATCACGCGGCAGGGCGTCATCAAGCGCACCGCGCTGCACGATTTCGTGAATATCCGCAAATCCGGCATCATAGCCATCAATATCGACGAGGGCGACGTGCTCGACCATGTGCTGCTCACGAACGGACGCGACGACCTGTTCGTCGCCACAAAGAACGGTCTCGGCATCCGCTTCACCGAAAAGGACGCCCGCGTGCTCGGCAGAACCGCCAGAGGCGTGAAGGCCATCTCCTTCAAGGGCGAGGACGACGAGGTCGTCGGCGCGGAGGTCATCAAGGAGAACGAGACCGACGGCGCGATCCTGACCATCAGCGAGGACGGCACCGGCCGCCGCAGCGCCTATGACGATTACCGCGTGCAGAACCGCGGCGGCTTCGGCACCCTGAACTACCGCACCGAAAAGTTCGGCAGGGTCGCCGCGATCCGCAAGGTCTACGACGACGACGACGTGATCGTCATCTCCAGCGCCGGCATCATCATCCGGCTGCACGCCGCGGACGTGCGTCTGTGCGCAAGGCCCTCCAAGGGCGTGCGCCTGATCCGCCTCGGCGAGAACGACAGGGTCGTCACCGTGACGACCGCAAAACGCGAAGAAAAGGAAGCGGCCGCCGAGACGCCCGTTTCCGAGCCGGACGCGGACGAAACGCCCGTCGGCGGCATGGACCCCGAAGCACAGCCCGCCGCGGCGGCTGAAAGCGATAATCAAAATCTGACGGACCCGGAGGAAGAGAACCATGGCGAATAACAAACACGCTGCCGGAAAAAAACCGGTCAAACGCATGAAGAAAGGCTCCTATCGCTTTTTCAAGTTCCTGTTCATCCTGTTTATCGTGCTGATCGTGCTGATCGTGGGCGCGCTTGCCGCGTGGTACACGATCTTCGGCGGCTTCAAGCCGGCGGAGGACCGCGAGCACGTGAACGGGGATCTGAACAGCATCATCGAGAAGGATAACGAGGACGTGGACGAGCAGGCCCAGATCGATATGATCAACGGGCTCAAGGATTCCGCCACGCTCGATACCCTGCTGCGGGAGTGGGCGAACAACAACACCGCAAACTCCTATATGCACGATAAGGAGATCGTCAACTTCCTGCTGGTCGGCGCCGATAAGGGCGACGCGAACACGGACGTGATGATGCTGGTGAGCGTGAACCAGAAAACGCACCAGATCGTGCTGTCGTCCTTTATGCGCGATTCTTATACCTATATCAAGACCTCGAACGGCGGCTACTGCTCCAAGATGAACGCCGCGTATTCGGGCGGCGGCATCGGCGCGCTGGTCGAAACGGTGCAGAACGACTATAAGATCCGCATCGATAATTACGTCAAGGTCGGCTTCGATACCTTTGTGGAGCTTGTGGATATCGTCGGCGGCGTGAACCTGCCGCTGGAGGATTACGAGATCCGGGAAATGGCGCGTATCGCCGTTACGGACGCCGAAAAGAGCGCCGCCGCGGCGCTCACGCCCGGCGCCAGCGTGCACATGGACGGCGACGCGGCGCTGCTGTTCTGCCGCATCCGCAAGTGCTATAACTCCGGCGACGTGCAGCGCACCGCCAACCAGCGCGCGTTCATTTCGGCGCTGATCCGCAAGTTCGGCGGCGTGGGCCTTTCGCAGGCGACCGATCTCGTGAACACGCTGCTGAAATACGTCAAGACCGACTGCAGCGCCACGGATATCCTGTCCTTCGCCACCAAGGCGGTCATGAACAAGTGGTATGAATATCAGCTCGTCACGCAGGCGCTTCCGGCGGAAAACAACCGCATGGACTACATGGGCAACGCGTGGATCTGGGTCGTGGATTACCCGCAGGACGCGGTGGATCTGCAGATGAGCATCTACGGCAAGACCAACATCCAGCTCAGCGACGGCAGGACCACGGCCATCGACCTGATGCGCGGCGAGTAAAGGAGCGTTTCCATGAAGCTTGACCCCATCGTGATCTCCCTGCTCGATACGGACTTATATAAGTTCAATATGGATCAGGTCATTTTCCACAAGCATACGGACCTGATCGGCGAGTATTATTTCGTCTGCCGCAACAAGGGCGTGCGCTTCACGCCGGAAATGCTGGAGGAGATCAACGCGCAGATCGACCATCTGTGCACCCTGACGTTCACCAAGGATGAGCTGGACTATCTCCGGTCCATCCGCTTCATCAAGGACGACTACGTGGAGTTTTTGCGCCTGTGGCGGCCGATCCGGGACTATGTGGAAACCTCGCTGGACCCGGACGGGACGCTGCATATCGCGGTCAAGGGACCCATGTTCTCCGCCATGCAGTTCGAGATCTTCCTGCTCGAGATCGTGAACGAGGTCTATTTCCGCTTCGCTTACGACTATGACCGGCTGCTCGAAAGCGCGAAGCAGCGGCTGGACGCCAAGATCGCGGATTTCGGGGCGGGGAAGTATACCTTCACCTTCTCCGAGTTCGGCTGCAGACGGCGCCTCTCGCGGGAATGGGAGGACGTGGTGGTCCGCCGCCTTGCCGGGGAAACGGACGCCTGCATCGGCACCTCGAACGTGTATCTCGCGAAGAAATACGGCTTAAAGCCCATCGGCACCTACGCGCACGAATTCGTGCAGATGTATCAGGGCATCGATTCCATCCCCTTGGCGTACACGAACCACTACGCCATGCGGGACTGGTACGACGAATATCAGGGCGATAACGGCACGGCGCTGACCGATACCGTGACCACCGACCTGTTTCTGCTGGACTTCAACCGCGCCAACGCCAACAACTATACCGGCGTGCGGCACGACTCCGGCGACCCCTATGAGTGGGGCGAAAAGATCATAAAGCACTACGAGTCCTATGGCATCGACCCGAAGACGAAGCTCCTGCTGTTTTCGGACAGCCTCGATTTCGACCGCGCCGAGGCGCTGTACCGGCACTTCAAAGACCGCGCCAAGGTCTCCTTCGGCATCGGCACCTTCTGCTCGAACGATACCGAGGCCGGGGCGCTGAACATCGTCATCAAGCTCCAGTACGTCAACGGCAGACCGGTCGCAAAGCTCTCCGACGCCGCGGGCAAAGCCATGTGCATGGACGAAAATTATCTCAAATATCTCCGCGCCTCCGTGGACTTCCGGCTCAACAGAGGAAAATAATAAACGAATAAACGAAAAAAATCCCCTTCCGGACATACCCGAAAGGGGAAATATTTTTTTCGACTCTTACTTGAGCGCGTTCTTCGCCTGCTCGGTGAGGGCGGTGAAGGCGGCGGGGTCGGCGATGGCGATCTCGCTGAGCATCTTTCTGTTCAGGGTGACGCCCGCCTTCTTGAGGCCGTTCATGAAGGTGGAGTAATTCATGCCGTTGAGCTTGCACGCCGCGGAAATGCGGGTGATCCAAAGCTGACGGAACTCTCTCTTCTTCTGCTTTCTGCCGATATACGCGTAGTTGCCGCTCTTCATGACGGCCTGCTTCGCGGTCTTGAACAGCTTGGACTTGGAGCCGTAGTAGCCCTTCGCAAGCTTGAGGGTCTTATTTCTTCTCTTGCGCGTCATCAGAGCGCCTTTAATACGTGCCATACTTCTTTACCTCCGTTACTTCTCAAGAATTATTTGTAGGGGATCAGACGCTTGATCTGACGCTGATTGGTCTTGTCAGCCACAGCGGTCTTGCGCAGATTTCTCTTGCGCTTGGTGCTCTTCTTGTTGAGGATGTGGGACTTGTAAGCGTGCGCACGGATGGGCTTGCCGTTCTTGGAAAGCTTAAAGCGTTTCTTTGCGCCGGAGTTGGTCTTGATTTTAGGCATTGTTGTTTCCTCCTGATTAATTTTTTGACTCAAGAACGAGATCGTTTATTTTTGGGGTTTCGCGGCAAGGAACATCAGCATATTGCGGTTTTCCATTTTAGCGGGCTTTTCCACCGTGCCGTATTCGGCCACGGACGCCGCAAACTGCTCCATGATTTCGTATCCCCGTTCGGGGTGCACCATTTCACGGCCTCTGAAACGGATGGAAACCTTGACCTTGTTGCCCGCCTTTAAGAAGCGGATCGCGTGGTTCTGCTTGGTCTTCAGGTCGCCGACGTCGATATTGAGGGACAATTGCACCTCTTTGATCTCGATGACCTTCTGATTTTTTCTGGCTTCCTTTTCGCGCTTCTGAGCATCAAATCTGTACTTCCCGTAGTCCATGACCTTGCAGACCGGGGGAGTCGCCTGAGGAGCGATCTTGACGAGGTCAAGATTGCGGTTAGAGGCATATTTCAGCGCGTCGGCAGCGCTCATGATCCCGAGCTGCTCGCCGTCGTCGGTCACGACGCGAACCTCTTTATCCCTGATTTCCTCATTGATTTGCATTTCCTTGATAGCTATACGAAAGCACCTCCAAAAATAAAATAAATAAAAGCGGACACGCCTGCCCGCTTCAACATACACGCGAAAAGAACGGTAAACCCCGTCTTTTTCGATATATAAAACCCTGAAAAACGAAATTCGCAGGGTGAAACGCCAAGCCGTCTTCTTTATTTGCCTGATTACTATAACAGAAGCGCCCGGATTTGTCAAGCGTTTTTCACATTTTTTATAAAAATTTCTGATACCAGTAAATTCCCAAAGTAAGTTCCACAGTGGAAATAACCGTGGACGTTAGTGTGGGAAGAAAAAAGTGGTAGACTTTAGTCTGGGAAAAGGAGGTCCCAG
>CACZGD010000064.1 GCA_902780565.1 Oscillospiraceae bacterium
TCCCCTCGCTTCCACCACACCAATATTACACAAAACCCTTTTTCTTCTTCGGCGGCTTCGCTGTCACAGTACGGTTTGTGTAATTACAAATGAAGCAGAGAGCTTAATCGTCTCCCTGCTTCTTTGTTTTTTTATCCGTATCTATTCCGTTATTATTCAAAAGAAGATTACGAAGGATTTCATCAAAAGACACCGGTGTTTTGTAACAGTTGATTATTTTACAATCATCTATTGCGGCAAAAGTTCAGTGTCAAAAACAGTGGATCGAGCGGTCCCGTTTTATAAGAAGAACGGGAAAAACGGCTTCCGATGAGGCATTTCTTCCAAAATCAGGAAGTAATCTGCCCTTAATTTTGGATTGCTGCATATTGATATTTCATCAGCTGTTGTGATAGAATGATAAAAACAAACAAACAGAAAGGATAATACGATTATGAAAAAGATCATATGCAAAAGAGAATACGATACAGAAACCGCTGCGCTGATTGAAAAGCACACCTTCGGCTCGTTCGGCGATCCTGAGGGATATGAGGAAACGCTCTATCAGACCCCCAAGGGATACTATTTCCTCTTCGTCAACGGCGGCGAAGCCTCTCCCTATAAAAAAGAAGACATAAAGAGTATTTCCGCCGCGAAAGCCGACGAATGGCTTAAGTGATTCGATCATACCGCTTCAGAAACAAACACCGGCCATGATCTGCGCTTTTGCCTGTCATGATCGAAAAGAGGGGAGCAGAAGCGGTGCGGCAGTGAATGAACGTCCGGTGGACGCTCAGAGCCACGCCTGAGCGAGCCCGCACGCGAGAGGCGACTCCCTTCGCTTCATCAGGCGGCAGCGCTGCCGTCTTCATTAACGAGCGAAGCGAGTAACTTCATCAGGGCGAAGCCCGACTTCATTCAAACTCTCATTTTTTATATTTCATACAATTTCCGTATCCAGCGTCATTATCAGTTGCCCTCCTCGCTCAACTATTGTATACTCTTTTGTGGTAAGTTTTTTCACACATTCATTTTACCACAGACAGAGACACCGACCAACCCTTTTCGGGAAAGTCGGTGTCTTTGTTTTCAAACGCCATTTTGCAACGCTCTCTTTTTTATCGGGTCTTCAAGCATGAAGCCCCTTCGTTACTCCACGTTTTTCATGATCCGCGTGCCGAGCCAAATGAACAGGATGAAGCCCGCGATCAGCACGATCATCGCGGCTGCCATATTCCAAAGGCCCGCCAGCGCGCTCAGGGCGGGCGAGAGCGAAACGAGTGCCACGACCTTCGCCAGGCCCGTCATATAGCGTTTCGGGTCCTTCGGACGGACCGACGTCCGCGCGCGCAGCGGCAAGAGATTGTAGTCCTTCGTCAACGCCATAAGACCGGCATAGAGCAGCAGCGCGGCGGCAAAGACGCCCATAAGGATCGAATACCCGTATTCCATCATCCACCTCTTTCGTCAGCGTTTCCGCGTTCCTCTCTCAGCATTTGGATATGCGGGATCCCGTCAAGGAGGAATTCGTCGGAGATCTGCCGGAAGCCCTGCTTTTCGTATAAGCTTTTTGCATAGGTCTGCGCTTCCAGATAGATTGTATCCGCACCGAAGATTTCCCTTGCGGCCCTGATCCCTTCCTGAAGGATCCGGCTGCCGAGCCCCTGCCGCCGCCGAAGCGTCAGCACCCGCCCGATGGAGACGAAGTCGCTTTCGACGCCCTTCTCCATCACCCGCAGATAGGCGAGGAACTCGCCGTTCTCTTCGAGCCAAACGTGGAGAGCCGCCTGATCGCGGTCGTCCGTTTCCATATACGGGCAGTTCTGCTCCACGACAAAAACGGCGACCCGCGCCTTCAGAAGGCGGTACAGCTCGTCTGTCGTCAGCGCCTGAAACCGTTTGACGACTGCCGTCATCGTTTTTCGCCTCCTTACGCGCGCGCGCTCAGACACGCGAGCCACGCGTCCGCCATATCCCGGTGGCCCTGCGCGGTGGGGTGCAGACCGTCCTTGACCTCATATTTGATCCCGGTCGCCGCAAGATCGATCAGCACGCAGCCTTCGTCCCGCACCGCGGCGCGGATCGCGTCGTTATAGTCCTCGTAATCGTCCCGTCCGAGCTTCGTCGGCATATCCCACTCGTCGTGACCGGGCAGGCGCGGGCGCATCAGCGTGCCGCACAGGATCTCGGCGTTCGGATATTGCGCCTTCAGCCGCCGCAGCATCAGCCGGTAGGCGGAGCCGAAGCAGGCTTCGTCCGCCTCGGCGGCGTCCGTTTTTTCAAGCTTCGCCGCCATGCTGAAATCATTGACCCCGATATAGATCAGAATGAGATCGGGCGCGCGGCCGTCCTTTGCCAGCTCCGCGACCCGCTCCTCGCTGCAGGTCCCGGGATAGGACCCCGTTACGGTGCTGCCGGACCACGCCCCGTTGACCAGCCGCCGGGCGCCGAGCGACGCGCCGACGATGGACCACCACATATCGTTGATGCTGTGCATCCCGTTTTTCTCCAGCGTTTCGGGCACGTAAAAGAGCGCGTACCCCTCCGGCATGGAATCGGGATAGGTGCTGATGGAATCGCCGAGCACCGAATAATACTTCACGGGCGGCACGGTCGGGGGCTCCGGCACGGGCGTCAGGATCGCTTCCGGCGGAAGCGTCGCCGTTTCGGACGGCGACTGAACGGCAGCCTGCCCCGCGGCGCAGGACGATAGCGCCAGCAGGATCGCCAGCAGCAGGGACAGCTTTGTTTGGAGCTTCATGCGGTTTTCCTCCCCGAAGGACGGGCAGAGCTGGCGGGCAGCCCTGCCCCGTCACTGTTTTTCATATTGAAGTCCGAAGCCGAATGGATACAGGATCTCGTCCGAATAGGTGTAGTCGGCAGTCAGCTTCGGCACGTTCACCGGCAGCTTGCCCGTGGGTCCCTCGTCCCGCGACAGGGCGAGATACACCGCCGCCGGGATATTGGGTCCGTACTGCGTCACGTCGCCGCCCGCGACGCGCGGGTCCTCGCTCATGCCCTTATCGGACCAGCAAACAAGGATCGCGTCCGCCGTCTGGAAGCGCGCGGTATCATAGGGCAAATTGGCGCTGAGGATCACGAACTTGCCGCCGTTTTCGTGCACGGTTTCGATCATGCGGTCCACGTTCGCGTAGGCAGCGCCGGTGGAAGCGGCGGGATTCAGCGCGGTGGCGCGGTAAAGCTCCGAAATCGCGATCACGCAGTCGGCGTCCCTGATCTCCTCCAGGATGGTTTCGATCGGCGTGCCGTCGTTCGAGAGATCATAGCAGTCGAACAGGATCTCGGCGTCGGCGGGCAGCTTGCCCTCATCCTTCAGGCGGTTCACGCCGTACTGAAGGGACATGACCTCGTTCGGATAGGCGGCAAGGAACACGAGCTTTTTGCCGGCGGCCTGCACGGGCAGGGTGTTCGCGTCGTTCTTCACAAGGGTGACGGCGCGCTTGGCAAGCGTCCATTCCGCGTCGTGGTGCGCCGCGCTGCCGACCGTTTCCTTGGCTGCCGTAACGGCGGTCTCAAGGTCGGGCTGCTCATAGCGGGTAAAGAGCCCCTTTTCGTATTTCAGGCGCAGGATGCGGGTCACGGCGGCGTCCACGTTCTCCATGGAAACGTCGCCAGCCTCGACCAGCGCGGTCAGATCATCCACGTATTTATCAAACGCGGCGATGCCTTCCTCCGTATGCGGCGAGACCGGCGCAAGCAGGATATCCACGCCCGCGTTCATGGCGAGCACGGCAGCGTCCAGCGGATCGAAATGCTCCCGGATCGCATCCATCTGCATGGCGTCCGTGATCACAACGCCGTGAAACCCCATATCCCCGCGCAGGATATCGGTGAGCATGACCTTGGACAGCGTGGCGGGCAGCTCGATCGCTTCCCCGCTCTTCTTGGAGACGTAGGTAGTCTTTTCGATCTCGGGAAACTGGATGTGCGCGGTCATGATCATCTCCGCATCCTCGGCAATGCCGGCGGCGAAGGGGATCAGCTCGTTCTGCTTCAGCTCCTCATAGGACTTTTCAATGCGGGGCAGGCCGGTGTGGCTGTCCGTGCCGGTATCGCCGTGCCCCGGGAAGTGCTTGAGCGCGGAGATCACGCCGTGATCCTGCAGACCGTTGATATACGCCGCGCCGAGCCTTGCGGCCAGCTCCGGCGAATCCGAAAAGGAGCGCACGCCGATGACGGGGTTCGCGGGGTCGCAGTTCACGTCCATCACGGGCGCGAAGTTCACGTTGATCCCAAGGGAGGCAAGCTCCTCGCCGATGATATCGGCGGCTTCGCGCACAGCGGCTTCCTCCCCGATCGCGCCGAGCGCCATATTACCGGGAGTCTGTGTACCGGTGGCAAGGCGCGTGATCTTGCCGCCCTCCTGGTCCGTCGAGATCAGCAGCTGCGTTCTGCCTTCAGCCGCGTTCGCGGTCTGCATGGCGTTCGTCAGGCGCAGCGTCTGCTCCGCGTTCGCGGTGTTCTGCGCAAACAGGATCACGCCCGAAAACGCGTGGCGCTGCAGAAAAGCGATCTGCTCATCATTCAGCGTTTCCACCGCCGCGCCGTTATAATAACGCAGATCGGGCATGATCATCTGCTCCACCTTTTCCTGCGTGCTCATGGCGGCAAGCTTGTCCGCCACCGCCTTGGTCTCTTCCTCCTCAAAGGTCGCCAGCCCCACCGCGATGCGCAGAATGGTACGCGCGTCGGCAGCTGTGATCCTGCCGGAGCCGGTCATATCGGCGGCGGTCACTTCACGCGCCGTCAGGTCCTCCAGCCCCACGGCCTGCCACAGGGCAAGGCGGGCGTCCGCCGCGGTCACGCTGCCGTCGGCGTCAATATCCCCCTTCACGTTCGGGGCCGCGAAAACGAACAGTCCCTGCGTCATCACAAGGAGGATCGCGGTGAAAACGGCAATTGCTTTTTTCATAGACGTATTTTTCTTCCTTTCCTTCGCGCAGCGCATGCTGCGCCGTACTTCTTTGATCAGGGCGCGGAACGGCAGGGACCGGTCTTACCGCCCGAAACGGAACAGGTTTCTCCAGAATTCGGTCAGGCGCCGGAAGAACGCCAGCAGGCGCTGCAGCAACGACGGGACCTCCCCGAGGTAGGCGCCGCAGCGGTCGCAGACCTCGTCCCCGTCCCCGTCCGCGTGCCCCGTTGCCGGGATCGGCGTGATCGGCTCGATCACCTGTCCGCACACGCCGCATACGCGCCCGGTCTGCCCTGCCGCGGTGCAGGTGGGCAAAACGTCGCGCGATTCCACGCTGTGCAGCCCCGCGCAGCAGTTTTTGACCGCGGCGTAATCCGGCGTTTTCCACGCGGCGATCCGCGGCAGGATATCCGTATGGCGCGCCTGCAGGAAGCCGTAAACGTAGGCGTAGTTTTCCTCATAGGTCGGCTTCGCAAAGGTGTTCACGGTGTCGTCAAACTGCCAGAGCTTGTAATTCATTTTCTGCGCCGGATCGAGAAAGGCGCGGTACCAGCTCAGGGAATACGCGCTGCCCTGCCGGGTGGGCGCTTCGGCGAACAGGACCCCGGAAAGCGCCGCCAGCGTTTTCGCCTTTTCCTTCACGGCGCTTCGGACCAGGGAGCCGCGGAACATGGGAGAGGAGGCGCGGAACAGCCCGGTGGGGTCCCGCATCCAGGCCAGCTCCGTCCGGTTGCCCAGCGAGGTATCGAAATCCCAGGCGGGTCCGGCGTAGAATTTATGCGCATACTTCGGGTTCCCGGGCTCCGGCAGGAAAAAGTAGGTGGAGGAGGCGGTGAAATCGCAGTTTTTGGTATATTCGTTCACCATGTAGAGCGCAGCGAGGCTGTCGAGATCGAACAGCTCCGTGACAGAGACGCCGTCGACGGTATCGTCCCGCGCCGCAAGCAGCGCCTGATTGAAGCGCACGCTGATATATTCCATCTGTTCCTTCGTGCAGAACTCCGGGGATTTGACCACGACCGCGCTGCCGTCCGACAGGCGGAACCAGCTGTTTTCCGACGCGTAGAACACGGCGTCCTGCTCCAGCAGATAGCCGCCGGAAATCTCGTCCGTGTCGCAGACCGCCGTGGGGTTATACTGATACTCCAGCCCCATGCTGTTGACGCCGCGCGCCGCTGCGGTCTCGTCCGCCACGGTATTGTGCGCCTCCAGCTCCCCGATCTCCACGCGGCCGGGGTTGATCTGCACCTTTTCCGCAAGCTGATAGAGCCCGCGGTACTCCCCGTCAAAATACAGGTTGACGAAGGTATATTCCGGCGTTTCGCCGAGCTCGAGGACGCGCGCGAGGTCGAACGCGAGGGCGTTCTTGAACAGCGTTTTATCCAGCGCGTTCGCAAGCAGGACCCAGGTCTTGTTTTTGTTCGCGGCGTCCGTGCCGGGCAGGAGGTTCGTCTTCTTATCCAGCTTGATCTGATACGGCTTTTTCGCCGAGGTCGCCCAGGTGGTGTTGCCGCGCCCCTTCAGGGAGGTCAGCTTGCCGTTGTAAACCACGTCGGCGTCCGCCGTGAGCATTTGCATGGTCACGGTCGTCTGTTTCGCAGCGTCGTTCGAGTGGTCGGGGCTGCCGTCCACCCAGCGCCGCCCGTAGGGGGGGTCGGCGACGGAGAGGAACATGGTCCCGACGTTTTCCGTTTTCATAAAGCGCAGCGTCCCCGCCGTTTCGCCTGCGGGGGACTCGACGGTATAGGGCAGCGCGTAGGCGCCCTGTTCGTCGGCCTGCGCCAGCGCGACCACGTCCAGCTCGGCGGACGCGCCGACAGGCTCGCCGTCGCCAAAGCGGACCGAAACGCCCTCCTCCGGCGTGAAGCTCAACCGCAGCGCATGCAGATCCGTGTGAGACGGCAGCAGGAACCAGGTCTCCCCTTCCGCCTGCGTCGGCAGGATCGTCTGCTCCGCCACGACCGCCGTAAGCTCGCCCAAAGCGGGCGCAGCCGCTGCCGCAAAGGACGCCGCGGCAAGCAGAAGCAGCGCCGTCAGCGCGACGGTCAGCGACAGACGGAGCGTTGCCGTTGTGTGTCTTGTCATAAAGATCCTTCCTTTCTCTGTTTCCTGCCGCTTCCCGGATGCGGGCGCGGGAACAAAAAGAGGCCCGCAAGGAGCCTCCTTCCTGTTGTTATAAATCAGTCGTCGTCTTCGTCGACCATGTGGGATTCTTCGATGACCTTCTGCGCGACGTTCATCGGGGCTTCCTCATAGCGGGCGAACTCCAGCGAGAAGTGGCCTCTGCCGGCGGTGACGGAACGCAGGGTGGTGGAGAAATCGCCCATTTCCGCCATGGGGACCTCCGCCTCCAGCATCTGCATCTTGGGCTCGTCGGCGGGGCCCATGCCGAGCACGCGGCCGCGGCGCTTGGTGATATCGCCCATGATGTCGCCGAGGTTATCGTCCGGCATATAGGCCTTCAGGGTGCCGATGGGCTCCAGGATCGCGGGACCGGCAACGTCCTTGAGCTGCTTGAACGCAAGGGACGCGGCGGTCTTGAACGCCATTTCGGAGGAGTCGACGGGATGGTAGGAGCCGTCGTACAGCGTCGCCTTCAGTCCGACCACGGGATAGCCCGCGACGATACCTCTGGTCACGCAGTCGCGCAGACCCTTTTCAACGGCGGGGAAGAAGTTCTTGGGCACGGAGCCGCCGAAGACCTCCTCCGCGAACACAAGCTCTTCGGAATCCGTGGGCTCGAAGCGGATCCACACGTCGCCGAACTGGCCGTGGCCGCCGGACTGCTTCTTGTGACGCCCGTGGATCTCGACCTTCTTCTTGATGGTCTCTCTGTACGCGACGCGCGGAATGGAAAGGTCGACCTCGACGCCGAACTTCGCCTTCAGCTTCGCCACGATCAGGTCCAGATGCTGCTCGCCGAGACCGGCGACGATCTGCTCCTTGGTTTCTTCATTGGTATAGAACTGGATGACCGGGTCCTCCTGGCAGAGTCTTCTGAGGCCCTGGGCGACCTTTTCTTCCTCACCCTTCTTCTTCACGTTCACGCACATCTGCAGGCAGGCCGCCGGGAAGGTGGGACCGGCGAGGTTGAGGGGCTGCTTTTCGGAGCAGATGGTATCGCCCGTCTGGACCTCGTCCAGCTTCGTGATAACGCCGATATCGCCCGCGGTCAGGACGGAAGCGTCCTCGGTCTTGCCGCCCTTGGGGATGACCAGCTTGCCCATACGGGACGTGTTGCCGGTTCTGGCGCAGTAGCAGGGCGTATCGGAAGCGATCTTGCCGGAAACGACCTTGACGTAGCTCATCTTGCCGACGAACGGGTCGGCGACGGTCTTGAACACGATCGCGGCAAGCGGGCCGTTCTCGTCGCACTTGAGCTCCACGTCCTTATCGTCCGCATCCTTGGCGACCTCGACTCTCGCGGTCGGGGCGGGCGCAAGCTTGGTGACGCCGTTGAGGACCAGATCCACCGCCTCGAGCACGTAGCCCGCGCAGGCGTAAACCGGGATGACCTCGCCGGACGCGACGGACTTGGACAGCGCGTCCACGATCTCGTCGTGCGTGAGCTCCTCGCCGTCGAAATACTTCATCATGAGCTCCTCATCGGTACCGGCGACGGCCTCGGTGAACGCCTCATGCAGCTCGGTGATGTGATCCTCCTCGGGATAGGGGACCTCGGTCGCCTTGCCGTTGACGTACTTGAACGCCTTGTTCTGCAGGAAGTTGACGTAGGCCTGCACCTTGCCGCCCACGACGTGCGGAACGACCACGGGGCAGACGATGGAGCCGTACTCTTCCTTCAGGGCCTCGACGGTCTTGAAGAAATCGGTGTTGTCGGCGTCGCAGCGGGTCACGACGGCAAAGCGCGCCATGTGACGGGCAGCGGCAGCCTTGAAGGCCTTTTCGGCGCCGACGTCCACACCGGAACCGGCGGCGAGCACCACCAGCGCGGCGTCCGCAGCGCGCATGCCTTCGGATACGCCGGTCTCGAAGTCAAAGAGCCCGGGCGTGTCGATGATATTCACCTTGCAGCCGTTCCACTCAACGGGGCAAACGGCGGAGGATACGGAGTTGTGACGGCGCTTTTCTTCGGGATCGTAGTCCATGACGGTGTTGCCGTCCGCGACCTTGCCGAAACGGTCAGCCGCACCCGCGAGGAAAAGCATGGCTTCCGCCAGCGTCGTTTTGCCTCTGCCGCCGTGACCGGCGATGACGACGTTGCGGATGTTCTGTGCGCTGTAAAGCTTCAAAATAATGACCTCCTATATAAATGGTATGTATTCATTGACAAAAATACACATATCAGGAGTATTGTAGCACAGTCAACGCCGGTTTGCAAGAGGTTTTTTGTCCTGTTTGCCCATATTTTCACCAAAGTTTTCGCGGCTTTTTTGTCAATTTGTTAATCCTTCACAAAAAAGAGGACCGCGTTTCGTGCAAGGTGCAAGCGGGAACGGCGCAGCGGACTTGCAAGCACAACGCAAGAACATACAAAAAAGAGGCGCGGTCCGCAAACCGCGCCGTCCTGTATACATGGGTTCCCGTGGCCGCCGGGCCGGGATCACCGGATATCCGGCACGCTTTCGGCGGCGTAGCGCTCGCGGTCGGACAGGGGTCTGCCGATCCACATATCCTCCCATTTGTGCCCGGCGATGCGCTCCAGACGGCGGCGCTGCGCCTTGTTGACGCGGCACTTCCCCGTTTCGTGCTTCTCCTTGATCGCCTTCTGCATGGCCTCGTGGTCCTTCTTTTCCATCTTGAACAGGTGGATGAGGATAAAGGTCAGCACGCCGAACGCGATGGGCAGATAGGTGAAGATCAGGCGGATGCCGAAGATGGTGCGGGGCGTCTGCTCCGAGACCGCCTTCTTTTTGACGTCGTATTGAAACACGTTCTGCAGCGTGTGCGCCAGCGCGCCGTTCATGAAGGAGCTGATAGTCTTGGCCACGAAGGAGCGGAAGGTGGAGATCACGCCCTCACGCCGCCGCCCGGTGATCATTTCGTCCACGTCGGTCACGTCCGGCTGGATGGTCTCCAGCACAAAGCCGGGGCCGGAGAAGCCGAAGTTATACAGGACCGTGGCGAGGAACAGGATGATGGACGGGGTATTCTCCCCAACGAAGGCGTACAGTCCGAGGCCCGCCACCATGATGGGCGTGAACAGGGTGCCGGAGATCCGCTTGCCCTTGTAGCGGTTGAGCATATAGTTGACCGGCGAGCCCATGAATTCCGACACGCCCGCAATGATGTTGAGCGTGTTGAAGTGCTTATATTTATTCGCCACGCTGATCATGAAATACTGGTCCGCGTAGGAATAGAAGCTGTGGACGAAGGAATTGCACATGGCGATCAGGAAATACTGTCGGAAGGCGCGGTTCGAGAAGACCATGGCGTATTCATGGAAGAGATACTTCCAGTCCACGGGCGGCACATAGAGCTGACGGGAATCCGGCTCCGGGCAGGTGAAGAAGCTGAGCACCGTGGGCCAGAAGAACCAGAGCGACAGCACGATGCCGCACAGCAGATACTTGCCCCGGTCCGCGGGCGTGGGGTCCGGCATATCGAAGCCGCCGAGCATGAGCCCCATGAAGATAAAGGACGAAACCTGCCCGACTGAGTTCATCATATACTCCACGATCTTATACTGCGTGCGTCGGAAGTAATGCGGCTCGATGGTGGGCAGCATGGCGTGGTGCGGGATGCTCATCATGGTGTAGGACGTGGAATAGAGGATCGACGTGACGAGATACCACAAAAAGGTCAGGTTCTCGTTCCCCAGCCCCGAAATGCCGAAGGAGCACCACTTCATGACGTAGGCGAACAAAAACGGGAACGCGCCGATCAGCACATAGATCCGGTGCTTGCCCCAGCGCGTACGCGTGCGGTCGGTGATGAGCCCCATCACCACGTCCGAAACCGCGTCCACAACGCCGCCGATCATGCCGAGCCTGCCCGATACGGTCAGCGGGAGCTGCTCCACAAAGCTCATATACTGCTGGTGATACATGCCGATGGGATAGCCCGCGCCGCCGAGCGTGATGTTTGCGACCGTGTAGGCCGCCATGGGGCGGATATATTCCTTTGCCTCGCCCTCGATGCCGACCACGTCGAACAGCTTTTGCGCCGCCTTGGAATCGACCCACCGTTTCTCCTTGTTTTTACCCATACGCGCACCCCCTGTTATGCGACAGCATACGACGATTTGTATATTTATTATTGTAGCACAGGCGCACGCGTCAAGTCAACGCCGCCGACGCCGGGATCGTCCACTGTTTTGTATATGGTTCATCAGGAGAAGTAATAAACGGCAGAGGCGCCCTTCGGCTCCCCTGCCGCGTGCTTCCGTCGCCGGGCGCTCAGTTGTTCGGCAGCTCGTACAGATCGGTGGTATAGGTATTGCCGTAGATATCGTAGAGCACGGCCATCATGGCGTAATCGCTTGTATCCTCGATATCGCGGAATTCAAGATGGAAGCCGTCGCGCGTGAAATAGCGCTCGCCGTAGAAATCCCCGGTGGACTCCCACTCGATATAGGGCAGCAGCACGCCGTCCCCGTTCTCGGTGGGCTTCCGGCTGGAGAAGGAGAACTCCACGATCTCGAAATCAGCGGGATCGAACGTCATTTTCTGCGGGATCATGCTGTCGGAAGCATCGGACGGGGAAATGCCCGCGATCGACGGTTTGTCGCCGTCCATGCGGATCTTATACTCCACGGGATGCGGGAGCGCTTCGAAATCCCACAGCATGCCGGGCGCGTAGGCGAACGATTCATAGCCGCCGTCGCGAAGCTGATACATGGTGATCGGGGCCTCCGAGACCTCGCCGGTCTTGTCGTTGACGCTGTAGACCGCCTTATCGGTATAGTCCGCGGTCAGCACGCCGTCTTCGTCCAGCGTCGCGTCCACGCCCACAAACGCCAGCAGGTAGGAGCCGTCCTCCGTCTTCTTGACGACGTAATAGGTCGCGTCGCTGTAAATCCCGGCAAGAGACTCCGGCACCTGCAGTCGCAGCGTATGCCCGACGGAGGAGGGGCGCACCTCGGCGTTATCGTCTCCGATCCCCTCGCTCTGCGCGTTCATTTTCCGGATCACCTCGGCTGTGAAGGTCTTCTGATAATCGGCGTAGGTCTTGCAGAAGCCGAGCTCCTCATAGGACAGATCCATGCTGTCCATCATGCCCGTCAAATACAGGGGATGGAAGAACGTGACGCCGCTCAGCGGCGAAATGTTGCCGTCCGCATAGATCACGAGCTTTTCCACCGCCTGCTGCAGGGCCTGGGCTTCGGGAGACGCCTCCTGCGCCAGCCAGGCAAAATGCCCGAGGTCGTACAGGTCATAATATTCGGTGCCATCGCTGCTCACACCCGTAAAGGTCTTCGTCTTCGACAAGGCGGATACGTCCGCCCGGAAGCCGCCGTCGGTGAACCGCGCGTCAAAATCCGCAAACAGATCGCCCATCGCAGCCTCCACGTCGCGCACGGCAGAGAGATCCATGCAGGACAGCGTCAGGCTTTGGCCCTTCGGGTCTTCCATATAAGCGTCCACGATCGCCTTGCCGAGGGCGTCGCCGCCCTTGCAGTCCGAAAGCGAAGACAGGAACGCATAGTTCCACCCGAAGCCGGGCTCCAGATCCTCGGACGCGATCATATAATCCGCAAACGCGCTGCATACGGACGCGACCTCGATGGACCCCATCAGGCACGCGTCAAAGCCGATGACCTCCAGCTTTTTGCTGCCGCCGAGGCCCGCCGCCTGCAGGGCGTCCTTCAGCTCCGTAAGGGTCAGGTGATCCTCATACTCTGTGCCCGGCTCGGGATGCCGCTCGTCGTACCCGAAGCCGTACATCGGGCCGCCGCCGTGGTCCCACAGGATGAGATCATAGACGTCGGTATCGGAATTCTTCATGCAATAGGTCACGAAGTCCGTCAGGGTCTTGCTGAGCCCCATGTTCAGGTCGCCGTTTTCCTCAAGGAGACCCGCCTGACCGCTCACGACCTCGATATAGCAGACCTCGTCGGCGGGCAGCCCCTCAATATGCCATTCGTTTGCGCCGCCGGTGCAGACCAGCACCCTGTCGTCGCCGGACTCGCTGATGCTGTCCCGCATTTCTACAATGTCGCCGGACGCGGAGCCGTGCTCGCTCTCCAGATCCGAGCCGACCATATACACCATGACCGTGCGGCTGGGCGCTGCGCCGAGGGAGGAGGAGGAGGTCTTCCATTTCCCCTTGCGCGCCTGAATGCCGGGGTAGCGGGGATCCGTCCCGGTAGACGAGGAGGAACCGGACGGGGAGCCGCCCGGGGTCTTGTCGCCGTCGTCGGTCTTGCCGGCGCTGTTCGTCGTGCCGGTCCCGCTGCCGTGGTTGACAGGGACGTCCGGGGTATCGGGTGTGCTGAGCGCGCCGATCAGGACGATCAGCAGGAAGATCGCCGCAACCGCCCCGGCGGCGACGCCGAGGATCAGCCCCAGCTTTTTCTTCTTTTTCGTGGACTTGTTGGGGACGATGGACGGATCCACAAACTGAACCCCGGTATCCTTTCCCGCATCCTCTGCGGGGAAGATCGGCGCGCCGCAATACGGACACGCCGCCGCGTTCGGGTCCACCGCCGCGCCGCAAACGGAACAAATTCTGTCTGTCATCATTCTCTCATCCTTTCCGGAATTCAAGCCCCGCGATCCGAGACCATGTAAAATCAGGATAACAAAAATAAAAATATTTGTCAATAGCGTTATGCTTGGATGCCGGGATTATTCTGTTTGAATGCATTGCAGACAAAAAAGGTTCTTCACGGGAAGTTGTGGTATGAAAGCTTTCGCTCAAGCCTTTCTCGAAAGGCTTGCGGGGGTCAAGGGGGCGGAGCCCCTTGCCTGCGGAGCATCAAACAACGCGTCAGCAGCGCAG
>CACZGD010000065.1 GCA_902780565.1 Oscillospiraceae bacterium
TGCTGCCGGTGCTCACGCTGGCGCTTTACGGCTTCATCGTCATGCTCATGCTCACGCTCACCCAGTCCGTCAACGCCATGGATCCCTCCACCCAGCGGCAGGAGATCCTGGATACGATCCCGAACCTGACCGCGTTCATCTCCTATTTCACCCTGCTCATAGGCGCGATCGTCTCGGTCGTGAGCATCATCGTCTCCATCCCCCGCGCCTCCATTTCCGGCAAGCGCGTGCGCGAGATCCTGGAAGCGAAGCCCGACGTGACCGAGCCCGAAGCTCCCCTCCTCTTCGATCCGGCGCATTACGGCGAAGTGGAATTCCGCAACGTGACCTTCCGCTATAAGCCCGCCCCCGAGGACGGCAAAAAGAAAAAGAAGAAAAAGGACGACGCGCCCGAAAAGGCGGTCAAGCCCTTCATTCTCGAAAACGTGAGCTTCACGTCGCGCCCCGGCGAAATGACCGCGATCATCGGCATCACCGGCTCCGGCAAGACCACGCTCATGAACCTGATCCCGCGCCTGTACGACGCGGACGAGGGCGAGGTGCTGGTCGGCGGCGTGAACGTGAAGGACCTGCGCAGCGAGGACCTGCTTTCCGCCATTGCGACCGTGCCGCAGCAGGCGTTCCTGTTTTCCGGGACCATCGCGGACAACGTGCGCTACGGCAAGCCGGACGCCACGGACGCCGAGGTCCTGCGCGCGCTGGAGATCGCGCAGGCGAAGTCCTTTGTGGCGGCCATGCCGGACGGGGAGCAGAGCTTCGTGTCGCAGGCCGGCAAGAACTATTCCGGCGGGCAGAAGCAGCGGCTTTCCATCGCGCGCGCGGTGGTCAAGGGCGCGCCGATCATGCTGTTTGACGATTCCTTCTCCGCGCTGGACCTCGCCACCGACGCGAGACTGCGCGCGAGCCTCAGGGAGAACCTGACGAACACCAATCTCATCATCGTCGCCCAGCGGGTCGGCACCGTGCTGAACGCAGACCGCATCATCGTGCTGGACGAGGGCAGGGTCGTGGGCATGGGCACCCACCGGGAGCTGATCAAAACCTGCGACGTATACCGCGAGCTGGTCGTGACCCAGCTCAGCGAAGAAGCGCTGGAAGGAGGGGACGACGATGTCGAAGGCTAAGACCAACGCGGTGCAGGACGCCGAATACGTCAGCCGCTACGCCTCCTACCGCAAAAAGCAGAAGGACGAGCAGAAGCCCGAAAACGCGAAGGGGACCGTGCTGCGCTTTCTGTCCCTGATCAAGCCGCAGGCGTTCGCAATGACGCTGGTGGTGCTTTCCGCCCTCGGCTCGAGCGTGTGCGACGTGTTCTCCCCCACCTTCATGGGCGACGTGATCAACAGTATGCAGGAGATCATCCGCGACTTCGCGGAGGGCCGCGTCGGCGCGATCTCGTTCGATCCCGCCATGACCAATATCCTGAAGCTTGCCGCCGTCTATCTGATGACCTCGCTGTTCTCGTTCACGCAGGAGTTCTTCTCCGCGGGCGTGTCGCAAAAGCTGGTCTGCCGTCTCAGGGAGGGCCTGAACGGCAAGCTCTCGAAGCTGCCGCTCAGCTTTTTCGACCGCCAGACGAAGGGCGAGATCATCTCCAAAATGATCAACGATATTGAAAACGTCTCCTCTGCCCTGCAGGCCAGCATTCTCACGGTCGCGACCAGCAGCATCAAGGTGGTGGGCAGCCTTGTGATGATGCTCTCCACCGGCAACCTGATCATGACCGGGGCGGCGATCTGGTACGTGCCGCTCTCGGCGCTGCTGTCCTACGCCGTGTCCAAAAAGAGCAAGATCTGGTTCCGCCGCTACTGGGATACCATGGGCGACCTGAACGGGCATATCGAGGAAATGTATGCCGGGCATACGATCGTGCGCGTGTTCGGGCACGAAAAGCAGAGCGTGGCGGAATTCCGGCAGATCACCGAGCGCCTCGGCCGCAACTCCTTTGTCGCGAACATGATCGCGGGCGTGCTCAACCCCAGCCTGACGCTCATCAAGGACCTCAACTATATCCTGCTCTGCGTGCTGGGCGGCATGTTCATGATGAAGGTCGGCGTGATCTCGAACTACAGCTTCGGCGGCATCGGCGACATCACGAAGTTTTTGTCCTATTCCTCGAACTTCTCCACGCCCATCGTGAACCTTTCCAAGATCATCAACAACATCCAGTCCTCCCTCGCCTCCGCCGAGCGCGTGTTCTCCGTCATGGACGAAATAGAGGAAACGCCCGACCCGGCGCCTGCCCTGCCCCCGGCGGACAAGGGCGGCGAGATCGAATTCCGGGACGTCTCCTTCCGCTACCGCGAGGACGTGCCGCTGATCGACCACCTGTACCTCAGGGCGCCGGCAGGCTCCACCACCGCGATCGTGGGCCCCACGGGCGCGGGCAAGACCACCATCGTCAACCTCCTCATGCGCTTCTATGAGATCCGCGAGGGGCAGATCCTGCTGGATGGGCAGGATATCCGCGAGCTGACGCGCCGCGACCTGCGGGCGCACTTCGGCATGGTGCTGCAGGATACCTGGCTGTTCAAGGGCACGGTGCGCGACAACATCCGCTACGGCCGCGCCGACGCGACCGACGAGGAGATCGAGGCCGCGGCGAAGAGCGCCTTTATCTACGACTATATCATGAGTCTGCCCAAGGGCTTCGATACCGAACTGACCGAGGACGGCAGCAACCTGTCGCAGGGGCAGAAGCAGCTCCTCACGATCGCGCGCGCGATCGTATCCGACCCCAGGATCCTGATCCTGGACGAGGCCACCTCCTCGGTGGATACCAAGACCGAACAGAAGATCCAGGTGGCGATGGACAACCTGATGCGCGGCCGCACCGCCTTCGTGATCGCGCACCGGCTCTCCACGATCCGCAACGCGGACAACATCCTCGTCATGAAAAAGGGCGCCATCGTGGAGCAGGGCACGCACAAGCAGCTCCTCGACATGGACGGCTTCTACGCGCTGCTGTATAACTCCCAGTATACCGACGGGATCCCGCCGGAGGATTGAGCGGGCGCGCCGCGGGTGCACGGTACACGGGTGCACGAGGAATCACCATTAAGAAACGGATAACACTATGATGTATAACCTTACCGATATCAATACCGTTAAAAATCTGCTGTCGCGCCACGGCTTCACGTTCCGGAAGTCGCTGGGGCAGAACTTCATCACCGACCCGACCGTCTGCCCGAAAATGGCGGAGCTTGCCGGCATCACAAAGGACGACTGCGTGCTCGAGATCGGGCCGGGGATCGGGGTGCTGACCGTGGAGCTGGCGAAGCGCGCCAAAAAGGTGGTCGCCGTGGAGCTGGACGCGCGTCTGCTGCCGGTGCTTGCCAGAACGCTGGACGAATTCCCGAACGTGTTCGTGGTGAACGCGGACGTGCTGAAAACGGACCTTGCCGCGCTTGCGGCGGAGCATTTCGATCCCGCCGACCGGGTCTTCGTCTGCGCGAACCTCCCCTATTACGTCACCTCGCCGATCCTGATGTACCTGCTGGAATCCGGGGTCCCCTTCGCAGGGCTGACCCTGATGGTCCAGAAGGAGGCCGGGCAGCGCCTGACCGCCGAGATCGGCAGCCGGGACGCGGGCGCCGTGACCTACGCCATGCGGTATTACGCCGAAAGCGAAATGCTGTTCGAGGTGGGGCGGCAGTCCTATACCCCCGCGCCGCAGGTGGATTCCTGCGTGCTGCGCCTGACCCCCCGGAAGGCCCCGCCCGTGGACGTGGAAGACGAAGCCTTTTTCTTCCGCACCGTGCGCGCGGCGTTCCTGCACCGCAGAAAGACCGCCGTCAACGGTCTGTCCGCAGAGCTGGGCCTGTCCAAGGAGACGGTCGCGGCGGCGCTGACCGAAATCGGGCTCTCCCCCACCGCCCGCGCCGAAAGCTTCTCGATGGAGCAGATGGCGGCGCTGGCGCGGAAGCTGCGCGCCGCGCGCTGAATCCGAGCATTTTATGAATAAGGAATAAAGGATCATTCTATGAACGCATTTATCGTCCTCGAGGGCCTTGACGGCACGGGGAAATCCACACAGTTGCGCCTGCTTGCCGAGGCGCTGCGAAGCAAAGGCGAGCGCGTCTTTTGCGATACCGAGCCCACCGCAGCGGAGACCGGCAAGCTGCTGCGCCGCATTCTGGCTGGGGAGGTGGAATCCTCCGCGTGGGGCAAGGCGGCGCTGTTTTTTGCCGACCGCGTGAACCAGAACACCGATCCCGAAAACGGGATCCGCCGCCACCTGCTGGACGGCGACACGGTGCTGCTGGACCGCTATTATTTTTCTACCTTCGCCTATCAGGGGTACGAGACCTCGCTTGACTGGACCATGGACCTGCATTACGGCTGCCCCGTGCTGGCGCGGCCGGACCTTGTGCTGTTCCTGACCATGGAGCCGGAGGCGTGTCTGCGGCGCATCACGGAGCACCGGACCGGGCAGCAGCGCGAGATCTATGAGACCGCGGAGCAGCTTACTAGGGTGCGCGCGCAGTTCCACAGCATGTTCGAGGCGCTGGGACGGCGCGAGAACATCGTGCTGATCGACGCCGCCGGGACCGTGGAGGAAGTCCACGCCCGCATCATGGAGGCGGTCGAAACGCGCCTGAACCCGAAGAAAAAGCTGGTCCTCTTCGATTTTGACGGCACGCTGGCCGACAATTCCGAGGGCATTTTCAATTCCATCCGCTACGCGCTGGGCAAAATGGAGATCCCCGTACCGGACGGCGCGGTGCTGCGCACCTTCATCGGGCCCTCGCTGTTCGACTCCTTCCGCCGCGTGTTCGGCGGCAGCGACGCCGAGGCCGAGCGCTTTGTGACGCTCTACCGCGAGTATTTCGCGCCCACGGGCAAAAATCAGGCGCGGATCTACCCCGGCATCCCCCGCGTGCTGCAGGCGCTGCGCGCCGACGGGTACCGCGTGGCGGTGTGCTCCTCCAAGCCCATCGAGTTCGTGACGTCCATCGCGAAGAACAAGGGGATCCACGATCTGTTCGACGCGTTCTTCTGCCCGGGCTTTGCCATGTCCGCGTCCGACAAGACCGGCTTCATCCGGGAAGGCATGCGGCATTTCGGCGTGACGCAGGAGGAAACGCTGATGATCGGAGACACGCGCTTCGATATCGAGGCCGCCAAAAACGCCGGGGTGCAGAGCCTTGGGGTAAGATACGGCTTCGCCGCCGAAAACGAGCTGGAGACGGCAGGAGCGGACCTGTTCGCGGACGACGCCGCCGGGATCTACGAGGCCGTGACGGGGAAGACCTTATGAAGCACTGTGTGATCTTCGGCGCGGGCGACCCGCCGCAGGGTCCCGTAACGCTCCCCGCAAACGCTCTGCTGATCGCGGCGGACGGCGGGCTGCTGACCATGCAAAAGCTGGGCCTGACGCCGGACCTGTTCGTGGGCGACCGCGATTCCCTGTCAATACCGGTACCGGCGGGCGTGGAAAGCGTGCTGCTGCCCGTGAAAAAGGACGTGACCGACATGGACGCCGCCGCGAAGGCGGGCCTGGAACGCGGCTGCCGCGCCTTTACGCTGTACGGCGGCATGGGCGGGCGGCTGGACCATACGCTGGCGAATATCACGCTGCTGGCGCGCCTCTCGAAGCAGGGGTGCGCCGCGGTCATGACGGACGGCGTCACTGCCGTTTACGCCCTCACGAACGGGACGCTGACGCTCCCGGCGCGAAAAACGGGCGACGCCGCTGTCTTTTCCTTTACGGAGAAAAGCGAGGGCGTGACGATCGAGGGCCTGCTCTATCCCCTTGAAAACGGGACCCTGACCGCGGACTTCGCGCTCGGCGTGAGCAATTCCTTCCGCGGGCAGGCGGCAAGGATCTCGGTCAAAAGCGGCACGCTCATCGTCGTGACGCGCCTGCCCGCCGAAAAAGAAGAATAAATCTCCCCGCGCCCTCTTGACAAACGGCGCGAACGTGCTACAATAGAAGCAAATCGAATCATTGACCAGACGGGGGTGCCCTTGGGCTGAGACGGCAAACGCCGAACCCTTGAACCTGATCCGGATCATACCGGCGTAGGAAGTTTCTGAACGGACCGAAGGGGTCCGCGCTTTGTGATTTTCCGTGCGCCACGCGCACGGTTTTTTATTTTGAAAAAAAGGAAGGAAGAAAACATGAAAAAATCAGCAAGCGGCAACAAAGAAAAAATCTCCCCGGTGCAGGCCATGGTCGAAAGCGCCATCCTGATCGCGATCGCGACCGTGCTCAGCCTGATCAAGCTTGTGGACCTCCCCTACGGCGGCAGTGTGACCATCGCCTCCATGCTGCCCATTCTGATCATCGCCTACCGGCACGGCCTCGGCCTCGGTCTGGCGTCCGGCTTCGTCTTCGGCATGCTGCAGCAGCTTTTGGGGCTCAAAACGCTGTCCTACGTCACCGGCTGGCAGTCCGTGCTCGCAGTGGTGCTGCTCGACTATATTTTCGCCTTCATGATGATCGGCTTCGGCGGCGTGTTCCGCAAGGTCTTCGCAAAACAGGCGCCCGCCCTGACCCTCGGCGCGCTGCTGGCAAGCGTGCTGCGCTATGCCTGCCACGTGATCTCCGGCGCAACGGTCTGGGCGGGGCTTTCCATCCCCACGAAGGACGCCCTGATCTATTCCTTCGCCTATAACGCCACCTATATGGTGCCGGAGGCCATCGTGCTGATCGTCTCCGCCTACTACGTCGGCAACACGCTGGATTTCCGCGCGCAGCAGCCCGTGCGCCTGCGCCGGGAGATGCAGTCCACCGAAACGCTGCCGCGCCTGTTTGCCGGGCTGCTGATCAGCGCGGCGCTCATTTTCGACGCTGCCGCGATCTTCGGCAAGCTGCAGAACGCCGAGACCGGAAGTCAACTGGTTGCTTGTGGGCTTGATCACCGGCGCCGCCGTTGTGATCGGCGTCGCGCTCATCGTCGTCTCCCACGTCCTGCACAGAAAAAAAGAAAACGCTCCCGCCTGAGGACGCCGCGAAACGGGACCCGCCGGTCCCGTTTTTTTCTGCCGATTTCAATTTGGTTTAATTTTTCGGCGGTATGCTATAAAAGCATTGCATTCCCTATTATAAAATGATAAAATATTATATTAGATGCAAGCACAACGTTTTCGGAGGGATCACGATGGACGAAATGGAAAAGAAAACGGCGCCCGACGCCGCGACGGATCAGAAGCTGCAGGCCGAGCTGGAGGATCTGCGCGTCACGTTCCAGCGGGAATGGGACCGGACGCGCGCCGACCTGCCCGACGAGCCCGTGATCCAGAGTCTGGAGGAGATCCCGGAGGAGGACGAGGAGGACGAGGAGGACGAGCGCCCCGTAGAAAAGGCGACCCCTGCCGAGCCGAAGAAAAAACGCAGGGAGAAGAAGAAGCACTCGAAGGCGCTGCTGGCGATCCCGATCATGCTGTTCACGCTGGTATTCCTGTTCTTCGCCTATTACTTCGTCATGACGATGCGCTACCCGGAATTCAGCCGCTTTCTGTCCGCCTTCACGGGCGCGACCTTTGCCGCGGACGACGGGGAGCGCCTTGCGAAGTATGAGGAGGCGCTGGCGCTGGACGACGAAATCGATATGTTCCGCCAGAGCATTTCCGATAACGCCCTCGTGCTGACCGCGAAAACGAAGGGCATGGACGCCGCGAAGGAATTCCTTGCCGCGCATTACGACGACGCGCTGCTGCAAAACGCCGGGCGGGAGGCCGGCGCCGTGGCGGCGTGGAACGGGGACCGGACGGACCTGCCCGAAAAAACACGGACGCTGCTTGACCAATGGACCGAAAAGAACGCCGCCGCCGTGGACGCTGCCTTTGACGCGGTGGTGCGGGACCGTGAAACGGCGGACGCTCCCGAAACGAGCGCAGAAACGACCGTCCCCGAAACGAGCGCAGAGACGACCGCCTCCGACGCGGACGCGGAGACGACGGAAGCTTCGACCGCGCTTTCACCGGAAAGCCGCGACGATCTGCTGAAAACGCTCGGCGTGCCCGACGTGTTCCGGAAGGATATGACCGACGCGCTGGAACAGATCCGGCAGGGACTGGACGCCGAAGCGGACGGCAGCGAGGAGCGCTTTGCCGCCGCCGTGCAGGCCTACGCCGCCGCGGACCGGATCTTTGCCTCCGTGTTCGGGCATCGCTCCCAGACGCTGCTGGAGCACCTGACCGTCCTTTTGGTATCGCATAACAAATACGCGGCGGCGATCGACCTGCTGCGGACCGATTTCACGGACGAGGACCGTCCGAACCCCGTCGGCGACGACTTTGCCGCCGCGAAGGACAAGCTCGACCGGCTGCTTGCCGAAGCGCCGGAGCCGACGCAGCTTGCGCGCGCCCACGCTGCGGACGAGGACCTTTCCTTGACGGCGCTTGCGAAAACACTGCCCGCCGCAGTGCCGGAGGCGCTGCGCGCGGAGGCCGCGGCCGTCCTTTGGGACGTGATCCTCGCCGACCGGGAGCGGGAGGCAAAGAACCTGACGCAGGCGCTCACGAACGAGGTCTCCGCCCTGACCGGCGCCGAGGCGCTCGGCTTCTTCGATCTCAGAACGCTGGCCGCCGAGGTCTTCTCCCTGTCCGTCAGGCTCGGCTATTTCGACAACGCGGACCTCATCGTCTCCCGCTATCTGAAGGATGAGGCGGAGAACCCCTCCGCGCACATATCGGACGGCAAGGTCGTGCGCTCGTTCATCCGGGAATACGAGGACTACCAGAAGCTTGAAAACGCCCTGAAGACCTGCAACGACGCCTTTGCCGGCGCGGTGAACGAGAACGGCGGCGTGGATTCCGAAGCCGCCATGCAGGCGCTGGACGAGCTGCTTGCCGGAACGGACGACCCCAATCTCGTCGGCTTCGCGAACTATTATAAATGCGTGGCGATCAACCACGCGACGGACGGCGATATGACGGACGAGGAGCGCGAGACGGCGATGCTGGGCTATATGGAAGCCTGGGCGGAGGCGATGCCGGACCACAGCCTGCTCTGGGGCCGTCAGCTCGGCGAGCTCTACCGGGTGACGGGCAATCTCGGGAGCTGCTACCGCAACGCCGAGGCGCTGCTGGAGCTGAACGTCGGCGACGATTACGGCAACGCGGTCCTTGCGCTCCGGGAGCGCGCGCGCGGCAGGGTCGACGCGGCGCTGCAGCTTGCCCTTTCCGGGATCGACCTCTCCGGCGTGGAGCTGGACAGCGCGAAGGAGGCGGCGATCTGCTACCTGCTGAAGGGGGAATACGAGAACGCCGTGGACATGATGGAAAAGGTGCTTGCCAACAACCTGACCGGCGAAACGCTGGGACTCACAAAGCTGGCGGCAGCGCTTTACGACGGCGACGACGAGGCCTTTGCCGAGACCGCCGACGCGATCGTCAGCGAGTGCGACGCGGCGGTCAGGGAGTACGGGCTGACCTACCCCGCGGACGTGGACGCGATCCTGAGCGGGAGCAAGACCCTTGCGAGCGTGTTCTTCGGCGGCGATTATTTCCTGAACTGACCGGGGGCCTCTGTTAAATTGTACCAATTACCCGCGATTTCGCCTGTTGAATTGTTACAATTTTTTGTAATTTCAATTAAATTTAAAAAAGCCTTGACTTATGCAACGAAATGTAGTATATTAGGTGCGTATAAAAAACAAAAATTTGATTTTTGTACAAAGAAAGGATTGATTTTTTATGAAAAAAATCATGGCTGTCGCAGTTGCACTTGTCATGTGCTTGACCACGGTGATTTGCCTTTCCTTCGTTCTCACGAACAAGGGCGCGGCGTCCGACGCTGAGCTGGTTCTTCTTTCCGGCGATGGCAGCGGCAGTGGCAGCGGTAGCGGCAGCGGCGAAGGTAGCGGTTCCGGCAGCGGTCTTCCCAGCCTTCCTGAGCTTCCCGGTCTCCCCGATCTCGGCGGTCTTGAGCTGCCCGATCTCGGCGGCATCGGCGATATGCTCGGCGGTCTGGGCGGTGACTTCGACCTGAGCAAGATCACGGATCTTGTCGGCGGTCTGTTCGGCGGCAGCGGCTCTGGCAGCGGTTCCGGCAATGGTGATACCACCAAGGCCCCCGATACCACCAAGGCTCCCGATACCACCAAGGCTCCTGACACCACGAAGGCTCCCGAAACCACCAAGGCTCCCGAAACCACCAAGGCCGACAACGGCAAAACCGGTGATATTCACTGAGCATCTTCAATGAAATAAAAAGCCCATCCAAGGATGGGTTTTTTATTTTTGTATTCGTCCGTTTATTTTTTAATCGCGTCCCAATAGGCCTTCGCGGCCTGCTCGGTCTTCGAGTCCCCGAAGGTGTAATAGACCGTATTTTTCAGGTTATCCGGCAGGTACTGCTGGCGCGTCCAATGGTTCGGGAAGTCGTGCGGATACAGGTAGTGCTGCCCGCGCACGGCGGCGTCCGCGCCGTCGAAATGCTTGTTCTGGAGCTGGCGCGGCACGGGACCGCCCCTGCCCTTTTCCACGTCCGCCATCGCTGAATTGATCGCGTTATAAGCGGCGTTTGACTTCGGGGAGGTCGCCACAAGGATCACGGCATCCGCCAACGGGATGCGCGCCTCCGGCAGACCGACCTGAAACGCGATGTCCACGGCGGCCTTTACGATCGGGATGATCATGGGATAGGCCAGCCCCACGTCCTCACACGCGCAGACCATCAGGCGGCGGCAGGCGGAGGGCAGGTCGCCCGCCTCCAAAATGCGGGCAAGGTAATGCACCGCGGCGTCGGGATCGGACCCGCGCATGCTCTTCTGGAACGCCGAGAGCAGGTCGTAATAGGCGTCCCCGCCCCGGTCGTAGTGCGCGCCGGTGCGTTTGCAGACCTCCTCGGCGCGGGCAAGAGTCAGCGGGACGGTCTTCCCTGTTTCGGCCATGCCGGCGGACAGAACGGTCAGCTCGCAGATGCCCAGCGCCTTGCGCATATCGCCGCCGGAGGCCTCCGCAATGAAGGGCAGCAGGCCGTCCTCCGGCGCATAGGTCACGCCGTTCTCCGCTTCCAGGAAGCGCAGCGCGCGCTGAATGCCCGGGATCGCGTCCGCGGGGGTAATGCTTTTGAACTCGAACACCGTGCTGCGGCTGAGCACGGCGGGATAGATATAGAAATAGGGGTTTTCGGTCGTGGAGGCGATCAGCGTGATATCGCCGTTTTCGATATACTGCAGCAGCGACTGCTGCTGTTTTTTATTGAAATACTGGATCTCGTCGAGGTAGAGCAGCACGCCGCCCAGCGCGGCGATCGTGCCCAGCTCCGCGATCACGTCCTTGACGTCGGAGAGCGAGGCGGAGGTGCCGTTGAGGATGTGCAGGCGCTTTTTCGTGCTGGCGGCGATGATGCGCGCCGCCGTGGTCTTGCCCGTGCCGGGCGGACCGTAGAAGATCAGGTTCGGGATCTGCCCGGACTCGATGATATTGCGCAGCCCCGCGCCGGGCGCGAACAAATGCTTCTGACCGACGATCTCATCCAGCGTCTGCGGACGGACCCGGTCGGCAAGTGGAATGGACATGGATTTGATTCCTTTCTGTATGTTCGGAAAACCTGTTTCCGATCAAAACGCGTGCAGGTCCTGATTGCCGTCCGCCCATGTGAACTGCGGCACGGCGGGGAAGGTATTCACGTCGGGCTGCGCGGGATATTCGAGCAGGGTGAAGATCAGCTCGGTATAGCCGGAGCCGTAAAGGCAGCCGACGTGCGGCGCGTCCTTAATGAACCACACGAGGTCCGGGAAGGCGCAGGTGGAAGCGTTGATACAGCCGTCCGGGGAGAGGTATTTCGGGTCGCCCACCGCCTTTTCGGCGTCGGACAGCTCGCTGCCGATCTCGCTCGTCAGCGCGCCGAGGCTCATCCATCGGGTCTCGAGCGTGCCGTCGCCCTGATATTTTCCGCCCTCATAGGCGGGGGTCAGGGGCGTGTTGTAGCCCGCGATGAACGTAAGCTTCACGCCGGCGTCCATGGCGCTTTGCAGCAGCTCGACGCGGCGGGAGACCACCTCGCGCTGGACCGCGTCGGTTTTCGCAAGCAGCCCCGCGTAGTCCCCGCGCTTATCGCCGAACAGGATCGCCTTCGCGGTCTCGTATTCGTCCGGCTGCACCAGCTCCCACACGGCGGGCATGGAGCCGAAGGTTGGGGTCAGGACCTCGTCGTAGATCTCGTCCAGATTATCGGCGGCGAAGCGGTTGAGGAAATTGACGACGCCCCGGAGGAGTCCCGTCTTCGCGGCGGTCCGCCAGACGAAGCCGAAGCGCGGGAGCTTGGACTGCAGAAAGCGCAGCGCGGCGCCCTCGTCAAAATACACCTTTTTCTCCATGAGCTCGGTCGTGACGGCGGTGCCGCCCATGGTGGAGGAGTCCGAAACCACGGAATCGAGCCGGTCGACGCCGAAGTCGTTCATATAGGTCAGGGTCACGATGCCGCCCATGGAGCAGCACACCAGATCCACCTTGTCGGTCCCGTGCTCGGCGCACGCGGTCTCGATCAGCTCGCTGAGGTAAGCGGCGTTCTCACGCGCGTCCAGCCGCCAGTCGTATTTGAAGAAATACACGTTCCCGGCGCCGTAGCGCTCGATAGAGGACTGCAGCAGCCCCTCCTCATTGGAGCCGCGCCAGGTCAGCATTTCCGGGTAGGCGGCGGCGCTTTCGGTGAAATACTCGCTCGCCACGTTCGGGTCCGCGGGGTCGCCGTCCGGCGTCATGCGGTAAACGGACAGGGCCTCGACCGCGTAGTCGAGGATCTCCCCGACCGCGGCGCGCTTGCCGCCGGTCACGAGCTTGCCGAAGGCGGTGAACAGCGTTCTGATCACGCCCTTTGCGTCGAGCGAAAGCGCCGCCTCGCGCTGCGTGGGCAGCCCGGTATCGTAGGACAGACCGTGCAGGAAATCCATCCCGCGCACGATCACAAGCGGATAGGGCTGATCCGCCGCGTCAACGGGCAGAATCAGCGCGCAGACAAGCAGAGAGAGCGTGAGCAGCACGCAAAGCAGCTTTTTCATGAATCCGGTTCCTCCGTTCTCACACAATGGTCTGCGTCAATTTTACCATAAAGAAAAAGAAAAAGAAAGACCTTTTTATGAAATAGTGAAAAAGTGCTTTTTCCCCGCAAAAAAATGCGAAAAAGCGCGTAAAAAAATATTGACAGGGCGTTTTTTCCGTTGTATAATGTCATGGTGACAGGCGAAAAGGCCCGTCCGAGAAGTGTCAGTCAATGACCCACCGAGTATAACGGAGGGAGGGGAAACTATATGAGCCAGGTTAAAGTGAAGGAAAATGAATCTCTTGACAGCGCGCTGAGACGTTTTAAGCGCCAGACCTCCAGAGACGGCGTGATTCAGGAAGTCCGCAAGAGAGAGCATTATGAAAAGCCCTCTGTCAAGAGAAAGAAAAAGTCCGAAGCTGCCCGGAAGCGCAAGTATAAATAAGCGCGGCAGTTTCAGCCCCTTCGTGGTTCGCCCTCCGGCGGCACAACGCGAAGTCGAGGCGGGTCATTTTTCGACTCGCCTCTCATTTTTTATCTGAAAGGCGCAGGCAATGATCAGCAGAACGTACGACAAGGATCTGATCCCGAACCGGTTTTTCGACAAGCTCGTCGATATCACGGTGGAGGATCTGCATAATATGGGCGCAAAGGCGATCGCGCTGGATATCGATAACACCGTGGCCGTGGATTCCTTTTATAAGGTGTTCGACGGCGTGCCCGCATGGGTGGACATGGTGAAAAAGGCAGGCTTCCCGGTCATGATCCTGACGAACACATGGACCGCGCGTGCGCGGATCATTTCCCGCAAGCTGGGGAATATTCCCTTTATCGCGAAGGCAGAAAAGCCGGACGGCAAGAATTTTTACCGCGCCGCGGACATGATGGGCGTGGATATTTCCGAGCTTGTGCTCATCGGGGATCAGCTGTTCACGGATATCCGGGGCGCGAACAACGCCGGCGCCATCAGCGTGCGGGTCCGCCCGATGCACAAGGAATACGTGCTGCCGATCCATTATATCCCGCTCAGGCACCGCGAGCACGTTTTTCTGCGCGAGCACGGCTTCGGCGACAAGATATGAAAAAAACGCTTGCAATCCGTCAATACTTATGGTAATATAAAAAGGTAAAAAACTATCCCATCAGAAAGGATGATTCAACTATGGTTTCAGCCGGCGATTTCAGAAACGGTGTTACCTTCGAAATGGACGGGCAGGTCTGGTCCATCATCGAATTCCAGCATGTCAAGCCCGGGAAGGGCGCTGCCTTCGTGCGCACCAAGCTCAGGAACGTGATCCAGGGCAGCGTGGTAGAAAAGACCTTCTCCCCCACAGACAAGTATCCCACCGCTTACATTGAGCGCAGAGAGATGACCTATTCCTATAACGACGGTGATCTCTATTATTTCATGGACCCCGAGACCTATGAGCTGGAACCCATCGGCAAGAGTGAGCTGGACGATAACTTCAAGTTCGTGAAGGAAGACATGGTGTGCCGCGTGCTCTCCTATAAGGGCAAGGTCTTCGGCGTGGAGCCCCCCACGTTCGTGAACCTGCAGGTCACCAAGACGGAGCCCGGCTTCAAGGGCGATACCGCCACCAACACCCTCAAGCCCGCAACGCTGGAAACCGGCGCTGAGGTCCGCGTGCCCCTGTTCATCGACGAGGGCGAAATGATCCAGATCGATACCCGCACGGGCGAGTATCTCGGCAGAGCCTGATTCAGGGAGGAAGCATTATGACGATTTCGGAAAGAGTTGCCTATCTCAAGGGCCTTGCTGAAGGCCTGAACCTCGGCAGCGACACCAAGGAAGCCAAGCTCTTCGGCGCGGTCATCGACGTGCTGGAGGATATCGCGCTCGAGCTGGAGGAGGATTCCGACCGCCTCGACGTGCTGGATGAGGACCTTGCGAACGTGGAGGATATCGTCTACGATCTCGAGGACGACGATTGGGACGAGGATTGGGACGACGAGGACGAGGAAGACGACGGCGTCTATGAGTTCGAGTGCCCCAACTGCCACGAGACCGTGTTCTTCGACGAGTCCATCTTCGAGGACGACGAGGATTTCGAGCTGGAGTGCCCCGCTTGCGGCGCGAAGCTGGACCTCGATTCCCTGTTTGAAGAGGACGAGGACGGCGAGGACGGCGACGACCTCGAGTTCTGATTCGGAATCAAAAAACACACAAAGGGCAGACCCCTGCGGTCTGCCCTTTTCAGAAGAAATAAAAGGAGAAACGCTTATGATTGTTTATCTGCTGCTGATCCTCACCGCGCTGTTTTCGTTCCTGTTCATGATCGGCATGTTCTATGCCGTCAAATATCTGTTCTTCGATAAGGTGTTCAAGCAGAACTTCCTGATCGGCGTTGCGGTCTGCTTCGCGCTGGCCGTCGTTTCGGCGGTCTTCTGCGTGGTCATCGCGGCAGCCTCCGGCAGCAATACCGCCGCCGCGCTCGCCCAGAAGCTTGCCTCGGATCTGCCCGCCGGCATGATAGGGCTTTAAGGCCGGACTTCGCCCGGCGATGTGGGATGTTGGTCCTGCGGTCGGCATTGATAATAGGGCTGAGGGCCGAGGGCCGAGGGCCGAGGGTCGGGACCTGCGGTCGGCATTTTAAAATGGGTAAGGGCGAAGCCCTTCCGAAATTTTGCATTCAGTATTTTGCATTTTGCATTTAAGAATGGGGTAAGGGCGGAGCCCTTCCTTCATCCAACATCCAACATCAAAAAATCGGGCTCACGGCCCGATTTTTTCTTTTATGCTCTGTGCCATTTCACGCCCTGCTTGGTATCCTCCAGCACGACGCCCATTTCGGTGAGCTTCGCCCGGATCTCGTCCGCGCGCGCCCAGTTCTTTTCCTTGCGCGCCGCGGTGCGCTCAGCAATCAGCGCCTCGATCTCGGCGTCGCCGTCAGCGGCCTTTTCATTGGTGCCGTCGTCATACACAAGGCCCAGCACGCCGGACAGGGTATCGAACACCCGGATCGCCAGCGTCACGTCCGCCGCCTTCGGCGCGTCGGTCAGGACCTCCTTGTTGATAAAGCGGGTCAGATCGAACAGCACGCCGATCGCGTCGGCGGTGTTCAGGTCGTCGTCCAGCGCGTCGTTGAAGCGGGAGACGAAGCCGTCAAACGCGGCCTGCAGGCCCTCGGTCGCCCCGTCGGAGGCAGTCTTCCGCGCGAAATCCAGCGAGTCGCGGCAGGTGTGCAGGCGGGTCAGGGACGTTTTGCACTGCACGATGGAATCGTAGGAATAGTTGATGGGGCTGCGGTACTGGCAGGAGAGCATCAGCATGCGGATCGGCTCATAGCCAAACTGCTTCGCCACGTCCCGCACGGTGAAGAAGTTGCCCTCGCTCTTGCTCATCTTCACGTTGTCCACGGTGATAAAGCCGTTGTGCATCCAGTAGCGGGCGAAGGGCACGCCGTTGCAGCATTCCGACTGCGCGATCTCGTTCTCGTGATGCGGGAAAATCAGGTCCTGCCCGCCGCAGTGGATATCGATGGTTTCGCCGAGGTAGCGTCTGGACATGGCGGAGCACTCGATGTGCCAGCCGGGTCTGCCCAGTCCCCACGGGGACTCCCAATAGGGCTCGCCGGGCTTAGAGGCCTTCCACAGCGCGAAATCCGCCGCCTCGCGCTTCACGTCCCCCACGGAGATGCGCGCGCCGGACATCAGATCCTCCAGCGGCTGATGGGAGAGCTTGCCGTACTCACTGAACTTGGCGGGGCTGAAATACACGTCGCCCTGCGCTTCATAGGCGTAGCCCTTTTCGATCAGGGTCGAGATGATGGAGATGATCTCGTCGATATTCTCGGTGGCTCTGGGGTGGATGGTCGCCTCGCGCACGTTGAGCCCCTTCGCGTCGATCTTGTATTCCGCGATATACTTTTCGCTCACGCCCTTGTAGTCGGTACCCTCGGCCTGCGCGGCCTTGATGATCTTATCGTCGATATCGGTGAAGTTCTGCACGAACGTAACCTTGTTGCCGCGATATTCAAGATAGCGGCGCAGCACGTCGAACACGCAGATGGGGCGGGCGTTGCCGATGTGGATGTAGTTATAGACCGTGGGCCCGCAGGCGTAGATCTTATATTCGCCGGGGGTCAGGGGGATCAGCTCCTGCTTTTCCCGGGTCAGGGTATTATAAACCTTCATGCTGTTCTCCTTTCAAACGGCGGACTTCTTCCTTCAGCTCGTATATTTCGCGCTCCAGCCGTTCAAACTCTCTCTGTAAGGGGTCGGACAGGTGGGTGTGGTCGAAATTATCCATCCGCACGCCGTCGCGCTTGACGATGCGGGCAGGCACGCCGACCGCGGTGCAGTTGGGCGGCAGCTCCGTCAGGACCACGCTGCCAGCGGCGATCTTGGTGTTGTCCCCGATCTTCATGGGGCCCAGCACCTTTGCGCCCGCGCCGACCATCACGCCCTTGCCGACGGTGGGATGGCGCTTGCCGACGTCCTTGCCGGTGCCGCCGAGGGTGGCGCCCTGATAAATGGTCACGTCGTCGCCGACCTCCGCCGTTTCGCCGATCACCACGCCCACGCCGTGGTCGATGAAGACCCGCTGCCCGAGCTTTGCGCCGGGGTGGATATCGATGCCGGTGTGGCGGTAGCTGGTATTGGAGATCAGCCGCGCCATAAAATACTGTTTATGTTCATAGAACCAGTGCGCGACGCGGTGATTGCGCACCGCCCGCACGCCGGGATAGAGGAAGAAGACCTCCATGGACGAGGAAGACGCCGGGTCGCGCTCGCGCACGCAGGCGACGTCCTCACACAGGTTTCGGATATAGTTTTTGAGCATGCATCAAGCTCCTTTGTTTCGGTAAAATCGGGCGTCGCCTTACGGCTCGGTCGTTGCGGGGGTCCCGGGCTGCGTGGTCGCGGCGGCGTCGGGCAGGGTGGTGGCGGGCGCCCCGGGCTGCGTGGTTGCGGGGACCTGCGGCTGCGTGGTCGCGGCGGTCTCACCCGGCAGCGTCGTGGCGGCGGGGAGCCCCGGCGTCGTTGCGCCGGACTGGCTGCCGACCTCGCTCCAGAAGGAAACGGTCACGCGCCCGCCCTGGCTCATGGTCGTGCCGGCGGCGGGAATGGTCTCTGCCACGGTGCCTGCCACGTGCGTGCCGTCGTTATATTTCGTGCCGGTCACGAGCTCCAGCCCCAAAGGACCGCAAAGCGTGGCGACGGCCTGCTCATAGGTATAGCCCGTCACGTCCGGAAGCTGGAACTGCTTGGGGCCGGTGCTGACGGTCAGGCGGAGCTGCGTGCCGCGGTTCACGGTGGTGCCTTCGGAAATGGACTGCTCGATGATCACGCCGGAGGCCACGGTGGCGGAATTTTCATACACCGGCACCAGCGTGAGCAGCTTGGAATAGTAGTTATCGTTGGCGATCTGGTCGTAATACTGGTTGCGGAATTCCGGGATCACGAAGGACTCCGGCAGCGCGCCGCCGGGCTGCGCGGCGGTCTGCGATTCATTGGGGGTGGCGGGGGTTGACGGCGTACCGGACCCGCCGAACAGGGCGGAGACCAGCAGGCCGAGACCGACCAGCAGCACGAGGATCAGCACGACCAGCAGGATCGTGAGGGTCTTGCGGCGGCTCTCCATCTGCTTCTGCCGCGCGATGACCTCCTCCGGGTCCACATCCTGCTTGCGCTGGGCGGGGATGCCGGTCTTCGGCAGGATCTTGGTTCTGGCGCCGGGCTCCTCGGCGTCGCTGACCTCATCGATCAGGCGCACAGGGCGGCGGGGCGCGGCGGCGTTCGGGTCGAACGCATAGGAGGAGCGGGCAGTATTGGTCTGGAAGCCCGTGACGCCGGGGGCGACGCCGACGGAGGCGTCGCGCACGCCCGCGTCGATGGCGGTCCGGCGATACAGCGGCCTTGCGGAGGCGCTGACGGCGCGGGGAGAGGCGGACAGATTCGAGCGGAGCTGCTCCACGTTGCGGGTACGGTCCCGCGATTCGATCTGCATGCCGCTGATCAGGCTGTTGATGACGTAGGGCGGCAGCTTTTCGGCGAACTTCGCCGGGATCATCATTTGGTCGTTCTGCCGACGGATAGGCGCGGCGATCGGCGTAGAGCCCACGAGCGCGCGGTACAGCACGGCGCAGAAGGAATACACGTCCGTCCACGGACCGATCTCGCCGTCCTCGTCATAGATCTCGGTGGGGGCGTAGCCGTCCTCGATATCGGAATCCAGGTCCGAGAACGCGAGCCGCGCCTGATGGATGGAAAAGTCCGTCAGCTTCAGTTTCCCCTCGCCCGTGACCAGAAACGCGGAGGGATTGATCCCCTTGTGGATCAGCCCCGCGGTGTGCAGAGTGCCGAGGGTGGAGAGCACGGGCATGAACAGATACCGCGCCTGATCCCACTCCACGTACCCCTGCGGGGTGGAGAGCAGATAGTCGCGCAGCGTGCGCTCCTCCGGCTCCGAAAAGACGGCGTAGGCGGTGTTGTCCGCCGTGAACACGTCCGTCACCTCGATCAGGGCGCTCAGGCCTCTGAGCCGGTGCAGCTTCTTCCACAGCTCAATAAAGCTCGTGCGGCAGTCCTCATACATCGCCTCGCTTCCGGGGGCGGGCAGCACGGAAACGCCGTCCGCCTCGCTGCGGCGGCACAGGGAGACCGGGAAAAACTCCCGCACGCTGCAGGGCAGATCGGTCTTCATATCATAAGCGATATAGGTCACGCCCTCACTGTTCTTCCTGCCGGCGCGTCCCAGCACGTAGCGGGAGGACAGCGTGGTGCCGAGCGGGAGATAACCGTCCTCCTGCAGCGGGTCGTCCGCCTTGCCGCAGTATGTACAGCGCCCGGCGCGATCCTTCTGGTGCATACAGTAAAAACAGAGCCTGCTGAGATCTTCCATAGTTTTCACTCCATTATAGAGATAGGTATAGATAAATATTCAAAATATATTATAACACACGGCGGTTGGAATGTCTACTTCTTTTTTCATATTTTTATTTTATGATTGTCCACACTGTCCACACTGTCCACACATGTTTTTTGTTTTTTTCTTCCGTATATTTTTTTCATAAACGATCGCAATTTCGGTGTGGACAGTGTGGACAGCGCGGACCTTCCCACCCGCGCCGCGGCGCGTTCCTCCGTTCCTGAAGCGCGCCGGTCCCTTTTTGAAATGAAAACCGCGGGTCCCG